>NZ_JBFBGZ010000004.1:0-348185 GCF_040684925.1 Arthrobacter sp. NPDC089319 | reverse complement strand
CTCTCCCCGGAAGGCGGCGACAAGCCCACCGGCGAGCTGGCCTCGGCGATCGATGAGTACTTCGGTTCCTTCGACGCGTTCCGCGGCCACTTCGGTGCCGCGGCGCTGAGCCTGCAGGGCTCGGGCTGGGCCGTGCTGGCCTACGAACCGCTGGGCGGCAACCTGGTCATCGAGCAGCTCTACGACCAGCAGGGCAACATTCCGGTGGGCACCATCCCGCTGCTGATGCTGGACATGTGGGAGCACGCCTTCTACCTGGACTACGTCAATGTCAAGGCCGACTACGTCAAGGCGTTCTGGAACATCGTCAACTGGGCCGACGTCGCCGCCCGCTTCGACGCCGCCCGCACCGGCGCTTCCGCGCTGATCACCCCGGCCAGGTAAGGCCGAACCTATCAGGCACCGGCCGGGCGGGGGAGATGGGAATCCCCGCACCGGCCGCCATCTCCTCCAGGAGGTAGACGCACATGACTACTCGAGTAGGTATCAACGGATTCGGCCGGATAGGCCGCAGCTACTTCCGCGCAGCTCTGGCCCAGAAACCGGATCTGGAAATCGTGGCCATCAATGACCTGACCGACGCGGACACTCTGGCCCACCTGCTCAAATACGACAGCGTGCTGGGCATCCTGCCGGAAACGGTGGAGGTGGACGCCGGCAACCTGATCGTCGGCGGCCGGAAGATCCGTGTCCTGTCCGAGAAGGACCCGGCAGCCCTGCCGTGGGGCGAACTCGACGTGGACATCGTGATCGAATCCACCGGGCGGTTCAACAAGAGCGGTGGCGCCCGCAAGCACATGGAGGCAGGCGCCAGGAAGGTCTTGGTTTCCGCGCCCGCCAAGGACGAGGACATCACCATCGTGATGGGCGTCAATGACGGCGAGTACGACGCCGATGCGCACCACCTGATCTCGAACGCCTCCTGCACCACCAACTGCCTGGCACCGCTGGCCAAGGTGCTGCACGAAAAGTTCGGCATCGAGCACGGGCTGATGACCACCATTCACGCCTACACCGCCGACCAGAACCTCCAGGACGGCCCGCATCGGGACCTGCGGCGCGCCCGCGCGGCGGCCATTAACCTGGTGCCGACGTCAACCGGCGCGGCGAAGGCCATTGGGCGGGTGCTCCCCGAGCTGCAGGGTAAGTTGGACGGCTTCGCGGTGCGGGTGCCGGTGCCCACCGGCTCCATGACGGACCTGACCGTCACGCTGTCCCGCGAAGCGACGGTGGAAGAGGTCAACGAGGCCTTCAAGGACGCCGCCGCGGACCCGCACTGGGCCGGAATCCTCACTTATACCGAGGACCCCATCGTGTCGTCCGATATCGTCACAGACCCGGCGTCTTCGATCTTCGACTCGGGACTGACTAAGGTTATGGGTAACCAGGTGAAAGTTGTTGGCTGGTACGACAACGAGTGGGGCTACTCCAACCGTCTGTTGGATCTGACTGTCCTGATCGCCTCAAAGCTGTCCTAGGCACGGCACCACCCGTCCTCCGCACGAAGGTAGAAATGACTGCACATTCTCTCGATGAACTGTTGGCCGCCGGAGTCCGCGGACGCCACGTGTTGGTCCGTTCGGACCTGAACGTCCCCTTGGAAGGCGAATCGCCCCGGCTGAAGGTGTCCGACGACGGGCGCATCCGCGCCTCGCTGCCGGTCATCACCAAGCTGGCGGAGGCCGGGGCCCGGGTCATCGTGACGGCACACCTCGGCCGGCCCAAGGGCGCGCCCGAGGAGAAGTTCTCGCTGCGCCCCGCGGTCGCCCGGCTGAAAGAGTTGGCCGCTGTGACGGTCAAGTTCGCCGAGGACACCGTGGGTCCGGCAGCCCGGGAGGCAGCTGCCGGCCTGCAGGACGGCGAAGTGCTGGTGCTGGAGAACGTGCGCTTCGATCCGCGCGAAACCAGCAACGACGACGCCGAGCGTGAGGCTTTTGCCGCCGAACTCGCCGGGCTCACCGCCGGCGACGGGGCCTATGTGGACGATGCCTTCGGCGCCGTGCACCGCAAACATGCTTCCGTTTTCGACATTGCCCGCCTGCTTCCCGCCTACCAGGGCGACCTGGTGCGGACGGAGCTCCAGGTGCTGAATCGCCTCACCGAGGCCCCGCAGCGGCCGTATGTGGTGGTGCTGGGCGGTTCCAAGGTCTCGGACAAGCTGGCCGTGATCGAAAACCTGCTGGGCAAGGCGGACTACCTGCTGGTCGGCGGCGGAATGGTCTTCACCTTCCTCGCCGCGCAAGGGCACAAGGTCGGCGCCAGCCTGCTGGAAATGGACCAATTGGACACGGTGCGCGGCTACCTCGCCCGTGCCAAGGAACTGGGGTGCACGTTCATCCTGCCGACCGACATCGTGGTTGCGGAGAAGTTCGCTGCCGACGCCGCGTGGGAAGTGGTGCCCGCCGAGGGCATCGAATCGACCTCGTTCGGTGCCGATGGCATTGGTTTGGACATCGGTCCGGAATCGGCCGAAGCCTTCGCGCACCAGATCCATTCGGCCAATACGGTCTTCTGGAACGGGCCGATGGGCGTGTTTGAATTTGATGCCTTCGCCAACGGGACCCGCACCGTTGCCAAGGCTCTGACCGGAAGCGGCGGCTTCACCGTGGTCGGCGGCGGCGATTCCGCCGCTGCGGTGCGTACGCTGGGCTTCGACGACGACGCTTTCGGCCATATTTCAACCGGCGGCGGTGCCAGCCTCGAATACCTTGAGGGCAAGGAATTGCCCGGCCTCGCCGCACTGGACCGCTGACGCCGCCCGGACCTTCGCCGCCATACGGCGGTTGGTTCCGGCATTGCCCAGCCACCGCGCGGCCCGGCCGCGCAGAACGACGCCCAGCACCACAGATGGAGACCGCAGTGACCACTTCGACCAACGGCAAGTTCGACCGCAAACCGCTGATCGCCGGCAACTGGAAGATGAACATGGACCATGTCCAGGGCATCACCTTGCTGCAGAAGTTGGCCTGGACGCTCAGCGATGCCCGGCACGACTACACCCGGGTGGAGGTCGCGGTCTTTCCCCCGTTCACGGATCTGCGCGGCGTGCAGACGCTGGTCAACGGCGACAATCTGAAGCTTGTTTACGGCGCCCAGGATCTCTCGCCGCAGGACTCGGGCGCGTACACCGGGGACATTTCCGGACAGTTCCTCGCCAAGCTGGGCTGCACCTATGTGCTGGTGGGCCACTCCGAGCGGCGCGAAATCCACGGCGAGGACGACGCCCTGCTGAACGCGAAGCTGAAGGCGGCCTACCGGCACAAGCTGACCCCCATTCTGTGCGTCGGCGAGGGCCTTGACGTGCGCCAAGCAGGAAACCACGTGGAGCACACGCTCAGCCAGTTGCGTGCCGATGTGGCTGGCCTCGATGCCGAGCAAGCGGCCCGACTGGTCATCGCCTACGAGCCTGTCTGGGCGATCGGTACGGGGGAGGTGGCCGGCCCTGAAGACGCTCAGGAGATGTGCGCCGCCATCCGCGCCGAGATGGCCGTGCTGTTCGACGAGAGCGTGGCAGCCGGCGTCCGCCTGCTCTACGGCGGATCAGTAAAGGCGGGCAACGCTGCGGCAATCCTGAACGAACGCGACGTGGACGGCGTGTTGGTTGGCGGGGCCAGCCTGGACGCGGGCGAATTTGCTAATATTGTCAGGTTCGAACACCATCTGCTGACAAAGTGATGTCTGCCCGCCACTGGGATATCCCGACAGCTGACGAAAGGCCACTGTGGAAGCTCTGAAGATCACTCTGCAAATCCTGCTCGGCATCACCAGCCTGCTGCTGACCCTGCTCATCCTGCTCCACAAGGGGCGCGGTGGCGGCATGTCCGACATGTTCGGCGGTGGAATGACCACCAGCCTGGGATCGTCCGGCGTCGCAGAGCGAAACCTCAACCGGTTCACGGTGGTTCTTGGACTGGTCTGGGGCACGGTCATCGTGGCCCTGGGCCTGATGATGCGTTTCAGCGCGGAATCCTAAGCGACTTTTCTTCCGGCCCTGCCGCTCACCGGACCGGTTTCGGCTGGGACGGAATTCCGAGAGACTTTGCCCCGACCCCTTAACCCTGCGCTGTTCCCACCGTAGACTGGTGCCCGATGCAGGGGGCATCCATTCTGGTAATCGGGGGCAAACATGGTTGATCCGTCGAATTCCTTCCGGGCCGTCCGGGTCGGTTCCGAAACGGGCGCCGGGCTTGCCGGTTGGCAGGCCGTGACCGGCCGGACGGTGGTGCCGGTCACCAAAGTCCCGGTCACCTACTGGTGCCCGAAGGGACACCAGACCACACCGGTTTTCGCCAATCTCAGCGAAGCCGACATCCCCACCTCGTGGGACTGCCCGCACTGCGGCCAGACGGCGGCCAGGGAACCTGGCGGAGGCGGTGCCGAGGCCCGCAGCAGCGACGAGCCTTACAAGAGCCATCTGGAGTACGCCAAGGAACGGCGCAGCCCGGACGAGGCGGAGGCCGTGGTGGAACAGGCCCTGGAGAAGTTGCGGCGGCGCCGGCGGGAAGCACTTCGTCGGGCGGAGTCAGGGCGCCAGCGCCGCGGCGACTAGAGGCCCGTACTAGTCGTTGCCGTTGTCGGCCGGGGAGAGCAGCGTCTCCGGCAGCTTGGACGCCGCGTCCTGATCCAGCAGCCATACTGTTCGCTTGCGTCCGCGTGCGCCGGCGGCGGGAACCTGCACCGGGCTGGCGCCGGCCAGGGCCAGCCCCACCGCGCCGGCCTTGTCGCTGCCGCCCACCACCAGCCACACCTCGTCCGCCGCATTGATCGCGGGCAGCGTGAGGGACACGCGCTCCGGCGGCGGTTTCGGCGCATCGGTTTCACCGACGGCCGAGCGGTCCTCAGTCCGGATTCCGGCCATTTCGGGAAACAGCGAGGCAATGTGGGCGTCAGGGCCGACGCCCAGCAGCAGCACATCCAGCTTCGGCACCGGGCCACTCGTGCCTTCGTCGGCCGCAGCCTGTCGGAGGGCGGCGGAATAGGCAACTGCGGCCGCGTCCGGGTCGGCGTATTCGCCGGCGGCGCCGAAGGGATGCACCCGGGCCGGGTCCAGCGGAAGCCCGTCCAGCAGCGCTTCGCGCGCCTGCCGCTCGTTGCGGTCCGGGCTGTCCTTCGCGACGAAGCGTTCGTCACCCCACCAAACATTCACCTTCGACCAGTCGAAACCGGCGGGAAGCTCAACGGCGGCGACCGCCTTCAGGGTGTTGATGCCCAGGCTGCCGCCGGTGAGCACCACGGTGGCTTCGCCGCGTTCGGCCTGGGCGGCGGCCAGCCGCTCCACCAGCCTCTGGGCGGTCGCGCCCGCGACGGCGGCGACGTCGGAATGGACTATGACGTGTGGTTCAGCGTTCACTGCGGCGCACGCTCCTCAAATTGGTCCGGGGCAATCCATCGGTCAATACTTCACCGAAAACATCATCCGGGTCGAGCCGGCGAAGCTCTTCGGCCAGGCATTCTTCCAGCGGCCGGCGCGGCAGCGAGATCCGCTGGACCGGTTGGCCGGGCAGCAGAAGTTCGGCCACACTGGCGCCGGGACGCAGGATGCGGATGTCGCCGGTGGTGCGCGAGATCTCCACACCCCTGATGCCGGTGCCCGCGAGGTTCTCCACGATGGTGACCGGCGCGTTCAAGGCCAGCGTCAGCCACGCCGCCAGCAGGACGGTGCTGGGGGAGTCGGACGCCCCCTCCACCGCAACGGCTGTCACCGGGGCTGGCTCCAGTTGGTCAAAGACGGCAGCCAGCTGGACGCGCCAGCTGGTCAGCCGGGTCCAGGCCAGGTCCGTATCGCCCGCGGTGTAGGTGTCGCGCAGGCTGAACAGCGCCCGCTGCGGGTCGGCCTCATTGCCGGAATCCGTGATGCGGCGGTGCGCGATCCGGCCAATCGAGGTGCGCGAAGCATCCTTCGGCATGCCGTGCGGCCACCAGGCCACGATCGGCGCATCGGGCAGCAGCAGGGCAGCCACCAAGGACTCGCTTTCGGCAGCCAGCTGGCCGTAACCGTACAGCACGATGACCTCGGCCGCTCCGGCGTCGCCGCCGACCCGGATCTGGGCATCGAGGCGGGTCTTCTCCTTCGAACCTGCATCCACCAGCGCGATGATCCGGCAGGGATGCTCACGGCTGGCTGCATTGGCAGCGAGGATGGCTTCCTCCTCATGGCCCAACGGAGTCACCACGACCAGGGTGAGCACGCGGCCCAGCGCCACAACGCCGCCCTGCTCGCGCATGGCCACGATCTCCTTCGAGACCTTCGACGTGGTGGTGTCTTTCAGGTCTTTAATCACGGCCTTCTCCAAGTGCGTCCGTCGCGGGCCAGCAGTTCATCGGCCGACGCCGGCCCCCAGCTGCCGGGGGAGTACGGCTCCGGCCGGGTCCGGCTCTCGGCCCAATATTCCTCGAACGGGTCCAGGATCTTCCACGAGAGCTCGACCTCCTGGTGCCGCGGGAACAGCGGCGGCTCACCGAGCAGTACGTCCAGGATCAGCCGCTCATAGGCCTCGGGACTCGACTCGGTAAACGCGTGCCCGTAGCCGAAGTCCATCGTGACGTCGCGGACTTCCGTCTGGGTACCGGGCACCTTGGAACCGAAGCGGATGGTGACCCCTTCGTCCGGCTGCACGCGGATCACCACCGCGTTTTGGCCGAAGTCGTCCTCGCTGTGGTTCGGGAACAGCAGATTCGGCGCCCGCTTGAACACGACGGCGATCTCCGTCACCCGGCGGCCCAGCCGCTTGCCGGCGCGCAGGTAGAACGGAACACCGGACCAGCGCCGGGTGTGGATGTCCAGCCGCAGCGCCGCATAGGTCTCGGTGACCGAATCCGGGTTGAAGCCTTCTTCCTCCAGATATCCGGTGACCTTTTCCCCGCCCTGCCAGCCGCCGGTGTACTGCCCCCGGGCCGAATGGGTCGAGAGGTCCTCGGGGAGCTTGACAGCGGCCAGCACTTTTTCCTTTTCCGCCCGCAGGTCCTCCGCGTTGAAGGAGATCGGTTCCTCCATGGCGGTCAGGGCCAACAGTTGGAGCAGGTGGTTCTGGATAACGTCGCGAGCCGCGCCGACGCCGTCGTAATAGCCCGCACGGCCGCCAATCCCAATGTCTTCCGCCATGGTGATCTGCACATGGTCCACATAGTTTGCGTTCCAGAGCGGTTCAAACAACTGATTGGCAAAGCGAAGCGCCAGTAAGTTCTGGACGGTCTCCTTGCCCAAATAGTGGTCGATCCGGAATACCGCATCCGGCGGGAAAACCGATTCAACGATGTTGTTCAGCTCACGCGCGGACTTCAGATCATGGCCGAAGGGCTTTTCGATAACCACCCGGCGCCACGGCGTGCCCGGCGCATCTTCGGTGGCCTGGGCGAGGCCGTGCGAGGAGAGCATCTGGCACACCTGCTCGAAGGCCTTGGGCGGGATTGAGAGGTAGAACGCGTGGTTTCCCTGGGTCCCGCGCTGTTCATCGAGCTCCTTCAACGTGGCACCCAACTGCTCGAAGGCGTCGTCGTCGTCGAATGCTCCTTCGACAAACCGGATGCCGGCAGCCAGATGCGTCCAGATGTCCTCGCGGAACGGGGTGCGGGCGTGCTGCTGCACGGACTCTTTCACCTGCGCGGCGAATTCGGCGTCGTCCCACGGCCGGCGGGCAAAGCCGACCAGCGCGAAGCTGGGCGGCAGTAGTCCGCGGTTGGCCAGGTCATAAACCGCCGGCATAAGCTTCTTCCGCGCCAGGTCTCCGGTGACGCCGAACAGCACCAGGGAACACGGGCCGGCAATACGGTCCAGCCGGCGGTCGCGGGGGTCCCGCAGCGGGTTGGCCGGACGGCCGTGTGCAGTGGAAGGTGCCATGACTACTTTCCGGCGAGTCGGGAGACGGCGTCGATCACCTGGCGCAGACCCGCCGCACGGTCAGCCAAGTGAAGGCGCAGGACGGGGCGGTTTGCCTCGCGCAGGACGTTGGCGTCGCCGGCTGCTTGGGCGTCGATGAGTTCGCCGAAGCTGAACGGTCGGCCCGGGATGGGGACGTCCGCGGCTGCTTCGCCGGTCAACTGCAGGTAGACGCCGGTGGCCGGTCCGCCCTTGTGGAACTGGCCGGTGGAGTGCAGGAAGCGCGGTCCCCAGCCGAAGGTCACAGGACGGCCGGTGGCTTCGGCCAGCAGGGGGCGGATCCGTTCCAGTTCGGCCTGGCCGAAGCGGTCAAGATAGGCCTGCACGCTGACGTAGCCGTCCGGCCCAAGTTTGCGCAGCAGGTCGCGGAGCGCGTCGTCGAGCGAGTTGCCCATGGCCAGCCCGCTGCCGCGTACCTGGACGGCACCGTCGGTAAAGTCGGGAAGGACCGCCTCCGGGCGCTCTTCCAGCAGTCCGCGCGCGGCGACCTTGGCCGCCTCCACATCCGGCTGGTCGAAGGGGTTGATGCCCAGTAGGCGGCCGGCCACTGCCGTGGCGTACTCCCAGAGCAGCAGTTGGCTGCCCAGGCTGCCGCCGACGGCAACTTCGTCGGCTCCGAGGGTTACCTCGTGATCGGGCGAGACCAGCCGGACGACCAGCACATCGGCGGCTTTGGAAACAGTCTCGGGATCACCGGAGTTGACGACCAGCGGCAGCACGCCGGTGCCCAGCTTGCCGGTGGACTCGGCAATCAGCTGTTCGGCCCAGTCGCCGAAGCCGACAATGCCGGAGCCTTCGTCGGCAATGGCCACTTTGTTGCGCAGCGGTTCGGTACCGGCTAGGGCCGCGCCCAGAGCCAGAGCCATGTTGTCGGTGGAGTCCTCGGAGAGGACTTCGGCTGCCTCTTCGGCGTCGTCAAGCAGTTTTTCGATGTCCACACCGGCGAGCCCGGAAGGGACCAGCCCGAAAGCGGTCAGCGCGGAGTAGCGCCCGCCGACGTCGGGATCGGCTTTGAACACCGCCCGGTAGCCGGCTTCCCGGGACGCCTGGTCCAGCGGCGACCCGGGATCGGTGACCACAATGATCCGCGAGGCGGCATCCAGACCGGCGTCGGCAAATGCCTGCTCGAAGACCCGGCGCTGCGAATCTGTTTCCAGCGTGGAACCGGATTTGGACGCCACGATGATGGCGGTGTCAGCAAGCCGCTCCGCCAGCGCGGCAGCTACCTGCTGCGGATCCGTGCTGTCGAGCACGGTCAGCTCCACCCCGGCGGTATTGGCGATGACCTCGGGAGCCAGCGAGGAACCGCCCATGCCGGCCAGCACGAACCGGGTCACGCCCTCGGCAGCAAGTTCCTTGCGAAGCTCCAGGATGTCCGCCACCAACGGCCGGGAGAGCGCCGCGGCGTCCACCCAGCCGAGGCGGATGGCGGCCTCCGCTTCAGCCTCCGGGCCCCACACGGTATTGTCCTGGGCGGCGATCCGGGACGCGACCCGGTCCTCGACCAAGGTGTCGATGTGCCGGCGGACAGCGGCCAGCGCGGCTCCCGATGCTTCGAAGGCCAGCGAGCTCATGCCTTCGGAGCCCCCGGTGCCGAGTCCAGCGCGGTCTGGACGGTCTCCCGCAGCTGCTGCCAGCTGGTGACGAACTTCTCCAGGCCCTCTTCCTCGAGCAGTTCGACCACTTCGTTGTAGGAAATGCCGACCTTGGCAATCTGGTCCAGCACCTTGTTGGCTTCCTGGTAGCTGCCGGTCACCCGGTCGCCCTCGATCTTGCCGTGGTCCGCGACGGCTTCCAGCGTCTTCTCCGGCATGGTGTTGACCACATTGTTGGCCACCAGTTCGGTGACGTACAAAGTGTCCGGGTATTCCGGGTTCTTCACCCCGGTGGAAGCCCACAAGGGACGCTGCGGCCGGGCACCGGACGCGGCGAGGACCTGCCAGCGTTCGGTGGCGAACTGCTCTTCGTAGATCTGGTACGCCAGCTGCGCATTGGCGACGCCGGCCTTGCCCTTCAGCGCGGTTGCTTCCTCGGAGCCGACCGCGTCCAGGCGCTTGTCGATCTCGCTGTCCACCCGGGACACGAAGAAGGAGGCCACCGAGTGGAGGCTGGCAAGGTCCTTGCCGTTTTCCTTGGCCTGCTCCAGCCCCAGCATGAAGGCGTTGATCACTTCGCGGTAGCGCTGCAGCGAGAAGATCAGCGTGACGTTGACGCTGATGCCGGCCGCCAGGGTCTCGGTGATCGCTTCCAGGCCTTCGGTGGTGGCCGGAATCTTGATGAACGCGTTGGTCCGGCCCACGGCCTTGTGCAGGTGCTTGGCCTCCTCGACGGTGCCGCGGGTGTCCCGGGCCAGCCGCGGGTCCACCTCGATCGACACCCGGCCGTCCACGCCGTCGGTGTCCGTGGCGAGCGCGGAGAACAGGTCGCAGGCTTCGGCCACGTCGGCCGTGGTGATGGCGAAGACCGCCGTGTCCACGTCGGCGCCGTCGGCGGCCAGCTGGTTCACCTGTGCCTCGTAGCTGCGGCCGTCCTGCAGAGCCGAGGCGAAGATGGACGGGTTGGTGGTGACGCCGACGACGTTCATCTCGTCGATCAGGGCCTTCAGGGTCCCGGAACTGATCCGCTCGCGGGAAAGATCGTCGAGCCAGATGGAGACACCGGCATCGGAGAGAGCCTGGGTATTCGGGTTGGACATCGCGTTCTCCTTAGGAGTTGTTGATCTGTGCGAGCGAGTCGCGGGCGGCCTCGACAACGGCCTCGGCCGTAATGCCGAATTCGCGGAACAGGGTCTTGTAGTCGGCGGAGGCACCGTAGTGCTCCAGGGACACGCTGCGGCCGGCGTCGCCAACCAAGCCGTCCCAGCACTGCGCGATCCCGGCTTCCACCGAGACTCGGGCCTTGATGCCGGCGGGCAGCACGGACTCGCGGTAGGCGGCGTCCTGGCGGGCGAACCACTCGAGGCAGGGCACGGAAACCACGCGGGTGGCAACGCCGTCCGCCTGCAGCATTTCGCGGGCCTGGACCGCCAGCTGCACTTCGGAGCCGGTGGCCAGCAGGATCACCTGCGGAGTGGCGTCCGTGCCGCCGGACTGCGCCTCGGCCAGCACGTACGCGCCCTTGGCCACGTTGTCGGCGGAGGCGAAGCCGGCTTCGCCGCGGTCGTACACCGGCAGGTTCTGCCGGGTGAGCACAATGCCGGCCGGGTTGCTGTGGTTCTCCAGCATCGCCTTCCATGCCTGCGCCACTTCGTTGGCATCGGCAGGGCGCACGACGTCGAGGCCCGGGATGGCGCGCAGGCTCGCCAGCTGCTCCACCGGCTGGTGGGTGGGTCCGTCTTCGCCGAGGCCGATGGAATCATGCGTCCAGACGTAGATGGAGGGCACGCCCATCAGGGCGCCCAGCCGGATGGCCGGCCGCTGGTAGTCGCTGAAGATCAGGAACGTTCCCGAGAAGGCCCTGGTGTTGGAGCTGAGCACAATGCCGTTGACGATGGACGCCGCCGCGTGCTCGCGGATGCCGAAGTGCAGCACCCGGCCGTACGGGCCGCCGGACCACATCTCGGTCTGCCGCGACTCCGGAACGAAGGACGGAGCGCCCTCGATGGTGGTGTTGTTCGATTCTGCCAAGTCGGCCGAACCGCCCCACAGCTCCGGGAGCACCGGACCGATGGCGTTGAGCACCTTGCCGGAAGCAGCGCGCGTGGACACGTCCTTGCCGGCGGGGAACTCGGGAAGCGCCTGCTCCCAGCCCTTCGGCAGCTCCGAAGCCTGGACCCGGTCCAGCAGGGCTGCGTTCTCCGGGTTGGCTTCACGCCATGCTTGGTAGCCGGCGTCCCAGTCGGCCCGGGCCTGCTTGCCGCGCGCGGCGACCTGCCGGGCGTGGTCCAGCACGTCCTGCTCGACGGCGAACTGCTGCTCCGGATCGAAGCCGAGCACCTCCTTGACGGCGGCGACTTCCTCGGCGCCCAGCGCGGAGCCGTGGATCTTGCCGGTGTTCTGCTTCTTCGGGGCCGGCCAACCAATGATGGTGCGCAGCGAGATGATCGAGGGCCGGGAGGTCTCGGCCTTCGCTGCCTTCAGCGCCTCGAACAGGGCCGGAATGTCCTCGGCGTACTCGCCGGTCCTGGTCCAGTCCACCCGCTGGGTGTGCCAGCCGTACGCTTCGTAGCGCTTGAGGACGTCCTCGGTGAAGGCGATGTCGGTGTCGTCTTCGATGGAGATCTTGTTGTCGTCGTAGAGCACGACCAGATTGCCCAGCTCCTGGTGGCCGGCCAGCGACGAGGCCTCGGAGGTGACGCCTTCCTGCAGGTCGCCGTCGGACGCGATCACCCAGACGGTGTGGTCGAAGGGGCTCTCGTTGGCGGCAGCATCGGCGTCGTACATGCCGCGCGTGCGGCGCTGCGCGTAGGCGAAGCCGACGGCGGAGGCGAGGCCCTGGCCCAGCGGGCCGGTGGTGATTTCAACGCCCGCGGTGTGCTTGTACTCCGGGTGGCCCGGGGTGAGCGAGCCCCAGGTCCGCAGCGCCTTCAGATCGTCCAGTTCCAGACCGTAGCCGGAGAGGAACAGCTGGATGTACAGCGTCAGCGAGGTGTGGCCGGGGGAGAGGACAAAGCGGTCGCGTCCCACCCACTGCGGGTCCGTCGGGTCGTGCCGCATGAACTGCTGGAAGATCAAGTAGGCGGCCGGCGCCAGGCTCATGGCGGTTCCGGGGTGGCCGTTGCCGACCTTCTCCACGGCATCGGCGGCGAGAACGCGCACTGTGTCCACCGCCCGCTGGTCCAGCGATGTCCACGACAATTCCTGATCTTGCATATGTGGCACCGGTGGGGCCCTTTCTGATCGACATAGCAGCACCGACGGTCCGGAAAAGGCGCCCGCAACCGCGGACCCGGAGGACCATTCGCCGTTGGCACTGCTTGAGCATTATTGCGCCATATCCCCGCGGACTGGCACTCGATCCCCACTCTATCCGTTGAGCCTGCAATGCGCAGGACGCTTTACGGTGCGCGCAGTCACATAGGCACTCATTGATTTTGTACCGGCCGACGCGGCCGACGCGTGGGTCGGTTTCTACGACAGATAGAAGGAGTATGATGTAGGTGCACCTTGACCCGCCCTATGCGGCCGGGCGTTTTCGTGTGTCAGACGGACTCCAGCAGAACTGAGTGGTTTTTCCTTGAATATGCAGACCGTGCCGGACCAGGCGTTGGCCGTCCCGGCCAAGCCCGGCTTTTCGCGCAAGGCCAAAGCGTACATAGCGCTCACGAAGCCCCGTGTCATGGAACTCCTGCTGGTCACCACCCTGCCCACCATGATCTTCGCCTACGGCGGCTTCCCGGACCTTTGGTTGATGGCCGTCACGATGATCGGCGGCGCGCTGGCAGCCGGGTCAGCCGGCTCCTTCAACTGCTACATCGACCGGGACATGGACAAGCTCATGCACCGGACCGAGAACCGGCCGCTGGTCACCGGCGAACTCACTCCTCGCGAGGCGCTGGTGTTCTCCTGGGTGCTGGGCATTGTGGCCGTTGCGCTGCTCTGGTTCGGCGCGAACCCGCTGGCCGGAATGCTGGGCGTCGGCGCGATCTTCTTCTACGTGGTCATCTACACGCTGATCCTCAAACGCCGCACTTCGCAGAACATCGTCTGGGGTGGCGCCGCCGGGTGCTTCCCGGTGCTGATCGCCTGGGCCGCCGTGACCAATACGGTGGCGTGGCCCGCCGTCATCCTTTTCATGGTCATTTTCCTGTGGACGCCGCCGCACTACTGGCCGCTGTCCATGAAGTACAGCGACGACTACAACGCCGCCAACGTCCCGATGCTCGGCGCCATTGCCAGTGCCCGCCAGGTCTCCGTGCAGGTTGTCCTGTATGCCTGGGCCACGCTGGTCTGCTCGCTGCTGCTGGCCCCGGTCGGCGGTGCCGGCTGGGTGTACACCGTCGTGGCGCTGCTAAGCGGCAGCTGGTTCGTGTACGAATCGCACCGCCTGTACGCGCTGGCCAAGCGCGGTACCGAAACCCCGGCCGCCACGAACAAGAGCGCCATGCGCGTGTTCCACGGCTCCATCAGCTACCTGACGGTGCTGTTCCTGGCCTTGGCCGTTGACCCCTTCATCGGCGGCCCCGTCTTCGGCTGACCGCCGCGGCGTTTTCGTGACGGCGTTGGCTCCCTCCGGCTCGCTGTGCCCGGTTTCGCTGCGCCGTCGTCGCCCTGTGTCCAAGCGCCGGCCGCGCTGACCTAAGATAGCGGCATGAATCCCTTCCGCGGTCTCATTGCCTATCCAGTGACTCCCTTTCACGGCGACGGCACCGTCAACTTTCCCGAGCTGGCCCGCCACGTTTCCGCGGTTGCCGAATCACCCGTCGACGCAATAACGGTGCTTGGCAGTTCAGGAAACTTCGCTTATCTGGACCGTGCGGAGCGGAGGGATGTCATCACGGCCGCCGTAGAGGCCGTCAAGGCTGTGCGCCCGGGACTGCCGGTGTGTGCCGGCGTGAGCGCCGTGGGCACCCGCGAACTACTGCAAAACATCGACGAGGCCGCTGCCTCGGGTGTCGATGGGCTGCTGGTTTCCACCGTCTCCTACTATCCGTTGACGGACGAGGAAGTTGCAGCCCAATGTTTGGCGGCTGCGCGGCAGTCGGCCCTCCCTGTGTGCCTGTACAGCAATCCCCGCACCACTCAGTTCAGCTTCAGCCTGGAGTTGGTGGCAGAGCTGGCCGTTGAACCGAACATCGTGGCGGTGAAGGAATCCGCGGCAGATGCGGACGTATTCCGCACACGGTATGAACAGCTTCGCCGCGTGTTGCCGGCGGACACGAGCGATTTCAGCCATGGCATGAGCGGAGATGCGCTGATCGCCGACGCCGGCTTTGCCGCCGATGCCTGGCACGGCGGCCCGATCGCCGTCCTGCCGGCACACTACCGCTTGCTACGCGATGCCCTGGAGGCCGGCGACGAGGAAGCGACGGACGCGGCACGCGCGGTGCTGTCTCCGCTGATGGGGTACTTCGGGACACTGCGGCCGCTCAGTAACCTGTACGGCTTGGCCAGGGCGGCGGGCATCGAGGCGGGCGATCCGCGCCTGCCGCTGCAGCCACTGCCCGGAAGCAGTCTTCGCGAATTGGCCCGACTGCTCGAAGGCATCGAAGCGTACACACCTATCGAACGGGCCACGGCGGGGGAGTAGCGCATCCCGGGGGACGGCCAGCGGGTTCCTTGCGACCCCGGTGGGGGCGGCCGCCGGATGTAACATTGCCGCCGCGAACCCCCGGCCCAGACTTGCTGCCCCACGGCTGTGACACCACTACGGCCTCGGCACACCTCCGCTGTAGGGAGAGCCGGCGCAGGTCCTGTCGCGCCGCCGGGGCCTTCCGTACCGCCGCCTAGCGCGGCCGCGAGCCGGGGCTCGGATCGAAGTGCCGAGAGGTCTCGCACTGGCAGTTAAGTAGCCTCTGGCGGCTGATCAGCGGGCGGGCCACCAGCGACGTTCCCAAATTGTCGTAGGCAGCTGGTTGAGTGGGGTTATGGACGGCACGGAGCGGGAACCGGTTTCTGGGGAGGGCCGGCGGTTGCCTACGCAGGAGGAGCGTGAGGCGGCGATCGCGGCGATTCTGGCGCGGATGAAGCCGGCCCGGAAGGAACCGGTGTCTGTGCCTGAGCGGTGGGCGGAGCCGGTGTTCGAGCCGGGCCCGGACCCGTACGCGGGCCTGGTGATCCCGCCGGCCGCGGATGAGGACCTTGACCAGGGCAACCGGGCGCACCGGGAGGACTTCGCGGCCTGGGAACTCGACGACGCGACCGATCGGCCGCCGGGGGTGGGTGCGGTGCCGGCGGAGTTCGCGGAGCTGCCGAATCTACCCGAGGGGTGCTGGCTGCCGGCGGGGTTGTTTGAGTCGGCAGCGAACGCCGACTATTACACCGAACGTCTCGAAACCCTGGTGACCGGCGCGGAGCCGGCGGTGCTGCTGGCCACGCTGACCGGGTCGGAAACCGGCGGGCTGGGGTATCAGGAGGCGGTGGAGCATCTGGCCGCGGTGCAGCGGGTCAGGTGCTGGCTCGATGCCCGGGAAGTGGCGCTGGAGGCGCAGTTGGGCCGCAGGGCGCTGAAGCAGTTGCCGCAGCCGGGGCCGGGGTGCACCACCTTGAAGCAGCGGCAGCTGCTGGCCGCGACGTCCGCGGCCGAGGAACTGGGCTGCCTCCTCGGCCTGCCCGACCACCAGGCCTGCGCCAGAATGGACCAGGCAGCTGACCTGCACCGGTTGTTCCCCGCCACGCTGGCGGCGATGGCCGCCGGGGACCTGGACCGGGAACAGGCCGCCATTATTGTCAGCCAGGGCCGGTCCCTGCCCGAGGACGCGGCGGCCGAATTCGAACAGACCCTGCTGGGCCGGGTGAAGGGCAGGTCGCTGCGGTCGCTGCGGGACATGGCCCGGCGGCTGCGCGAGCGCACGCACCCGGAAACCATCACAAAGCGCCGCCGCACCGCGGAGGAACGGCGGAACGTGGGGGTGGAACCGGCGCCGGACGGGATGGCGTGGCTGAACGCGTACCTGCCGGCCGAGCAGGCCGCCGCGATCGATGACCGGCTCACCCGCACCGCCCACCACCTGCGCGGCCAGACCGGCGAGACCCGGTCCAGGGGGCAGTTGCGGGCCGACGTGTTCACGGACCTGCTCGTGCATGCGGGCCTGGAGACCGGGCCGGCGGCCGGGATCCACGCCGAACCGGCGGTCACCGTCCCGGTGCTCTCGCTGCTGGGATTGAGCGAGGAACCGGCCACACTGGACGGGTTCGGGCCGATCCCGGCGGACACGGCCCGGCAGCTGTGTGCGGATGCGAAGTCGTTCTACCGGATCCTGACCCACCCGGAGACCGGGGCCCGGCTCTCCTACGGCCGAACCCGGTACCGCCCGCCGGCGGACCTGGCCCGGACGGTGCGGAAACGGGACGAGGTGTGCCCGTTTGCCGGCTGCCGCAAACACGGCAAGGCCTGCCAGATCGACCACACCCAGGCCTTCCGCGCCGACGGCGCCACGGGCGAAACCGACGCCGGGAACCTGGGCCCGCCGTGCGAGACCCACCACGGGCTGAAAACCCGCGCCGGCTGGAACATGGCACAGCCCGCGCCCGGAGTGTTCGAAGTGACCACCCCGGCCGGCCGGACCTACACCGACCGGCCCGGCGAAGACAACGACCCGCCCGGCCAACCGGCCTACCCGCCCGCCGTCACCGCCGCGCTCCCCAAAGACCACCGGCCACGAATCCAACCGCTGGTCGTTCAACCGTCGACGGGATTCGGGCCAGGGGACAGCTCCAGCGATGACGGTTGGTTGCCGCCCTGGCACCCGGTCCATAAGAATCAAGCAGCAGACCACCAGAACGAACCACCGGCAACCGATCGACTGCACGATGGGCCGTCACCGAATCAACAGCAGGACCCGCCACCCTTCTGAAGTCAAACGACCTGAGAGAGGTCAGACCGGTTGGCCAAATCTATTTATTGTTGTGACGGTAAGCATGCCAGCACGCCGCCGGTGCGTCCGACATTGAAGTTCGCAACCCGTTCGGAGGAGTCGCCGTGGTCCTGCGGGTTCGTCCACGGGGTGTTTCCGCCAAGCGAACTCAGCGCAGTAACCAGTTCGCCCTGGTCACCTTGTTCAAAAATAAGAGTTCCGTCTGCAGCCGCCCCATACAGGGTCGCGCCCGCCAAGCAGTCAGCCTGCAGCTCATAGGCCTGAGACCGGAGGCTGGGGTCGAGCCGGTTCGCGATTGCATGGCTCCATTCGTGAGCGATGACCAAGTAAGGCCAAGCGTCTCCGAATTGGAATCCGCGTTCCATGAGCGAAGTGTCCCAGGCCACGTAATCCTCTGGAATGCAATAGAAGGCGTTGTCCGGCCGAAGTGGCTTGCCCGCGCAAGTGGGTGCGTTGCTTGGGTCTCTGCCATCGTATAGTCCTACGACCGTCGGCGGCGTGTAGGTTCCAGTGAACAGTTCACTCCAATGCAGGCGCCAGAACTGATCCGTGATCGTCTGGGCTATCTGAATATCGGCCAACTCTTCCGAGGTGATGGCGATGGTGTCGTTCCCGTCTTGGGCGGGCGGGGATTGCACGTATTGCGAATATTCGCCGAGTGTCTGCACACCGGGCCCCTCGATAGTGGTATCACCCCCGTCCGCTCCGGATCCTATTTCGGCGGAGTCCGCCCCGCGCTGATTGGCGGTCGAAGAGCCGGAATCGCCGGAACCTCCGCAACCGGATAATCCCAAGGTCATTGCCAGCAGAAGGCCTGCAAGCACGCCCCACCTGTTTTTGGTTTCACCAGTCATGACCTCACTCGGCTTTCCAACAGTATTATCCTCATCGAGATGGAATTGCGACCGGGATATCACCTTCAGGTAAAGGGGTGCAAGGGGCAAAGGAGCGGCAACCGGTTCAGCGATTTAGATAAAACACTTCACCGACCCGAAGAGCTCAGCCTGGACGGGCGCCGAGGCCCTCACCCGAGGCCCCCTAGAAATGGTCGTGTTCCGGCGCGGTATTGAGATCCGTTCCAGCAGTTACCGGTGCTGCGGCGCGGCCGGCTTGGGGACGGCGAACAATTGCAGCGTCATGGTCACCCTCACGAGCCGGAGGATCTCGCCGATCTCGGCTCAAGGGATCACGGGGCTTCCTGGCCCGCTCAGCCTGCCGGCCAGTACTGTGCTGCTGATCCATCGCGGTCAGGGCCACGATAGAGGGTCACGCTTGTCGACCCGACCGGTTGTCCGCACCTTGTCGACTCGTTCGCCTACTAAGGGCTAGAGCGGGAACTTGCCCGTGGAACGGTCCCAGACGTTTGTCGCAGCGGCGGCCAGCAGGGCCGAGCCGAGCATGTGCAGCAACACCAGGCCGATGGGCAGGCCGGTGAAGTGCTGCAGGTAGCCGATGCCACCTTGGAGCACAATCACCGCGGCCAGCACCCACAGGGCAGCGCGCAGCTGCCTTGAGGTTGCGTGGCGGTAGGCGAGCACCAGCGCCAGCACGGTCACAGCAACCAGCAGGTAGACCGGCACCACGTGGATTCGGGTGACCAGATCAGCGTTGAAGTCATGGCGGGGTGCGCTGGCGTCGCCGGCGTGGGGGCCGGTGCCGGTCACGATGGTGCCCAACACGATGGAGGCGGCAGACGCGGCGGCGATGGTCCAGCCCAGTGTGCGTTGGATGCTCGGGACCGGGGCGACGGCTACAGCGGTGCCGCCGCGCAAGTACATTCCAGTCCGGTTGACCAGCAGGGTGGCCACCGCCACGAGGGCGGCCGAGGCCAGGAAGTGCAGGCTGACCACCCAGGGGTTCAAACCGGTCCAGACGGTGATGCCGCCAATCAGGGCCTGCACCGGGATCACGCAGAGCAGCCCCACGGCCAAGCCGAACAGGGTGCGGTGCGACCGGCGCATGCGCCACAGCGAGACCAGCATGGCAACCGCAATGATGGCCAGAATGAAGGTCAGCGTCCGGTTGCCGAATTCAATCAGCCCGTGGATGCCCATTTCCGGCGTCGGTGTCATGGAGCCGGGCACGCAGTTGGGCCACTGCGAACAGCCCAGGCCTGACTTGGTCAGCCGCACGGCGCCGCCGGTAATGATGATGCCGATCTGCGATACCAGCGACGCAATGGCCAAGCCATGGACGGTTCGGTTGACGGAGGTCGGCAGCCGGTCCAGGAGAGCGCGGGACTTGGGGGTGGCGGTGGTCATTGACTTAGCTCCATTTAAACCAGCGGATGGCGGCAAGGCTGGCCACTACGGTCCAGACCAGCAGGACGATTGATGCGGTGAGATTGAACTGCGCGTCGATCAGGGCACTACGTAGGGCGTCGCCCAGGGCGGTCGAAGGCAAAAGGTGGGCGGCGGGCTCGAAAACGTCGGGCCAACTGGCCACCGGGAAGAGGATACCTCCGGCAGCGGCGAGCAGCACCCAGAGCAGGTTGGTAATGGCCAGCGTGGCTTCCGGGCGGACCGTGCCGGCGATCAGCAGGCCCAGCGAAGTGAAGGCCGCGGCGCCCAGCACCAGCTGCGCAGCCGCCGGCAGCAGGCCGCCAAGTGCCGGCTGCCAGCCGAGGAACAGCAGGGCGGTCCCGCCCACCACCACCACCTGGATGACCATGATGGCCAGCACGGCAATGATCTTTCCGAGGATTAAGCCGCTCTGCCCCAGCGGGGTAGTGGACAGGAACCGCAGGACGCCGTAGCGGCGGTCAAAGCCGGTGGCAATCCCTTGGCCGGTCAGCGCGGTGGACACCGTGCACAACGCCAGTACGCCCGGGGCCGCCATGGCAATCCGGTCGTCCGTGTACGTGTCGAGCAGCGGTGTGACGGTGAGGCCGATGAGCGCCAGCAGCGGCAGGATGATGGCAATCAGCAGTTGTTCGCCGTTGCGCAGCATGCCCATCGTCTCGTAGCGGCCTTGAAGAGCGATCCGGCGGATCAGGGCGGCGGGTGCGCTCATCGCAGATCCTTCCCGGAGATATCGAGGAAGACATCCTCGAGCGAACGAGGCGCCATATGGATGGACGCCGGCATGACGTTGTGGGCCGCCCATTCGGCGGCCAACGCGGCCAGCACCGCTGGCGTCAGTTGCCCGGCCACTGTGTAGCGCCCGGGAACACTTTCGACGGCGGTGAACGGCTCGGGCAGGTCGAGCGACAGTCCCGGGGGAGCGTCAAAGGTGAGCAACCGTTCGACGCCGGCGCTTTCGTCCGTGGCCGCGGTCAGCTCCGCGACGGTGCCGTGCACGACGGTCCGGCCGGCGTCGATGATGAAGACGTAGTCGGCCAGTCGCTGGGCGTCGTCCATGAGGTGCGTGGTGAGGATGATGCCCAGGCCCTCGGCGCGCAGCTCCTGGATCAGGTCGAACACGACTGCCCGGGACTGTGGATCCAGCCCGGCGCTCGGCTCGTCCAGGAAGAGGACTTCCGGATCGCCTACCAATGCGGCGGCCAGCGCAACCCGTTGCTTCTCACCGCCGGACAGACGGCGGATGGGTGTGTTGGCGAAACCCTGAATGCCGAGCCGCTCCGCGAGTTCGTCCACACTGCGCGGGTTCTGGTACATCCCGGCTACGTGCTGCAGCAGGGCCAGCGGCCGGATGGCCTGCGGGAGGCCGCCTTCTTGGAGCATGACTCCCACGCGGCTCCGGAGCTCTGCTCCCGCTTGGTAAGGATTTTGGCCGAGCAGCCGGACGGTCCCGCCGTTGGGAGGCATCAGGCCCTGCGCGCAGGCTAAAGTTGTGGTTTTGCCGGCCCCGTTAGGTCCGAGAAGTGCGGTAACCTGCCCGGGGTAGGCGCGTAGATGGACCCCGTCAATAACGCGGACCATCTTGTTATCCAGGGCCTCGACCGGCCCCAGATCTTTCACGAGTCCCTGGATGTCGAGGCAGGGTTCGGAGATAGGCACCCGAACATTCTACGTGACGTAGAGCGAGCCGCGCTAAGGACTGCCTTACTGGTGGGCCGGAACAGAATACGTCATGATTGTGTTGTGTATTCCATGACCAGTAGTGCTTCTTCGCGTGCCCAGGCACCCGAGTCCGAGGAGCGGACCCGGGACCGGGTCTTGAACGCCGTTTTGGAACACGGACCCGTCAGCGCGGCCGGACTCGGCAGGATCCTCGGGTTCACACCGGCGGCCGTCCGGCGCCACCTTGACGCCCTGTCCCGTAAGGGCTTGATCGAGGTCAAGCTCACCGCGAATTCCGCCTCCGGCGCCGGACGTCCGGCGCGAAAGTACGTGCTCAGCAGGCAGGGCCAGACCCGGCTGGGCGATGACTATCTGGATATCGCCCGGACTGCGCTGGCAGCGCTGAGCCAGGCTGCCGGCAGCGAGGCGGTTGCGGAGTTTGCCCGGAACCGGTACCGGGACATGGAGGAACGCTACCGCCCGATCGTAGAGGCAGCGGGGCCCGGAATCGAAGAGCGGGCCAAGGCGCTGGCGGAGGCGCTGAGCACCGACGGCTTTGTCGGATCCACCACAATGGTTGGCTCCGAGGCGCCGCACAGCACCATGCTGGCAGTCCAGCTCTGCCAAGGGCACTGCCCGGTGCAACAACTGGCGGCAGACTTCCCGGAATTCTGCGACAGCGAAACTGAAGTTTTCTCCCGGCTGCTCGGGGTGGATGTCAGGCGACTCTCCACACTGGCCGGCGGGGGACATGTTTGTACGACCCACATCCCGGTGGGTCGAACAAGGTCTGCGGTTCGACCCGTCGAACCGGCGACAGGAACCAGACGAGTATCCATCAATCTGCAAGAGAGGCCGTGATGACGGACCAAGTGGATCAGAGTATGAGGAACGCGGTCGGGACGACCGATGTAGCCGACACCACCATTTCCGAAATCTTGGAAAAAAACCCCGAGCTGAATGGCATCGGAACCTACGAGTATGGCTGGTCCGATGCCGACACCGCCGGGGCCAACGCCCGCCGCGGCCTGAATGAAGAAGTCGTCCGCGACATCTCTGCCAAGAAGAGCGAGCCCCAGTGGATGCTGGATCTGCGTCTGAAGGGCCTGAAGTACTTCGACCGCAAGCCGATGCCCACCTGGGGCGCCGACCTGTCCGGCATTGACTTCGACAACATCAAGTACTTTGTCCGTTCCACGGAGAAGCAGGCCGGCAGCTGGGAAGAGCTGCCCGAAGACATCCGCAACACCTACGAGAAGCTCGGCATCCCGGAGGCAGAGCGCAACCGGCTGGTGGCCGGCGTCGCTGCCCAGTACGAGTCCGAGGTTGTCTACCACCAGATCCGCGAAGACCTTGAGGCCCAGGGCGTGATCTTCCTGGACACCGACACCGGCTTGAAGGAACACCCGGAGATCTTCCAGGAGTACTTCGGCTCGGTGATCCCGGTGGGCGATAACAAGTTCGCCTCGCTGAACACCGCAGTCTGGTCCGGCGGCTCCTTCGTCTACGTGCCCAAGGGCGTCCAAGTGGAGATTCCGCTGCAGGCCTACTTCCGGATCAACACGGAGAACATGGGCCAGTTCGAGCGGACCCTGATCATCGCGGACGAAGACTCCTACGTGCATTACATCGAAGGCTGCACGGCGCCGATCTACACCTCGGACTCGCTGCACTCCGCCGTCGTCGAAATCATCGTGAAGAAGGGCGCCCGCGTCCGCTACACGACCATCCAGAACTGGTCCAACAACGTGTACAACCTGGTGACCAAGCGCGCCATTGCACACGAAGGCGCCACCATGGAGTGGATCGACGGCAACATCGGTTCCAAGGTGACCATGAAGTACCCGGCCGTCTACCTGGTCGGCGAGCACGCCAAGGGCGAGACCCTGTCCATCGCCTTCGCCGGCGAGGGCCAGCACCAGGACACCGGCTCCAAGATGGTCCACATTGCCCCGAACACCTCCAGTGCCATCGTGGCCAAGTCGGTGGCGCGCGGCGGCGGCCGCTCGGCCTACCGCGGCCTGGTCCAGGTCCGCGAAGGCGCGAAGAACACCAAGAACTCCGTGGTCTGCGACGCCCTGCTGGTGGACACGATCTCGCGCTCGGACACCTACCCCTACATCGACGTTCGTGAAGACGATGTCACCATGGGCCACGAGGCAACCGTGTCCCGCGTCAGCGAAGAGCAGCTGTTCTACCTGATGTCCCGCGGCCTGCCCGAGGACGAGGCCATGGCCGTGATCGTGCGCGGCTTCATCGAGCCGATCGCGCGGGAACTGCCGATGGAATACGCACTTGAGCTGAACCGCTTGATCGAACTGCAGATGGAAGGGTCCGTAGGTTAATGACTGAGATCACTGAGAAGGCACGTATCGGTGCTCCGGCCATCGACGGGTTTACCGAAGAGGGCGAAAACCTCTCCCCGGTCAACGCTGCGGCGGGACCGCTGGCCGGCGCCAGCGCCAAGAGCCACAGCCACGGCGGTGGCGTCGGCATTCCGGACAGCTCCCGTGCCGGCCGCCTGACCTCGTACAAGGCGGACGACTTCGGCCCGCTGACCGGCCGCGAGGAAGACTGGCGGTTCACCCCGCTCAAGCGGCTGCGCGGCCTGCAGAGCGATGCACTGGTCGGTACCGCTCCGGCGGTCACCGTCAGCGGTCCGGAAGGCACCGACCTTCCGGCAGGCGTCGTCGTTGAAACCGTCGGCCGCGACGATGCACGCATCGGCGTTGCCGGCATTCCCGAGGACCGCGTTTCCGCAGCCGCATGGGAGGCCTTCAAGGAGGCCACCGTGGTGACGATTCCGGCCGAGGCCCAGCTGGAGACCGGTGTCGCCGTCGTGATTGAGGGCACCAGCACCGAACTGTCCGCCCAGCACGTGGTCATCGTGGCCGAAAAGTTCTCCAAGGCCGTCGTCGTGCTGGACCACAAGGGCAGCGCTACCGTCTCCCAGAACGTGGAGATCGACGTGCAGGACGGCGCGGACCTCACCGTTGTCTCGGTGCAGGAATGGGCCGACGACGCCGTACACGCCTCCTCGCAGCAGACCCGCGTAGGCCGTGACGCGAAGTTCAAGCACGTGACCGTCAGCCTCGGCGGCGATCTGGTCCGCGTGACGCCGTCCACCCGTTTCACCGGCACCGGCGGAGACGTGGAAATGTTCGGCCTCTACTTTGCCGACGCCGGACAGCACCTTGAGCACCGCTTGTTCGTGGATCACGCGGTGGCCAACTGCAAGTCCCGCGTGCTGTACAAGGGCGCCCTGCAGGGTAAGAACGCGCACACCGTCTGGGTGGGCGACGTGCTGATCCGCAAGGAAGCCGAAGGCACCGACAGCTACGAGGCCAACCGGAACCTGGTTCTGACCGACGGCGCGCGCGCCGATTCCGTGCCGAACCTCGAGATCGAAACCGGACTGATCGAGGGTGCCGGCCACGCCAGCACCACCGGCCGCTTCGACGACGAGCACCTGTTCTACCTGATGGCTCGCGGCATCCCCGAGGACGTCGCCCGCCGCCTGGTGGTGCGCGGCTTCCTGCACGAGATCATCCAGCAGATCCGGGTTCCCGCTCTGGAAGAGCGCCTCAACGCATCGCTGGAACGCGAACTCGAGGCGGGCAACCTCTGATGAGCGAGACTCCGCGCGGCGAACTGGTGTGCAATGCCTCGGACGTACAGGTCAATCAGGCAGTGCGCATCCTGGTCGATGACTATCCGGTAGCCATCGTCAGGGACTCCGCGGGCGAACTGCATGCCATCGGGGATACCTGTTCGCACGCGGACGTCTCACTCTCCGAAGGCGACGTCGAAGGCACAACCATCGAGTGCTGGGGCCACGGTTCCCAGTTCGATCTGCGCACCGGCGAACCGCTGAGCCTGCCGGCGTTTGAACCCGTCCCGGTGTTCGCGCTGACGCTCGACGGCGACAGCGTCTACGTGGACGTCACGAACGTCCTCAACGGGGCGCCTGCTCCGGACCTTAACTAAAAACTTCAACACGCGAACTTACGCCCGCCCTCACCGGGCGCAAAGGAGAAAGCAGACAGATGTCTACTCTTGAAATCAAGGACCTGCACGTCAGCATTGACACCGAGCAGGGCAGCAAGGAGATCCTCAAGGGCGTCTCCCTGACGATCAACACCGGCGAAATCCACGCCATCATGGGCCCGAACGGTTCCGGCAAGTCCACCCTGGCTTCCACCATCGCCGGGCACCCGCGCTACAACGTGGACTCCGGCTCCATCACGCTGGACGGCGAAGATGTGCTGGCCATGAGCGTGGACGAGCGCGCCCGCGCCGGTCTCTTCCTGGCCATGCAGTACCCGGTCGAGGTCCCCGGCGTGACCATGACCAACTTCCTGCGCACCGCCAAGACCGCCCTCGACGGCGAGGCCCCGAGCCTGCGTCACTGGACCAAGGACGTCAAGGCAGCGATGAGCCAGCTGCGCATCGACGCCGACTTCGCCCAGCGCAACGTCAACGAAGGCTTCTCCGGCGGCGAGAAGAAGCGCGTGGAGATCCTCCAGCTTGAACTGTTCAAGCCCAAGTTCGCCATCATGGACGAGACCGACTCCGGTCTGGACGTTGATGCGCTCAAGGTGGTCTCCGAGGGCCACAACCGGGTGCACGCCGAAGGCGCCATGGGCACCCTGCTCATCACCCACTACACGCGGATCCTGCGCTACATCAAGCCCAACTTCGTGCACGTCTTCGTCGACGGCCACATCGCCGAAGAGGGCGGCCCCGAGCTGGCCGACCGGCTCGAAGAAGAGGGCTACGACCGCTACCTGACCGCAGCAAAGGCCTCATGATGACTGAAGTTAATGCCCCGCAGACGTCCCTGGAGGACGTCGAAGAAGCGCTGAAGGACGTCATCGACCCCGAGTTGGGCGTCAATATCGTGGACCTCGGCCTGCTCTACGGCCTGAAGTACGCTGACGACGGTGCCCTGCTGATCGACATGACGCTGACCACCGCCGCCTGCCCGCTCACCGATGTCCTCGAGGAGCAGACCGGCAAGGCGCTGGACGGCGTTGTCGACGAGTGGCGCCTCAACTGGGTCTGGATGCCGCCGTGGGGTCCGGAACGGATCACCGACGACGGCCGCGACCAGATGCGCGCGCTGGGCTTCAACATCTGATCCACGGTTTCTCGTAACGACGGTTTCTCGTAACGACGGCGGACCGGTCACCTTTGGGTGGCCGGTCCGCCTCTGTATGAACACCTGTCTGGTCCTCTGCCTGAACACCTGCCTGATCCTCTGTCTGGTGTCAGGCCGCCGCGTTAGGATCGGCGTATGGGAGTTTCCACCGTGGGTAAGGCGCGGGAGCGCGGTCGCTATGACGAAGTCCATGTTGCCGCGGCCTTCCACGGGCTGACGGCGCTGCTGGCCGTGGTGGGCCTCGCTCTCGGAATCACGGCCGTGCCCGCAGCGCCTGGCTATGCCGCCGCGGCCGCGCATTCGTGGTGGAATTATGCCAGCGCGCCCGGTGTCCAGGCGGCACTGCTGGTCTTCGTGGTGAGCCTGACACTGCTGATGGACTCGGCCATGGCCGGAGGACGGCTCTGGCGTGCCGCCCGCACGGCCACGCTGGCCGCCATGCTGCTGGTCTTCCTGGCGCAGTTCACCCCGTACCGCGGGCTGCCCGGCACCGCCGAAATGAGCGTGGCCGGGGTAATGGCCGATCGGCTTCTGCTGTACGCGCTGCCGGTAGTGGTCGTGACCGGTTGGCTGATCTTTGGTCCCCGGCCCCGCATCAGCGCCGGTGCAGCCACGCTCGGTCTGGTCTTCCCGGGGTTCTGGGTGCTCTGGACGGGCCTCAGAGGAGCCGTCACGGGCTGGCTGCCCTACACAGCCGGGCCGGTCCCGGCGGCGGGGCAGTTGCTGATGATGGGCATCGGCCTGATCCTGCTCTGGCTGGGAGCCACCATGGTTTTCCTGCTGCTGGACTCAACGATGGGACGTGAGCCCGACGGGTACCTGCCGGGCTACGGACCGCCCGACGCCGCCGGAGGCAAGAGAACCGACGGCCCGCCGTTCGCCGGAGGCACCCGGGAAACCGAACCGGTGGATCCGCGCGACCTGTAGCCCCTGCAGGTGGATGGCTCGTGGCCACCCGCGTCAGGCGGGCCTATCGAGGTCCGGCGCGGAGAAGGTGTCGCAGCGGCCGGCATCACCGGTCTGGTATCCCAGCAGGAACCAGCGCTGGCGTTGTTCACATGGAACCATGTGTCCAGGTATGCGGATTGACTTGGCCGGTGGCCGACTGCTGGATGCGGTCGTCGCCCACCGCGGCTGCGGCGGACAGAGCGTCCCGCAGGTCTTGCTCCGTCAGCGGTTGCATGAAGGGCTGGCCGGTCCGCTCATCAATTTGCTCGGTCGCATTCGCCGCCCAGACGCCGGCATAGCAATCGGCCTGGAGTTCCACCCGGACCGCACCGGAGTCCGCTCCCTGTGGATCCTGCTGGGAGTAATCGATCGCCCCGGTCAGATTCTGAATGTGGTGTCCGAATTCATGCGCCACCACATACTCCTCGGCCAACGGTCCGCCGCTGGCGCCAAACCGGCTGGTCAGTTCGGCGAAGAAAGCGGTGTCAAAATATGCGGTCTGGTCTCTCGGGCAGTAAAACGGGCCCACGGCGCTGCTGGCACTGCCGCAGCCGGTGCTGACACCGCCGTCGAAAAGGACCGTTTGGGGGGCGGGATACTGCATGTTGTAGCGGGGGAGATAACCGGCCCAGAAGTCGTTGAGACTGTTGACAGTTCCCACAATGCGGCAATCGGTTCGTTCGTTCGCGTCGGCACCAGTGAGGCATTCCTCCTGCAGGGCCTGGCCGCCAGCCTGCTGCTGTTCTTGACCGCTGCCCAGCCCGAATCCCTCCAACAGCTCAGCAGGCACACCCAGCAGGCTGGCAATGAGCACCAGCAAGCCGCCGCCGCCGATGGCGATCTTGCCGCCTAAACCGCCTCGACGGTCTTGTACCTGGGACGTATCCAGCCGGGAGCCGCGGGAGAAACTCATGAGCCAAGAATAACGGTCCGGCCGGCGGGCGGCTGGCGGGCTGGCGGGTGCGGGCTGCCGATGCCGGTAGACTGGAAAGGTTGATTTCCGCCCCGTCCGTTCATGGACGGCGCCCGGGGATCTCGTCCCGCACCCTTTTGAAAGGCCTCCACTGTGATTACAGTCAACGATCTCGAGCTGCGTGCTGGAGCCCGTCTGCTCATGGAGGCGGTCTCCTTCCGTGTGGACAAGGGCGACAAAGTGGGGCTGGTGGGCCGCAACGGCGCTGGCAAGACCACGCTGACCCGGGTGCTGGCCGGCGAAGGCCTGCCCGCCGCCGGAACCGTGGTGCGCAACGGGGAGATCGGGTATTTGCCGCAGGACCCTCGGACCCCGGACATGGAACAGTTGGCCCGCGACCGGATCCTCTCCGTCCGCGGACTGGACGTGGTCACCCGCAAACTGCGTGAAGCGCAGACGGACATGGCCAGCAGCGACGCCGAGGTGCAGGCCAAGGCGATGCGCCGCTATGACCGTCTGGAGGCCGAGTTCATCTCCGGCGGCGGCTATGCGGCCGAGGCCGAGGCGGCTGCCATTTCCTCCAACCTGGCCCTGCCGGAGCGGATCCTGAACCAGCCGCTCAGAACGCTCTCCGGTGGCCAGCGCCGCCGCGTAGAGCTGGCCCGGATCCTGTATTCCGGCGCGGAAACTATGCTCCTGGACGAGCCGACCAACCACCTCGACGCCGACTCGATCACTTGGCTGCGCGAATTCCTCAAGAACCATCAGGGCGGCCTGATCGTGATCAGCCACGACACCGGCCTGCTGGAAGCGACCGTCAACAAGGTCTTCCACCTGGACGCCAACCGCACCACCATCGACATCTACAACATGAACTGGAAGCGCTACCTGATGCAGCGCGAGACCGACGAACGCGCGCGCAAACGCGAGCGGGCCAACGCGGAAAAGAAGGCCCAGGTCCTGATGGACCAGGCGAACAAGATGCGGGCCAAGGCCACCAAAGCGGTGGCGGCACAGAACATGGCCAAGCGCGCCGAACGTCTGCTCAGCGGCCTGGACGAGGTCCGGGCCCAAGACAAGGTGGCGGCGCTGCGCTTCCCCGACCCTGCACCGTGCGGCAAGACTCCGCTCACTGCCGAAGGCCTGAGCAAGTCCTACGGCTCGCTGGAGATCTTCACCGACGTCGACCTGGCCATTGACCGGGGCTCCCGCGTAGTGATCCTGGGCCTGAACGGTGCCGGCAAAACCACCCTGCTGCGCATGCTGGCCGGCGTGGACACCCCTGACACCGGCGATGTGCTCCCCGGTCACGGGCTGAAGATCGGCTACTACGCCCAGGAACACGACACCTTGGACGTGGAGCGCACCGTCCTGCAGAACATGCGCACCGCCGCCCCGGATCTGCAGGATGCCGAAGTGCGGAACATCCTCGGTTCTTTCCTGTTCTCCGGCGACGATGTCAACAAGCCGGCAGGAGTGCTCTCCGGCGGCGAAAAGACCAGGCTGGCCCTGGCCACCATCGTGGCGTCATCGGCGAACGTGCTGCTGCTGGACGAGCCCACCAACAACCTGGACCCGGCCAGCCGCGCCGAGATCCTCGGCGCCCTGCGCAACTACAGCGGCGCCGTCGTCATGGTCAGCCACGACGAGGGCGCGGTCGCGGCGCTCAATCCAGAGCGTGTTGTGCTGCTGCCGGACGGCGTCGAAGACCTCTGGAACGAGGACTACCTGGACCTCGTGACCCTGGCCTGATTCATGGGCATGTAGCGTCTGAAGCGGATTTACTAAGGCGCACATCGCCGACCGAGGAACGAGCGAGGCGTCTAAGCGCCGTGTAAATCCGCTTCGAGACGTCGCGCCCGGTAAATGCTGGCTAGTCGTCCTGGCTGAGCAGGGACCCGTCGGTGCGGAAGCCTTGGGCATCCAGCAGGGCGTCTTCCTCTTCTTCGGCCGTGGGCCGCTTGCGCTGGCGCTTCGGAGCCGCCGCGGCACGCGGGGCCGGATTGGCCTGGTGGTAGCCGCTGAGCGCCTCTTCTTCCTCGGTCAACCGGCCATGGTGCGCGTGCTGTCGGGCCGCGTAGCCGTAGCCGACGAACAGGAGCACGCCAAAGGCATACCACTGCATCGAATACGACAGGTGCGGGCCTTCATCGATGGCGGGTTTGGGGATCTGCACCGGTTGCTCGGCGGCAGCGGGGGACTCCGCCGCCATCAGGCCGTAGCTGCCCGTGTAGATGGGGTAGCCCAGTTCGGACGCGTACGAGTCCAGTTGGATGGACGCGAGCTGGCCTTCGGGGGCGCCACGGCTGACAGCCCCTTCGCCCGGCTTAACCCGTGCGACGACGGTGACCTCCCCCTTGGGCGCGGCCGGGATGGTGTCCGGGTGGCCGGCTTGGTTGTTGCCGATCGGCAACCAGCCGCGGTTGATGATGACGGCCGGCCCGCCCTCGAGGCGGAGCGGGATGAGAACCTCGTAACCCGGCCGGCCGTTCAGGGGCCGGTTCCGCACAATCCGCTGGCCGGCGTCGTCGTACGTGCCGTTGAGGACCACAGGGGTCCATTCCACCGAATCATCGGCAGAGGCGAAGATCTTCGGAACCTTGGTGAACGGCACAGGATCGGCGTCGTAATGGGTCTCCACGGCGGCGATGGTGGCACGCGCCTGGTCCCGGCGGTCCATCTGCCAGTTACCCAGCACCACGCAGACGGCGGCGAGCAGGGCAACGATCAGAAGCCAGCCCAGCCACTTGCCGCTGAGCAGGAATCGGTAGGACATTCAGGCACTGCTTTCCGGTGTAGCGGACTCTTCCAGGGGAAGCGTTTCCTTCCAAAGGCTTCGCTGGACCAGATAGTCCTGCAGCCACTCGCGATGCCCATCGCACGCGAGCCAGATCTTGCGGCGCTCGGGCGTATGGAGTTTCGGGTTATTCCAGAGCAATTGCCACTGGGCGTCCCCACGGCAACCTTTCCGTGAGCAGATCGGTGTCTCGGCGGCAGCTGCACCGCCAAGCTGGCCCAGGAGGTTCATGCGGCAGTCTTCCGTCGGCGCCGCTTGACCACCGGGCTGAGGCTTCCCATGAACGCGGGCTGCTCATAGTCGTCTTGCTCTGCGGGACCGGGCGGCGGTTGGCCGGCCAGTGATCCTGTGGCCGCCGATGCTCTCGGTTGGTCCGCCTCCGGAACCGCATCTGCGGGAGTGTGCCGTTCCTGCTCCGTGGTGGTGGGGCCCTGGCCAGTGGCCGGCGGCTGGCCGTCGTCGATAACTTCCCCGGTCAGGAACTCGCCGTCCTCGGTTCCTCCGCCCTTGGCGCTTGCGGCCGGGGCTTCCAGCTCCGGCATCGGAGCTTGGTCCAGCAGCGCGGTGCTGTGTGTCAGGTGCGACTTGTCGCTGCCGCCATTGGCAATGATCACGGCTATCCACGGAAGGAAGACGGCGCCGGCCACGAAGAACCAGCGGAACCAGCTGTCGATGAAGAAGAAAAGCAGCAAGCAAGCCAAGCGGATGCCCATGGCGAGCGAGTACTTGACCATGCGCCGGTGCATCTCATCGGTGTGGCTTTCGGGGACGTCCGTAATGCTCAGGACTTCCGGTTTCTCGTCAGGCTGCTTGCTCATCACACTCCATCAGGGCTGTATCAATTCTCCCACGACGGCCGGAATGTCTAAAGCCGACGCAACGAGTCCCCGGTCGCAGGATCTCCCGGGCTAGGATTCCTTAGGGAAACAGCAGCTTCATGGAGGTAAGTGTGAGCAACGAACAGCAGACCGGCCGCAGCGTGCTGGTCACCGGTGGTAACCGGGGCATTGGCTTGGCCATTGCCCGGGCCTTCGAAGCGAACGGTGACAAGGTGGCGATCACCTACCGCAGCGGCGACGTGCCTGAAGGATTGCTGGGTGTGAAGGCCGATGTCACGGACGCCGAGTCCGTAGATGCTGCGTTCACCGAGGTAGAAGCCGCCCACGGCCCGGTGGAGGTGCTGGTGGCCAACGCCGGCGTCACGCGGGACACGTTGCTGCTGCGGATGAGCGAGGAAGACTTCACCAGCGTGGTGGACACCAACCTGTCCGGGGCGTTCAGGGTGATCAAACGTGCCTCCAAGGGGATGATCCGGCAGCGCAAGGGCCGCGTGGTGCTGATCTCCTCGGTGGTGGGTCTTTACGGGTCGCCCGGCCAGATCAACTACGCCGCGTCCAAGGCCGGCCTGGTGGGCATTGCCCGCTCGCTGACCCGCGAGCTTGGCTCCCGCAACATCACCGCCAACGTGGTGGCTCCGGGATTCGTCAACACGGAAATGACCGCGGTGCTGCCGGAAGACACGCAGAAGAGCTACCTGTCCTCCATCCCGGCCGGCCGCTTTGCCGAACCCGAGGAAGTGGCGAAGGTGGTCCGGTGGATTGCCAGCGACGAAGCTGCCTACATTTCAGGCGCCGTGATCCCGGTGGACGGCGGACTGGGCATGGGTCACTAAGACGTCCAGCAGGTGACCGGCCCGCTTTTGTGGGTTTTCTACAACGGATAAGGCTTCGGGGGCTGGCAAGATGGAACCCGAAGCCTTATCCGGTTAAGCGTTTCCTACAACCGCGTACCGGCCCACCACGGAAAATTTACCGAGAACCTTAGGAGCAGCCATGGGTGCACTGGATGGCAAAGCAGCAATCGTCACGGGGTCGTCCCGCGGAATCGGCGCCGTGGTGGCCAAGCTGCTCGCCGCCGAGGGGGCAGCGGTAGTGGTCAATTACCGGCAGAAGGCACCGCGGGCCAACAAGATCGTGGCGCAGATCGAGGAAGCGGGCGGCCGCGCCGTCGCCGTGGCCGCCGACCTCACCGCGGAGGAGGGCTCGCAGGCACTCGTGGACGCCGCCCGGCAAAACTTCGGCGGCCTGGACGTGCTGGTGCTCAACGCCTCCGGCGGCATGGAGACGAGCATGGGCGAGGACTACGCACTGCGCCTGAACCGCGATGCCCAGGTGAACATGCTTAAGGCGGCGGCCGAAGTGATGCCGGCAGGTTCCCGGGTGGTCTTTGTCACCAGCCATCAGGCCCATTTCATCCGTACCGTGCCCACGATGCCGGAATACGAACCGGTGGCGTTGAGCAAGCGTGCCGGCGAAGACGCGCTGCGCGACCTGCTGCCGGAGTTGGAAGCCAAGGGCATCTCGCTGGTGGTGGTCTCCGGCGACATGATCGAAGGAACCGTTACCGCCACGCTGCTGGACCGTGCACGCCCCGGTGCCCTTGAGGCCCGCCGCGCCGAGGCCGGGAAGCTCTATTCCGTGGAAGAGTTCGGCGCAGAAGTGGCGAAGATGGTCACCGCCGATGTTCCTTCCGGGCACACCGAATACGTGGGCGGGGCCGCGTCCTTCCAGTCTCAGGGCTAGGTGTACGCGCAGTCCCAGGGCTAGGTGTACGCAGCAGCTGTTTGACGACGGTTCAGGGAACGGCGCGCTCCCGCGCTGTTCCCTGAACGCCGTGCCCCTCACTGGGGTGACGCATCAGTGCGGGGCATGCCGGGTTGAAATACCCGAAGCTGTCCGTAGCGGGTGCTAGGTTGGCCGCATCCTTGGACCTTTAGGAGGGTAGCGAAGATGGCTAAGACACATTCCCGCGGCGTCGGGATCGACTTCATGGAACCGAATTCCTGCGGACGCTGTGATGCCTGCGACGAATTACCCGCGCCGGCTATCTGCGAGGACTGCTCTTATGACGAGAACGGCAACTTTGTCCGGCTCGTGGAATGGCCCTGCCCGTCTGCGGGCGTTTCCCTCGCGGCGGCTTAGGGGACTGGCCTAGGGGATCGTCCGAGGGCCACCTAGGCCCGCGGCTTCGCCGGCTGGGGAAGCTACCTGCGGACCAGGCTGAGTTGCACCCGCGGACCTTGGCGAAGTGCTACCCGCGGACCAGGCTGCGCGCCGCCTCCGCAATGTGCTTTGCGGAGATGCCCGCGGCGTCCAACAGCTCCTCCGGTGCGCCGGAGGTGGGCAGTCCTTGCACGGCCAGGCGGACCAGCTTGAGATCCGGGACGCGGGCCTCTGTCAGCGCATCCGCGACCGCCGAACCAAGCCCGCCCTCGGGATAGTGGTCCTCCACCGTGATGATGCGCCCGCCGGTGGCCCGGCACGCGGCCAGCAAGGTTTCCTGGTCGATCGGCTTGATCGAGTACAGGTCGACCACGCGGGCGGCAATGCCTTCACCGGCGAGTTGGGCGGCGGCGGCGAGGCATTCGTGCACGGTGACACCCGCCCCGACGAGGGTGAGAGCGTCGTCGCCGGTGGCCCCATGCACTTTGGAGCCGCCGAGGGGAAATTCCTCGCCTGCCTCGTAGAGCACTGGGTAATCGCCCCGGGTAGCGCGCAGATAGCTGATGCCGGGCGTGTCCGCCATGGCCTGGATCAGCCGTGCGGTGGAGGGCGCATCCGCCGGATAGAGAACGGTCGAAGTGTGGATGGCGCGCATTGCGGCCAGGTCCTCGAGGGCCATCTGGGACGGCCCGTCCTGGCCGATCTCAACGCCCGCATGGGTTCCGACCAGACGGATGTCCACCTCGGAAACGCCGGCCATCCTGATGAAGTCGTAACCGCGGGACACCAGGAAGGCCGCAAAACTCGCGGCGAACGTCACATAGCCGCGCACCGATAGCCCCGCGGCCGCAGCCACCATTTGCTGCTCGGAGATGAACATCTCGAAGAAGCGGTCCGGGGCGGCTTTGCTGAACTCACCGGCCTTGGTGGAATTTCCCACTTCGCCGTCCAGCATCACCACCTCGGGCCGTCCGGCAAGGGCGGAGACCGCTTCGCCGAAGGCGGTCCGGGTGGCAACGGCGTCGCCTACCGTGTAGGTGGGAAGTTTGATGGCGGCCGACGGGTTCGGCGTGATGGCCGGCGTTCCCGGGGCCGGGGCATGCGGGGTGACCCGGATCTGGGTGCGTCCGCCCAGCGCCTTGATGGCAGGTTCGGCGATGTCGTCCGGCAGCGCCTTTCCGTGCCAGCCGTTCTTGTCCTCGACCTCGGGAACGCCCTTGCCCTTGATCGTCCGCGCCAGAATGACGCTGGGCCGGTCCGTGGTGGCTCGGGCCGTGGCGAGGGCGTTATTGATCGCGTCCAGGTCATGGCCGTCAATCGGCAGCGGCTGGGCCCCGAAAGCCCGCACCCGATCGGCGTACTGCGCCAAGTTCCACCCCAGCTCGGTCGGCCCGTTCTGGCCCAGCCGGTTCACATCCACGATGGCGGTCAGATTTCCCAGCCGGTAGTAGGCAGCCTTGTCCAACGCCTCCCACATGGACCCTTCAGCCAGCTCGCTATCACCGCACAGCACCCACGCCTGGTAGGGCAGCCGGTCCAGGAATTTCCCGGCCAAGGCGATGCCGACGGCGTCGGGCAGTCCTTGGCCCAGAGATCCGGTGGCCACGTCCACCCACGGCAGGGCAGGTGTGGGATGTCCCTGCAGCCTGCCGCCGAACTGCCGGTACGTTTCGAGCAGCTCCGTTTCATCAATCACCCCGGCCGCCCGGAACATGGCATAGAGCAGCGGCGAGGCGTGCCCTTTGGAAAAGACCAGATGGTCGTTCGTGGCCAGCTCGGGCCGCTGCCAGTCGTAGCGCAGATGGTTCACCAACAGCACAGCCATGAGATCGGCGGCCGAGAGGGAGGAGGTGGCGTGGCCGGATCCGGCCCGGCTGGTGACGCGGATTGAATCGACCCGCAGCTGCGCGGCCAGCGCACGGCAGGTCTCCGCCAGGCTCGGATCCAAGGTGGTGGTTGTCGTGGAGTCGGCGCTCATCACTGATCTCCTTCACGGAAGGTTCAGGGAATCCCGGGTCCCGTTGCACCCATCGGCAGCGCTGTCCGGGGGATGTTCAAACCGACCCTACTCCCGTGCGCGGTCCGGCGACAGGGCCGCGTGGGATCGCACACGGGCAGCGCACGCATCCGGCGTCAGACACCGGCGAAGTAGCGCGCTACATCCAGGTAGGGGATGTTGATGGCGGCGTCTGCGGCCTCGCGGACGGCGGGCTTGGCGTTGAAGGCAATCCCCAGCCCCGCGGCGGCCAGCATGTCCAGGTCGTTGGCGCCGTCGCCGATGGCGATGGTCTGGGCCAAGTCGATCTTCTCCGCGGCGGCCCATTCGCGCAGCGAGGCCTCCTTCGCCGCCCGGTCCACCACGTCGCCGTCCACCGTACCGGTCAGCATGTCGGCGTCGATGCCCAGCGTGTTCGCCCGGTAGTACGTCAGGTTGAGTTCCTCGGCCAGCGGGTCCAGGATCTGGCTGAAGCCGCCGGAGACAACCGCCACGGCATGGCCGGCGGCCAGGAAGGCCTCCACCAGTTCCTTGGCACCGTGCGTCAGCAGCAAGGAATCGCGCACCCGCTGGATCACGCCCAGTGGAAGGTCCTTCAGCGTGGCCACCCGGGCGTGCAGGCTCTCGGCAAAGTCCAGTTCGCCGCGCATCGCCGCTTCGGTGACCGCAGCAACCTCGTCACGCTTGCCGGCGTGATCCGCCAGCAGTTCAATCACTTCCTGCTGGATGAGCGTGGAGTCCACATCCATGAGCAGCAGCTTCCGGTCCTGCCCGGCCAGCGACGCTTCCATCACGGCCGTGCCCAGCTCACCGGTGAGCACGGGTGCCACCGCAGCCCGCAATGCCGTGACGCCGTCGGAGGCAGCGCCGTCGTACTCCACGGTCAATACGGTGGCCTGGAAGCGGCCGTTGGCTGCGTTCTCCAGTTCAACGATGTTTCCGCCGGCCCCGGTAACCGCCGCCTGCACGGCGGCAAGGTAGGCATCGGGCAGTTCCCGGCCGTAGGAGACAACGCGGAGGAGCGAGGGCATGATGATTCCGTTCTGCGTAAAGCTGGAGGGGGCCGGATCCGTCAGGGCAGGGTCCGGCGTCGCGTTTGGCGATTACTACACGTTTTAGCCTACTGTCTACTGATATGAGCGATGTACTTGAGTTTGCCGGGGTCACTGTTGTCCGCGGGCGCAAAACCCTGCTGGACGGCGTTGACTGGCAGGTCAAGGAGGGGGAGCGCTGGGTGGTGCTGGGCCCCAACGGGGCGGGCAAGACCACCCTGCTGCAGATCGCCGGCGCGCGCCTGCACCCCACCCGCGGAATCGCCGGCATCCTTGACGAGACCATGGGCAAAGTGGACGTGTTCGAGCTCCGGCCCCGGATTGGCCTGGCGTCCGCCGCGCTGGCCAACCAGATCCCGGAGCACGAGCAGGTACTCAACGTGGTGGTCACCGCCTCCTACGGCGTGACCGGCCGCTGGCGCGAACAGTACGACAAGATGGACGAGCGGCGGGCGTTCCGCCTGCTGGACGCGTGGGGGATGTCCACCTTCATGAACCGCACCTTCGCCACGCTCAGCGAAGGCGAACGCAAGCGCGTGCAGATCGCCCGCGCGCTGATGTCCGATCCGGAATTGCTGCTGCTGGATGAGCCGGGCGCCGGGCTTGACCTGGCCGGCCGCGAGGATCTCGTGGAGCGGCTGAGCGAACTGGCCAAGGATGAGGACGCGCCGGCGCTGGTGCTGGTCACCCATCACCTGGAGGAAGTGCCGCCGGGCTTTACCCATGCCCTGCTGCTGCGCGAGGGCGGCGTGGTAGCCCAAGGCCCCATCGCCGAGGTGCTGACCGAAGACAACCTGAGCACCGCATTCGACATGCCGCTCAGCCTCAAGCACGACGACGGCCGCTACACTGCCGTAGCCAAGCGCGCCTAGGCGGTCCCTGCCCCCGTGGATCTACTCAACGCTGCCCTGATCGGGCTGGCCGGGCTGTGGGCCGGCACCATCAACAGCATCGTCGGATCCGGCACGCTGGTCACCTTCCCCGTCTTGGTGGCGCTGGGATATGCCCCGGTGACGGCGACCATCTCCAACGCGATCGGCCTGATCGCGGGCAACGTGGGCGGGGTCTACGGCTACCGCCGTGAACTGGCCGGGCTGCGCCGCACGGTCGCCATCCTGCTGCCGGCGTCGCTGCTGGGCGGGATCACCGGCGCATGGCTGCTGCTGCACCTGCCGGAGGAAGTCTTCGGCATTGCCGCGCCGTTCCTGATTGTGGTGGCGCTGGTCTTCGTGGTGTTCCAACCAAAACTTCAAGCCTGGGTCCGGGAGCGCCAGGCCGCGCAGGCCCGCACCCGCCCGCGTCCTTGGGCGTTGCTGGCGCTGGTCTATTTTGCCGGCGTCTACGGCGGCTACTTCGTGGCCGCCCAGGGCATACTGTTGGTCGGTATCCTCGGTGTCTTCCTGCACGGCACCATGCAGCAGGCCAACGCCATGAAGAACGTGCTGGTCCTCGGCGTGAACATCATTGCGGCCATCTCCTACATGCTGTTTGCCTTCGACCGGATCGAATGGCCGGTGGTCCTGGTGATCGCCATCAGCTCGCTAATCGGTGCGCTGGTCGGATCCGCCGTAGGACGCCGGCTGAAGCCGGCGGTGCTGCGCGGCGTGATTGTGACGCTGGGGCTGGTGGCCCTGGTTGTGCTGGTCAGGAACCTCTTCATATGAACCTGGTCCGGCTGGATTCCGCCGGCGACCCGCGGGTGGCCGACTACACGCAGTTGACCGACACCGCCCTGCGCCGCCGCCGCGAACCCGCGGAAGGAATGTACATCGCCGAAAGCTCCAAGGTGCTGCGCCGGGCCGTTGCGGCCGGCCATACCCCGCGGTCCTTCTTCCTGACCGACAAATGGCTGGACGACCTGCGCGACGTGATCGAGCGGTTCCCCGAGGCGCCGGTGTTTATCGGGACGCCGGACGTCCTGGAGGCGATCACCGGATTCCACCTGCACCGCGGCGCCATGGCCGCCATGCACCGGCCTGCGCCGCGGAGCGCTCAGGACGTGCTGGCCGGCGCCCGGCGGGTGGCGGTGTTGGAAGACATCGTGGACCACACGAATGTGGGCGCGATTTTCCGGTCCGCCGCCGCCATGGGCATGGACGCCGTGCTGCTGAGCCCGCAGTGCGCCGATCCGTTGTACCGGCGTAGCATCCGGGTCTCCATGGGCACCGTGTTCCAGATTCCGTGGGCAAGGCTGCAGGAATGGCCGGCGGGACTGGCGGGGTTGAGTGGCCAAGGATTCACGACGGCGGCGGTTGAGCTCGCCGACGACGCCATCACCTTGGACGAGCTGGAACGGCGCACTTTCGACAAGCTGGCCCTGGTGCTGGGCACCGAGGGCGCCGGAGTGCAGCCGCAGACGCTGGCACAGGTGGACCTGACCGTGATGATCCCGATGCGGGCCGGGGTTGATTCGCTGAACGTAGCCGCGGCCAGCGCCGTGGCCTTTTGGGCCTGCCGCCCGGACTAGGCTCCGGGTACGGCCGTGCGGTTGGTCCGTGTCGCTTCGACGCGGGACCGGTACATGCGGTAGAGTTGTTTGCTGGCCCTCATGGGGCCGCCATCTTTCCATCCTTCTAGTCGCTGGCAAAATCCAGGGGCGTGTAGAAAAGGTACAACTATGAAGTCTGATATCCACCCGGCATACGCCCCGGTTGTTTTCCGCGACCTGGCCTCCGGCGTTTCCTTCCTGACCAAGTCCACCGCTACGTCCAGCAAGACGGTGGAGTGGGAAGACGGCAACAGCTACCCGCTGATCGAGGTTGAAATCTCCTCGGAGTCCCACCCGTTCTACACCGGCAAGCAGCGCATCATGGACAGCGCCGGCCGTGTGGAGCGCTTCAACGCACGTTTCAAGGGCTTCGGCGGCAAGAAGTAACTCTTCGCCCCCGCGCCTTTCAGCAGAGCCCGCACCGTGTGGTGCGGGCTCTGCTGCTTAACAGGACGCTGGCCACGGCACAACGGGACGCTGGCCAGCACCGCAACTAGACGGGTGGCCACGACTGCAACACGACGGTAAGCGCCCTCGCCGGGAGGGACGCCGACGGTGTGAATGCCGGCCGGGGCCGGTTCCGACGCTACGCTGCTGCCATGACAGCACCTGGTAGCGGCGGCACGGTCCCGTTCCCCTTGGGCAGGAATCGGGGGAACGTCTCCGGCCGGCGGGGTTTCGTTGTACTGAACTTGCTGGCCTTGTCCACACTCCTGATCACCGGCTGTGCCGCGGGTTCGGAGCAACTGCCAGCCGCGATTACCTGCACCACGCAGTACCGTCCGGACTACGGCAGCAGTGCCGGAGAGGAAGCCGCGCAACTCGTCCTGCCGCGGGTCGACGGGCCGGCAGCAACCAGACAGGATTTGTCGACGGGCACCTTCCGGCTGTCCGGAAGCTACGTCGGGGCAGCCCCGGACGGACGGGCGGTCTCGCTGTCGATCGGTAATGCCGAGGGGCAATTGCTTGCCAGCATGCTGTACCAGCTGGAGGACGGCTCGTCCCTGGCATCCCGCTTCAGCGGTGGCCATGGGTTCACCGGGCTGCACTATGTCCGGGATGGCGAGGCCGAGCTGCAGCTGTATTGCGAGGCGGGGGAGTAGGCCTCACGGCCGCTGGCGGGTCCTGTCTCCCAGCGCCGTTTTCCGGACCTGATCGTCCCTCCGGCGCACGGCAGACGCCCAGACCCAGGTAACCCTCCGGTCCCCGGCATCCGTCCACGCGACCTCAACTGCCCGCGACGTCCAGCCGAAGGCCTCGCCCTGGACCAGTTCGGCCGCCCCCGGGAACCGGATCCACGCCCATACCGGCACCCCCGGCACCACGCGGGTCACCGGGCAATGCTCAAGATCCAGCTCCTCCGGCGTCAGCGACACCGGCTCCGCCCGCCGGGCATAACGGGCAGCGATCTTCGCCAGGGCATCCCGGTCCATCTGTTAAAGGTAGAACGAGTGTTCGAATAAAGCCACGGGTGCTGCCGGCGTTCGGTGCGACGCCATAACCTGTCCTGACCGCCGCGGCAATCCCGGCCCCCTCCGTTCGCGGGCCCATCCCGTGATCGTCATAAAAATCAATGCCGGAGCAAAAGCACGCCCTCGGTTTGGCTGCTTAGGCTTGGCTAACCTAAGCTTCTTGAGGATTCCTACATCCCCTCCAAGTTTGCAGAAAGAAGCTCCCCTTATGAAGCTCCGCAAGAACGCCCTGGTCGGCATCGCAGTAGCTGCCACCGCCGTCTTCGGCCTCGCAGCCTGTGGTTCGAACTCCGAGACCGACCCCGCCGCGTCCGGATCCGCCGCCGCAGGCGATGGCATCACGGTGTACAACGCCCAGCACGAGAGCCTGACCAAGGAATGGATCGACGCCTTTGCCGCAGAAACCGGCATCAAGGTCACCGTTCGTCAGGGCTCTGACACCGAAATGTCCAACCAGATTATCCAGGAAGGCGAGGCCTCGCCGGCCGACGTGTTCCTGACGGAGAATTCGCCGGCAATGACGCAGGTTGAGAACGCCGGACTCTTTGCGGACGTGGACCAGGCAACCGTTGACCAGGTTCCGGCCGAATTCCGTCCGTCCACCGGTAAGTGGACCGGCATCGCTGCCCGTTCCACGGTCCTGGTGTATGACAAGAACAAGATCAGCGAAGACAAGCTGCCGAAGTCGATGCTGGACCTGGCGAACCCCGAGTGGAAGGGCAAGTGGGCCGCCTCGCCGACCGGTGCCGACTTCCAGGCCATCGTCTCCGCCCTGCTTGAGCTCAAGGGCGAAGCCGCCACCGACGCATGGTTGGCGGGCATGAAGGAAAACTTCAAGGCTTACAAGGGCAACAGCACGGCCATGAAGGCAGTCAATGCCGGCGAAGTCGACGCCGCGCTCATCTACCACTACTACTACTACGGCGATCAGGCCGAAACCGGCGAGAACTCCAACAACGTCACGCCGTACTACTTCAAGAACCAGGACCCGGGGGCCTTCGTCTCGGTGTCCGGCGGTGGCGTGCTGAAGTCCTCCAAGAACGCTGCTGACGCGCAAGCCTTCCTGAAGTTCATCACCGGCCAGCAGGGCCAGGAAATCCTGAAGAACGGCACCTCGTTCGAGTACCCTGTCGGCTCGGAGGTGGAGGCCAACGAAGCCCTGGTGCCGATCAAGGACCTCGAGGCTCCCACGGTGGACCCGGCCAAGCTGAACTCCACCCAAGTCACCGACCTGATGACCAAGGCAGGATTACTGTAGTTCTGTGACCACTGATCTATTGGCTCCCGGTACGCCGAGTACGGGGAGCACGACGGCGGGCGGGGGCAAGCGCCTTCGCCCGCCTTTCGGCGTGTCCACGGTGTCCCTGCTGGCGGTCTTGATCGCGCTGTTTTCGCTCATCCCGCTGGGGTACGTCACCTACATGACGGCCGCCACGGGCTGGGACACCGCCGTCGAGCTCATCTTCCGTCCGCGGGTCGGCGAACTGCTGCTGAACACCATCCTGCTCACCGTGATCACCGTCCCGCTCTGCCTGATCCTGGGCGCGGGCGGCGCGTGGCTGGTGGAGCGCACCACGCTGCGCGGGCACCGCTGGTGGGCTGTCGCCCTGGCCGCACCGCTGGCCATTCCGGCCTTTGTGAACAGCTATTCGTGGGTCTCGGCCGTTCCGTCGCTGGCGGGAATCTGGTCCGGCGTGCTCATCGCCACCTTGTCCTACTTCCCATTGGTTTACATTCCGGCGGCCGCGGCGCTGGGCCGCCTGGATCCAGCCATCGAGCAATCCGCGGCATCACTTGGTCTGGGCCCGTGGGCCGTCTTTTTCCGTGTGGTGCTTCCACAGCTCCGGATCGCGCTCACCGGCGGCGCGCTGTTGGTGTCCCTGCACCTCTTGGCGGAGTACGGCGCCTTTGCCATGATCCGCTTCGATACCTTCACGACGGCGATCATGGTCCAGTTCCAGTCGACGTTCAACGGCACCGCCGGCAACATGCTGGCCAGCGTGCTGGTGTTCCTGTGCCTCATCCTGCTGCTGGCCGAGGTGAAGAGCCGCGGCACCGCACGCTATGCCCGCATCGGCTCGGGTGCGCCGGCCAAGGCGACCCGGCTGCCGCTCCGCCACTACCAGCTGCCCGCGCAGCTCTCGCTCGCCGCCGTCACGGTGCTGGCCTTCGGGGTTCCCGTCTGGTTCGTGCTGAAATGGCTCATCGCCGGCGGTGCAGAGGTCTGGGCGGCCGATGAATTCATGCCCGCCCTGCTGCAGACGCTGATGTACGGGGCCCTTGGTGCGGCAGTCACCACCGTGGTTGCCTTCCCGATGGCCTATCTGGCCGTGCGGCGCCCCAGCGGGTTCAGCAAGCTGCTGGAACTCTCCAACTACGTGACCAGTTCGCTTCCGGGCATCGTGGTGGGGTTGGCGTTCGTCACCGTCAGCATCCGGGTGGTCCCGGGAATCTACCAAACGGCGGGGGTGCTGGTCGCCGCCTATGTGCTGCTGTTTCTCCCCCGGGCCCTGGTCAACCTGCGCTCGGGGCTGGCCCAGGCGCCCAAGGAACTCGACGAAGCCGCCCAGTCCCTGGGTAAGGCCCCGCTGACTTCCTTTGTTCGGGTAACGCTGCGCCTCACCGCGCCCGCCGCGGCCGGCGGCGCAGCACTGGTTTTCCTGGCCATCGTCAACGAACTGACGGCCACGCTGCTGCTCTCTCCGAACGGGACCCGGACCCTGGCCACCGAGTTCTGGAGCAAGAGCAGCGAGATCGACTACACCGGCGCGGCACCCTATGCCTTGTTGATGATCCTGCTCTCAGCGCCCATGACCTACCTGCTCTTCCAACAGTCCAAGAAAGTGGCCGGACAGTGACCGAATATTCCCCTTCCAGCCTTCCGGCGTTCCGCGTGGCGCCCTCCGTGGCACCGACCACCAACACGCATTTGGAGATCGCCGAGGTCACCAAGAACTTCGGCTCGCAGTCGGTGCTCAAAGGCGTCGACCTGTCAGTGGCCAAGGGCGGAACCACCGCGATCGTTGGCCCGTCCGGATCGGGCAAGACCACGCTGCTGCGGCTGATCGCCGGCTTCGAACATCCGGACACCGGCTCCATCAGCCTCAGCGGCCAGCCCGTTGCCGGAAACGGTGTGTGGACTCCGGCCCACAAGCGGCATGTCGGGTACGTCGCGCAGGACGGGGCGCTCTTCCCGCATCTGACGGTGGGGCAGAACATCGCCTTCGGCCTTAACGCCGGAAAACTCGACGGCGGGCGCAGGGCCGTGAACGCGCGCGTCCAGGACCTGCTCGAGATGGTGTCACTGGACGCCGCGATGGCCAAGCGACGCCCGCACCAACTGTCCGGCGGCCAGCAGCAGCGGGTGGCGTTGGCGCGTGCGCTGGCCCGCGAACCCGAACTGATGCTCCTGGATGAGCCGTTCTCTGCACTCGACGCGGGGCTGCGGGTAGCCACCCGCCGCGCCGTGGCCAAGGTGCTCAATGAAGCCGGCGTAACCACCATTCTGGTGACCCACGACCAAGCCGAGGCCCTCTCCTTTGCGGATCAGGTAGCCATCATGCGCGGTGGGAAGCTGGCCCAGATCGGCAATCCCTTTGTGGTCTATACGCGGCCGGCCGACCGTGCCACGGCCGAGTTCCTGGGGGACGCGGTGATCCTGGATGCCTGGATGGAGGGTTCATTGGCGACCTGCTCGTTGGGCGGAGTCCCGGTCCGGCGGCCGCCGGCACAGGGCAAGGTCCAGCTGATGCTCCGCCCCGAGCAGATCCGGATTGCACCGGATGGCCCCATTCGCGGCGTGGTGGTGGACACCGACTATTTCGGCCCGGAAACCACTGTGCGGATCAAGCTGGCCGAGACCAATGCGTCCCAGCGCGCCGCTGCCGGCAACGGGCACCGGTACCCGGGCGGCGGTGAGGTCATCACTATTCGGCACTGGAACGCTTCGATCACCAAGCCCGGGACCGAGCTCTGCCTGCGGGTGGTTGGCGAAGGCGTGGCGTTCCCGCAGGACAGCCCGTAGCGGCGGCCGGCTTTTTCTTGGGCTTGGAGTCGCCGGCTGCTCTAGCCGTCCGTGATCCTTGCTTCTGCCTGCGCCGCCGCAATCGGCCGCCGCACGTACTCGGATACCACCACACCGGAGTTGTAGGCTGTGGTCTCCACTCCACGGAAGCGCTGAGGCTTGTAGGCGGCCGACGCGAAGAGCGGGATGCCGCTGCCGAAGAGCAGGGGACTGCGCTTGAGCACCAGCCGGTCGATCTCGTCGGCCAACACCGACGCTAGTGAACCACCGCCGCACAGCCAGATTGATGTGCTGGACTCCGCCTTCAACCGGCGGACGACGTCCACCGGATCGTCATTGCTGACCCTTAGATTCGGCGGATCCCCCGGGATATCAGCCTTGGTCCGTGCCTGCGAGAACACCACCTGACGCAGGTGGCGGTACGGGCTCGTGACGCCGGCGGGGAGCCCTACGGCATAGGTGTTCCAACCCATCAACACCGTGTCGAAAACCGAACCGTCCTGTTCAATGCCGTAGGCAGCGGAAATATCGGTAGGAATGGCATCGGCGAACCGAGCGGTGAGCGGCTGCATGTGGTCGCCCTCAATCGGAAAGGCATCGAATTCTCCTGACGGTCCGGCAATATAGCCGTCAAGACTGACCGCGACGTAATAAACGAGTTCCCGCATGGCGCTCCAATCACGACTTGTCTGGTGATGCGCAGACTACATCACATGTAGTGGTTGGGCTAGGATGGGGCATGGCAAAGAATGATGAGCGGAGACGACTGCTCGCCGACGCAGGCCTGGCAGTTCTCGCTCGCGAAGGCTCGCGCGGACTGACGCATCGCGCGATAGACGACGCAGCGGGCGTCCCCCTCGGGACCGCGTCGAATTACTTTCGCAGCCGCGATGCATTGATCTCCGGCCTCGTCGACCGCATCGGCGAGCGTCTCGGTCCGGAGCCGGCGGTCCTCGAGCGCCTCGCGGCGGAGCCGCCCAGCCGCAGGCTTTTCTCAGACTATCTACGCGATATTGTGCGTCGGCTTACCGCCGAACGGGAGGTCACGCTTGCGCTGTTCGAGCTCCGTCTGGAGAGCACCCGGCGCCCGGCTGTCGCAGCCGTCCTGGGGGAATGGCAGCGGGCCGCCTTTGAGGGCGACGTTGCGTTCAACACCGCGGCGGGGCTTCCCGGCAGCCGTCGCGACATCGCACTCTTCCACTATGCGGTGGACGGGCTGCTGTTCGACCGGCTCACCAACCCGCTGGACCCGGACACGTCAACCGACGACGTTATCGAAGCGCTCGTCGCAGGGCTCCTGGGCGGCGACGATTGATCCGGACAATGTACGGCGATCGGAGATGGCGAATGCACAACGAACCGATTCGGGCCGGGGCAGGCGACCCCGGCCCGTTCTATCACGGTACGAAAGCCGACCTGGCGCCCGGCGACATACTGGAACCGGGCTACCACTCGAACTACGGAGAGCGGATCAAGGCGAACTACGTCTACCTCACCGCAACCCTTGACGCCGCCACCTGGGGAGCCGAACTCGGAGTGGGGGAGGGACCGGGAAGGATCTACCGGGTAGAGCCCACCGGCCCGATTGAAAATGATCCCAACCTGACAGACCAGCGGTTCCCGGGAAACCCCACCAGGTCCTACCGCTCGAAGGAACCGCTGCGCATCATCGAAGAGGTCCTGGAGTGGGAACCGCATGCTCCCGAGGTGCTGCAGCACATGCGGAACCATCTGGCAGAACTCAAGCGGCAAGGCATTGAAGCCATCAACGAGTGAACCCTCGGCCGGCACCCACCCGGCCGGCGCGCTGGTGAGCTTAGCCACCAAAGCTGCGCATCGGCGTCGTGCTTTGCTATTTTTGAGCTCAAGACCTCATTCCTAGGTCTCCGGACGACGGTTCAGTACCCGGTGCGCGACAAGACTGGCCAGAGGAATCAATCGTGGAATGGGTCATTCTCATCCTGTCCGGCGTCCTGGAAGCTGTGTGGGCCACAGCGCTGGGCGCATCCAAAAACTTCCGCAGGCTGTGGCCGTCAGTCATTTTTGTTGCGGCCATGGCATTGAGCATGGCCGGCCTGGCCTATGCCATGACCGCCATACCGGTGGGAACCGCCTACGCGGTCTGGGTTGGCATCGGCGCGGTGCTGACGGCCGCCGTTGCCATGGTCACCGGGGCCGAGAAGGCCTCGCTGATCCGGGTCGCCCTGCTGCTGGGCATCATCGGCTGCGTAGTCGGCCTCAAGGCGATCGGCTAACGGGGGGCACACATGTATTGGATCATTTTGCTGGCCAGCGCCGTGCTGGAAGCCGTATGGGCCACCGCGCTGAGCCTCTCCGAGGGGCTGAGCGACCCGCTGCCGACCGCCGTGTTCTTTGTGGCCGTGACGCTGAGCATGCTGGGGCTGGGCTACGCGATGCGCGGCATCCCCATCGGCACCGCGTATGCGGTCTGGACGGGAACGGGGGCGGCACTGACCGTTGGCTACGCCATGGTCTTTGGCGGCGAGCAGGCCAGCGCGCTGAAGGTGCTGTTCCTCGCCGGCATCATCGGCTGCGTCATCGGCCTGAAGTTGGTAGACGGGAAGCGCACCGAGAAGGCATGAAAAAAGCGCCGGCAGGTAATGGAGAAGTCGGGGGAAATACTCCATACCCGCCGGCGCTTGGACCGGGCACGTCCGGTCCCTCTTTCACTCGCACCGTGATGAGGTGTCTATGACATTACGGCAGGCTTCTGGGTACAGCCCCGGCAGCGGCTGGGAGAAAGCTGGGTTTGTCGGCGAACCGCTGCCGACAGCAGGGGAGTGGGACCAGCGGCAGGAGGCCGTGCCGTCGTGGTAAGACTGTGGTGGCCCCATCCCGCGCCTGCCGAGCCTGCCGACCCGACGGCTGCAACCGGCCGATCCCGCCTGACCAAGGAGAGCAAGCATGTCCGACCATCGCCACGGAGAGTACAAGGTCCAGGGCGGCAAACTCGTTGTTGTCGATTTTGACGTGGTGGACCAAACGATCGTCCGTCCCTCGGTGAGCGGTGACTTCTTCCTGGAACCGGACGAGGCGCTGGCGGACATTAACACGGCGCTGGACGGCATGGGCACCGAAAGCAGCCACACCAGCCTCGCCGCGGGAATCAGTTCGGCGCTGCCGCCCGACGCCCAGCTGTTCGGTTTCTCCGCCGACGCCGTTGCCGTTGCCGTGCGCCGGGCCCTGAACAAGGCCACCGGATGGTTGGACCACCAGTGGCAGGTCATCCCGCCCACTCCGCTGCCCACGCACATGCATGTGGCGATGGACGAGGTGCTGACCCGCCAGGTAGGCGCCGGGAAGCGGCAGCCGACGCTGCGGTTCTGGGAGTGGGAGGCTCCGTCGGTGGTGATCGGCAGTTTCCAGTCGGTGCGCAACGAGGTGGATCCGGATGGGGCGGAACGGCACGGCATCACCGTGGTGCGCCGGATCAGCGGCGGTGGGGCGATGTTCATGGAGCGGGGCAACGCCATCACCTACTCGCTGTACCTGCCGCAGACCTTGGTGGACGGGCAGAGCTTCGAGGCCTCCTACGCCTACCTCGATGCGTGGGTGATGTCCTCGTTGGAGAAGGTCGGGATCAAGGCGTTCTACCAGCCGCTCAACGACATCGCCACGCCGGAGGGCAAGATCGGCGGCGCCGCACAGAAGCGGTTGGCCAACGGCGGGATGCTCCACCATGTGACCATGTCCTACGACATCGACGCGGACAAGATGACTGACGTGCTGCGGATCGGCAAGGAGAAAATCTCCGATAAGGGCATCAGCAGTGCCAAGAAGCGCGTCGACCCGCTGCGGCGGCAGACCGGCCTGAGCCGGGAAGAGATCATCGCCGTCATGATCCGGACGTTCAAGGACCGGTACGCCGCGGTGAACAGCGGGTTCTCGGACGAGGAGATGGCCATGGCCCGCGAACTCGTCCAGACCAAGTTCGGCACGGACGAGTGGCTGCACCGCGTGCCCTAGTTGGGCCTGTAGCGCGTCCGGTAGCAGGGCCGCAGATCGGCGCTCAGCGTGCCTTCCTGGCCACAGCCGGCCCGAACATGTTCCGTCCCATGATTATGGCGCCGATGCCGAGCTCGCCGGCGAGGAGAAGCTGTTCGCCGCCCACACCCAGCGGGACCGTGCCCGCGGGAGTTGACAGTGTAGTGGACCGTACGAGTGCCGGGAACTACCGGGCTATCGCTGTCGGCTTAGCCGCGGCTCTCCGCCGGGGCAGCTATCTGCTGGGCACGAAGTGCCCGGAGCAAGTGGTCGCGCTGTTCGATGACGATGCGGCGCAGCGCGGCGGGTGCATCGCCGTTGCCGTCCAGCCAGGCATCGGTCAGGACGACGGCGGGGTGCTCGGTGGGTGCCTGGCCGGCCGCCAGGTCCTGACCGCCGGGGTAGAGCCCGCGGACCAGCCGGGCCGCGATCTCGATGCTCTTGGACGACCAGATCCGGACGAGTTCCGCGAAGTAGTGCTCTACGTACGCGTTGAGCAGATCGTGCGGACCTTGGCAGAAGCCGTCGATCGTGGCGTCCAGGAGCTGGTTCGATAGCGAATCGGTGTGCACAGCGGTGCGCCACGCTTCGGCTTTGACCGCCGGATCCGGCCGGGCGGTCCGGGCGGCCAAGTGGCCGGCCCGTGCAGCGACCGTCCGGTCACCCTCCAGCGCCGCATCGAGTTCGGCCACGGCGGCGTGGCCGGTGGCAGCCAGCGCCTGCCAGATCCGCCAGCGCAGGTCCGTGTCCACAGCCAGCCCGTCCACCACGACCCGTCCCAGCACCACGTCCCGCAGGAAGGTGGCCTGGCTGTCCGCAGCACGGGCCACCGCGGCCAGCGACCTCGCCCAGGTCAGCTGCTGGTCGCTGCCCGGGTCCGCGGACTCCATCTGCCGCCGCGCGGCGGCGACGAAAGCTTCCTGGAGTGCCGGCCGGCGGCCCGCTGGTGCGTACCGGTCCATGGCCGTCTTGGCGCAATCCAACACCACCTGCAGCACACTGTTCTCGGTCTCGGCCGGGGCAAACCGTTGTACGGCCTCCACATACTCCGCGGCCGGGAGCAGCCCGTCGCGCGTCATGTTCCAGAGGCTGGACCAGCACAGGGCACGGGCCAACGGATCGGCGAGCCGGTCCAGCGAAGACAGCACCGTCTGCAGCGAACGCTGGTCGAAGACCACCTTGGCGTAGGTCAGGTCGTCGTCGTTGAGAAGCAGCAGTGCCGGCTGCTCCCTGCCGACCAGTTGTGGCAGGTCCGTCCGGGGACCGGCCACATCCAGCTCCAGCTGGTCTGTGCGGAGCAGCCGGCCGGAGGCGTCGGGGTTGTAGAAGCCCAGCCGCAAGCGGTGCGGACGGTGCGCCGGTTCGTCCGTTACCGGATCCACCGCATCCTGGACGATCGCCGCGGCAGTGATCGCCCCGCCGTCGTGCCTCAGGTCCAAGGCCAAGGTGGAGATGCCAGCGGTCTGCAGCCACTGATGCGCCCAGTGTTCCATGTCCCGGCCGGAGGCCGCGCTCAGCGCGGTGAGGAAATCGGCCAGCGACGTGTTGCCGTAGGCATGTTCGCGGAAGTAGCGGCGGGAGGCGCCAATGAATGAGTCGAAGCCGGCGTACGCCACCAGCTGCTTGAGCACCGAGGCGCCCTTGGCGTAGGTGATGCCGTCGAAGTTTTGCTTGGCGGCCTCCAGATCGCGGATGTCGGCGACGATCGGGTGGGTGGTGGGGAGCTGGTCCTGCACATACGCCCAGCCCTTGCGCCGGTTGGCGAAGGTGATCCAGGCATTGCTCCACTGGGTGGCCTCGGCCGAGGCGAGGGCGCCCATATAGTCGGCGAACGACTCTTTCAGCCAGAGATCGTCCCACCACTTCATGGTGACCAGGTCACCGAACCACATGTGCGCCATCTCGTGCAGGATGGTGTTGGCCCGGGCCTGGTACTGCGCATCGGTGGCGCGGGAGGAGAAAACGTAGGCCTCGGTGAAGGTGACCAGGCCGGGGTTCTCCATCGCGCCGAGGTTGTACTCGGGGACGAACGCCTGCTCGTACTTGCCGAACGGATACGGGTAGTCGAAGAGCTCGTGGAAGAAATCGAGGCCGGCCTTGGTAACGGAGAAGATCTGCTCCGCGTCGAAGGAGCCGGCCAGCGAGGCACGGCAGTAGGCCCCGAGCGGCACCTGCAGTCCGCCGCCGTCGGGCAGCGGGCGGTGCCAACTGTCCGTCGCGGCGTGGTACGGCCCGGCCAGGACAGTGGTGATGTAGGTGGAGATGCGCTGGGTCGGGTGGAAGCGGCGGACCGAGTGCCCGGGCGTGGAAGCCATCGGCTCGGTCGAGGCCACAGCGGCGTTGGAGGCGACGGTCCAACCGTCCGGCGCGGCAACATGGAAGGTGAAGGAAGCCTTCAAATCGGGCTGTTCGAAGTTGGCGAACACCCGCCGGGCATCGGCCGGTTCGTACTGGGTGTAGAGGTAGGTGTTCCCGTCGGCAGGATCCACGAACCGGTGCAGGCCTTCGCCGCTGCTGCTGTACAGCGCGGTGCCGGTAATGATGGCCTGGTTCTGTGCTTCCAGTCCGGGCAGCAGGATGCGCGCGCCGTCCACCACCTCGGCCGGCTCCAGCGGGCGCCCGTTGAGCAGCACGGAGTGGACGCCGCCGTGGATGAAGTCGGCGAACACGGTTGAGCCGGGTTCGCTGCAGCTGAAGGTAATAACGGTTTTGGAGATGAAGCCCGGTTCGTCCCGGTCCTCGGCGCCGCGCAGGTCCAGCGAGACCTCATAGCTCTCCACCCGCAGGATGGCTGACCGGGCCGCGGCTTCGTCGCGGCTGAGGTTCTGGTTCGTCATCCGGCCCATTTAACCATGCGGCGGACGGCTGGCCGGGGAAGTTGGAGCGCGTCAGCCGCCGGCCATGGCCAGCCAGGCAGCGCCGAGGCCCAGCCCGGCGATCAGCAGCCAGGACAGCAGCGCGGTGGAGATGGCCGGCAGCGAGGAACGGAGCAGTTCCCGGAGCCGGACGGCTGAGCCCAGCCCGAACAAGGCTGCGGCCAGCATGATCTCCTGCACGAGGGCGGTTCCGTCCAGCACGGGCTGCGGCAGCCATCCCGTGCTGCGCAGCAGCACCAGGGCCAGGAAGCAGAGGATGAACAGCGGCACCACCGGCGGTTGTTTGGTCGCGGGGCCCGCCTCCCCGACACGGGGCGCCTTGGCCGTGCGGCGCCGGTGTACCGCCACGGCGGCCGCCAGCGGCGCGAGCATCACCACGCGCGCCAGCTTCACCACGACGGCGATGGTCAGCGCCGCCGTGCCCGCGCTTTGCGCCGTGGCCACCACCTGTCCAACATCGTGCACGGAAGCACCGGCCCAGAAGCCGAAGACCTCGGCCGGCATGCCGGTGAGGGCCATGACCGCAGGCAGCACCCCGATGGCCAGGGTGCCGCACAGCGTGACCAGCGCGACGGGCATCAGGCTGTCCTGCGCGCGGCTGCCGCGGGCGGCGGCGATGGCGCCAATGGCCGAGGCACCGCAGACCGCGAAGCCGGCTGCCAACAGCACCGGTTGGTCGCCGGGCAGGCGGTGCCAACGGGCCAGCAGGTAGGTTCCGGCAAACGCGAGCAGCAGCACCAGCACCACCAGCACCAGCGCGAACCAGCCCAGCTCTGCCAGATCAGACAGGGCCAGCCGGGCACCGAGCAGCACGATCCCAGCGCGCATCAGCGTCCGGCCGCAGAAGAGAAGGCCGGGCTGTCCCGCGCCGCCGGTCCACGCGGCCGTCGGCGGCACATTGGCGGCCACAATCCCCAGGACGACGGCGAAGCTCATCACCGGAACCGCCGGCACCAGCCAGTGCAGGCCAAAAGAGGCAAGCACGGCCGTTGCCGCCAGCAAGAGTCCCGGCCCGGCCCGTCGGATCCAGCGTTCGGCGCGGGACCGCGGGGCGGCCGCCTCCGGCGGAACCCGGACCCTCCCGCTGTCCGGTGACTGGCCGGGGGTCACAAGGCTGGGGTGTTGTGGCGCAAACTACAAGCCTGCAGGTTTGTGGGCGGCTTCAATGTCGGTCCTTGCGGTGAGCAATACACGCTCATCTTTGCTCAGCACCGTCAAACCGGATTCGGTGACCGTGAAGCCCCGCGCGCGGTCCAGCTCCGGGTCCACCCCGATGGTGGCCCCGGCCGGGATGTGCACGTTTTTGTCCACGATGGCTTTCCGCACCACGGCGCCTTCGCCCACGGTCACATTGTCCATCAGGACGCTGCCGTGGACCTGGGCGGCCTCGGCAACGAAGACGTCGGTTGCCAGCACGGATTCGGTGACCCCTGCCCCGGAAACAACCACGCCCTGGCTCAGCAGGGAGTCGTGGGCCGTACCCGCGGTGCCGCTCATCCCGCGGACCAGCTTGGCCGGGGGCGAGACGGACTGCCGGGTGTAGATCGGCCACTGCAGGTTGTACAGGTTGAAAGCCGGCATCGGACTGATCAGGTCCATGTGCGCCTCATAGTAGGAATCCAGTGTCCCGACGTCGCGCCAGTACTGCTGGTCCGCCCCGGTGGAACCCGGAATGACGTTGGCGGTGAAATCGTAGACCGCAGCCTCGCCGCGTTCCACGAAGTAGGGGATGATGTCGCCGCCCATGTCATGGTCGGTATCCAGCCGCTCGGCGTCGGCCTCCAGCGCCTGCAGCAGGGCATCGGTGTTGAAGACGTAGTTACCCATCGAGGCCAGGAAGCTGTCTGGATCATCGGCCAGGCCCGCAGTGGTGGCCGGCTTTTCGACGAACGCCCGGATCTTGGTGGGTGCATCGGGTTCCGACTCGATGACACCGAACTGGTTGGCCAGCGCGAGCGGCTGGCGTACCGCGGCCACGCTGGCGGCCGCGCCGGAAGCGATGTGTTCCTCCACCATCTGGGAGAAGTCCATCCGGTACACGTGGTCCGCGCCGACCACGACGACGATGTCCGGCCTGGCGTCGTGGATCAGGTTCAGGGACTGATAGATCGCATTGGCGCTGCCCAGGAACCAGCTCTTGCCGCGCCGTTGCTGCGCCGGGACCGAGGCCACGTAGTTGCCGAGTTGAGCGGCCATCCGCCAGGTTTCCGAAATGTGACGGTCCAGGCTGTGCGACTTGTACTGCGTCAGCACCACGATCTGGCGGTAGCCGGAATTCACCAGGTTGGACAATGCAAAGTCGATCAGCCGATAGCTGCCGGCAAACGGCACCGCCGGTTTGGCCCGGTCCGCAGTGAGCGGCATGAGCCGCTTTCCCTCGCCGCCGGCGAGTACAACGGCCAGCACCTTCTTCTGTGCCATGATGTTCCCCCTTCACAGTAGCCCCGGCCGTTGAGGGCCGAAACGTGACATCCCCCTCCATCTTCACACTAGAGGAAGCCCCCGGCGTGCACTACGTTAGGTTTCGTGCGCGTAGATATTGTGACAAAAGAATTCCCACCGGAGATCTACGGCGGGGCCGGTGTGCATGTGGCCGAACTTAGCCGGGTGTTGGCCGGACGCCTGGACCTGCATGTGCATGCCTTCGGGGCTGAGCGGCCGACCGACTTCCATGGCGCAGCGGTCAGCAGTTATCCGGTTCCGGCCGGGCTCACGCAGGCCAACCCGGCCGTGCAGACCCTCGGCGTCGACCTGCAGATGCTGGATGGCTTCGCCGGTGCGGAGCTGATCCATTCACACACGTGGTACGCCAACATGGCAGGGCATCTGGGCTCGTTGCTGCACGATGTTCCGCACGTGCTCAGCGCTCATTCGCTGGAGCCGTTGCGCCCGTGGAAGGCCGAACAGTTGGGCGGCGGCTACCGCCTCTCCTCCTGGGCGGAGCGCACCGCCTACGAAGCGGCGGCCGCCGTCATCGCAGTGTCGGCCGGGATGCGCAAGGACATCTTGCGCTGCTACCCGGAGGTGGATCCCGGCCGGGTGCAGGTGGTCCACAACGGCGTGGACGTGCAGCAATGGAAACCCGATCATAACGACGACGCCGTGCGCGCCTTGGGTATTGATCCGGACCGGCCCAGCGTGGTCTTCGTGGGGCGGATCACCCGGCAGAAGGGCGTGCCGTACCTGCTGCGGGCTGCCGCGCTGCTGCCGCCGGAGGTACAGCTGGTGCTTTGCGCCGGCGCCGCCGATACCCCCGAACTGGCGGCCGCGGTCAACGCCCTGATCGCCGGCCTGCGCGAAACCCGCGACGGCGTCGTGGTGATCGAGCGGATGCTCCCGCGCGCCGAACTGATCCAGGTGCTCAGCCACGCGACCGTCTTCGCCTGCCCGTCCATCTACGAGCCGCTGGGCATTGTGAACCTTGAGGCGATGGCCTGCGGCGCGCCGGTAGTGGCCAGCGCCACCGGCGGCATCCCCGAGGTGGTCGACGACGGCGTCACCGGCGCCCTGGTCCCCCTGGAACAGGTGGCCGACGGGACGGGAACCCCGCTGGACGAGGAACAGTTCGTGCGCGACTTCGCCGCCGCGCTGAACCGTACGCTGGCCGACCCGGCCGCGGCCCGCCGGCAGGGTGAGGCCGGCCGCCGGCGCGCCGAAGAACACTTCTCTTGGGACTCGATCGCCGATAAGACCTTGGAGGTCTACCGCAGCGTGCTGGGCTGAGGGAAGCGGCGCACGTACCGCCGCTGCCAGGGTGTCTCCACGGCGCCCGGCCGGTAGCGCGCCCTGACGTATTCGACGGCATCGGCCGGCGGGACGCCGTCCAGGATGGCGATGCAGGCCAAGGCCGTCCCGGTCCTGCCGCGTCCGCCGAAACAGGCCACCTCCACCCGCTCATCTTCGGCCCTCAGCCACGCCTCGCGGAAGGCGGCCGCGGCGTCGTGGAAATCATCGGGCAGCCGGAGATCGCGCCAGCGCACCCAGCGCTGTTCCCAATCGGTGGGCAGCGGCGCGCCGTGCTTCAGGTAGAGGGCGAACTCCGGAGCCGGCCCCGCGGGCATCGGCTTGAGCAGGGCCCGGCCACGCACCAGCCGCCCCGACGGCAGCCGCAGTACGCCCGGAAGTGCGGGATCCCACGGCGTTCCCATGGCAGAACTTTAGTCCTCCAGCGGCACGTGCGGGAGCGGCCAAGCCTCGCCATTGCCGTCCGTCCCGCGGACACGGCTGCCGGGTATCAAGAAAGCGTTAAGACTGCGCGCAACCGGCGTCATCGCGTTTACCGTTACAACCGGTCCATAGCTGGGCCACGTTGAAAGGTTCCGTCCGATGACCACCTTGAGTCTGCCTCCGTTCGATCCATCAGCCCCACGGGCACCCATCGGGGTGCGGCTGCGTGGGTGGATGCTGCACGACCTGCCTGCCACCGGAGTGAAGCAGGGGCCGCATGGGACCCTGGACGCGCAAGAACACCGTCACCCTTGGTGGAAGGTGATGTGTTTGACCGGCGTGGATTACTTTTCCACCTTGGGCTATCAGCCGGCTATCGCGGCGCTGGCAGCCGGTGTCCTGTCCCCGCTGGCCACCCTGCTGGTGGTGCTGGTAACGCTATGCGGGGCACTGCCCGTCTACCGCAGGGTGGCAGAGGAGAGCCCTCACGGCTCCGGCTCGATTGCCATGCTGGAACGGCTGCTGCCCCGCTGGCGAGGGAAGCTTCTGGTGCTGGCGTTGCTCGGGTTCGTTGCGACAGACTTCATGATCACCATGACGCTCTCGGCCGCTGATGCGACCGCCCACCTGATCGAGAATCCCTTGCTGCCGCATTGGCTTGAAGGCCAGAATGTGGCCATCACGCTGGTTCTCCTGGGTGCCTTGGCCGCGGTGTTCCTGCGCGGGTTCCACGAGGCCATCGGGGTTGCCGTCGCAGTGGTCGCCGTCTATCTAGCGCTGAACGCGGTGCTGGTAGTGGTTTGCCTGGTTGACGTGTTGGCGCACCCGCTGGTGGTGGGGGACTGGTGGCAGGCATTGACGTCGTCGAACGGAAATCCGCTTCTGGTCATCGCCGTCGTCCTGTTGGTGTTCCCCAAACTTGCCCTGGGACTGTCCGGCTTCGAGACCGGTGTCGCGGTCATGCCGCAGATTCGCGGCAACCCAGAGGACGCCGCAGACCGCCCGGCGGGCAGGATCCGCGGAACCCAGCGGCTGCTGACCGTGGCGGCGCTCATCATGAGCGGCTTCCTGATCTCCAGCAGTTTTGTTTCCATACTGCTGATTCCGGCGCAGGAGTTCCAGCCCGGGGGAGCCGCAAACGGGCGGGCCTTGGCCTACCTGGCACATGAGCTTTTGGGCCAGGGGTTTGGGTCGCTGTACGACGCCAGCACCATCACCATTTTGTGGTTCGCGGGCGCGTCGGCGATGGCCGGCCTGCTCAATGTAGTGCCCCGGTACCTGCCCCGCTACGGCATGGCGCCCGGCTGGACAAAAGCCTCCCGCCCGCTGGTGCTGGTGTTTTGCGCCATCGCTTTCCTGGTCACGGTGGTCTTTGATGCCGACGTCGATGCGCAGGGCGGCGCCTATGCCACCGGGGTGCTGGTCCTCATCACTTCCGCAGCCGCGGCAGTCACGCTCTCGGCCCGGTCTCGTGGTCAGCGACGGCTCGCCTGGGGTTTCGGAATAGTCACGGCGGCTTTCGTCTACACCACGGCCGCGAACATCGTGGAGCGGCCCGAAGGTATCCGCATCGCGTCACTGTTCATTCTGGGCATCGTTGTCATCTCGTTCATCTCGCGGACCAGACGCTCGTTCGAACTGCATGCAACGCACGTCCATTTCGACGAACGTGCGGTGGAGTTGATCGCACAGTCCGACACCGGGCCGCTCTTGTTCATCGCGCACGAACCCAAACGACTGGATGCGGAGGCCTACCGCAAGAAGCTGGCAGCCGCCCGCGTGGTGAATAACCTGCCGGCCGACGAGGTACCCCTGTTCCTGGAAGTCATCGTCGATGACTCATCCGACTTCGAGACGGAATTGGAGGTGCACGGGGTGAGCCGCCACGGGTATGACATTCTGGAAGTCCATGGTCCCGTGGTACCCAACACGATCGCTTCGGTGTTGCTTCACATCCGCGACATTACCGGGCTGATGCCCCACGTTTACTTCCGCTGGACGGAGGGCAACCCGATCAGCAACCTCCTGCGTTTCCTGGTCTTCGGCGAAGGAGAAATCGCCCCGGTCACCCGGGAAATCCTGCGTGAAGCCGAGCCGGATGTGACCAACCGGCCCTGGGTGCATGTAGGCTGACCGCCGCCGGCGGACCGGTGCCGCCCCGCCCGCCGGAATGGTTCAGGGATCAAATCGGTAACCGAGCCCGGGCTCGGTGATCAGATGCTTCGGGCGGGCCGGGTCAGCTTCCAGCTTCCGGCGCAACTGGGCGATGTACACCCGCAGATACTGGGTCTCCTTCACATATGCCGGTCCCCACACATGCTCGAGCACCTGCCGATGCGGCACCAGCCTGCCGGGATGGCGGGTGAGCACCTCAAGGATCTTCCATTCCGTCGGCGTGAGTTTGACGGCGCTGCCCTGCTTCTCCGCCCGGCGGGCAGCAAAATTGAGCGCAAAGCCGGCGGCCTCCACGATGTCCTCCTGGGTGTCGGCCTGGCCGCGGCGCAGCAGTGCCCGCAAGCGGGCGAGCAGTTCGTCCAGCCCAAACGGTTTGGTCACATAATCATCGGCCCCCGCATCCAGGGCGCTGACCTTTTGCGCGGAGGCATGGCGCGCGGACAAGACCAGGATCGGGGTCTGGCCGCCGGTCCGGACACGGCGTATGATCTCGACCCCGGCCATGTCCGGCAGCCCCAGGTCGAGCACCAGGGCGTCGACCGGCCCTTCGGCCAGCGTTGCCAGGGCGCTGCTGCCCGTCGGCGCGGCGATCACGGTGTACCCGTTCGCCCGCAGCGTCAGCTGCAGCGCCCGCAACAAGCGGCGCTCGTCTTCTACGACCAGGATGGTGGTCACCGGTCGTCCTGCCGAAGGCCCGTGGACTCGGAGCCCGCGCTGGATGATGCACGGGGAGCGGCCAAGGGCAGCCGCAGCACCATCGTCAGTCCTCGGCCAGGCGTGCGCTCAGGGTTGAGGGTTCCGCCCATCGCCTCCGTCAAACCGCGGGCGACTGCAAGGCCCAACCCGACGCCGGCGTCTTCCCCCGAGTCGGTCATCCGCTGAAAGGGTTTGAACATTTCTTCCAGATCATGGGGCAGCGGAGAGGTCCCGGCGTCGATAATCCGCAGCTCACCCTGCACCCGGCTTCCTGTTGAAGGCGGTTCCCCTGCCTGCAGCGTGACGGTCGAGGGGTGAGCGTGGCGGGCCGCATTTTCGACCAAGTTCGCGATCACCCGCTCCAGCAGCCCGGGGTCGGCTTCCACCGGAGCGCAATCGTCGGGAATCTGGAAGGTCACCGATCCGGGCGGCACGCTGCGCAGGGCTTCTGGAAGCACGTCTTCCCAGTGGACCGGCCCGAGCAAGGGCCCGACGGATCGAGCGCTGATGCGGGACATGTCCAACAGGTTCTCCACCAGCAACTCCAATTGGTCGGCGTAGGCATCGGTAGTCTGCAGGAGCTCACGCTGCTCCTCGGTGCTAAACGAACCACCCTGTTGCAACAGGCTGCTGACCGAGAATTTGATGCCGGCCAGCGGAGTGCGCAAATCATGGCTCACTGCTTGAAGGATTGAACCGCGCATCAAGTTGTCTTGGGCCAGGCGCTCGTTCTCGAGCCGGCTGATCATTAATTGCTGGCGGGCCCGCAATGCTGTGGCCTGTGCCGCGAAGGCCTTCAACAGCCGACTCTCAGCCGCCGCCAGGTGGGGACCGAGCAAGGCCATCACGGTGTTGTCGTCCACTCGTTCGACGGTGTCGGCAGTGTCCGGAGACGCCAGCTGCTGCCCGACACCGGCGAGCAGGACCCAGCTGGACTCATCACCGGTGTCCAGTCCGCTGCCGGTTGGCCGCACGAACAAGGCCGCCGCATCGGCGTTGAACACCTGCCGGGCCTGTTCCAACAAGCTCCGCAGGGGGTCCTCCGTGGCGATTGCCACCCGGGTCAGCTCATTCAACGCTGTAGCTTCGGCGCCGGCCCGGCGCGCCCGTGCGGCCCGACGGGCAGATACGTCCACGACCCAGGCCACGGCCCCGGCCACAGCGACAAAACACACCAGGGCCACGGCCATGGCGGTGTCATGGATCAGCAGCTGACCGGTGGGCGCGGTCATGAAGTAGTTCAGGAGCAGGCTGCTCCAGAAGGCGGCCAAGAGGGCAGGCCAGATCCCGCCCACCAATGCCACACCAACGGCTCCGGTGAGCTGGACCAACGACGCGGTGGTCAGATTGGCGTGCCACACCTGCAGCAGCAGAAGTTGTAAGCCGGCCGGCAGCAGCACGGCCAGCACCAAGCCGGCCAATACCCTCCGGACACTTAATGACCGAGGAGACGGCCAGCCACGAACACCCGCGTGCACCTTGGACATGCCCTAGTCATACCACTGCATCGCCCGGCAACGTTCAGCGCAGAACGATGTCCACCGGGCGGGCGAGCGAACGCCCGCGTTCCAGGATGCCGGAGCGGTTGGCGGGTTCGTCGCGCAGGACTTCCGTGACGGAGCCAAGGAAGCGGGCCAAGTCCACCTTGTCCTCGGGAGCCGCCAACAGCAGCTGGAAGCCGAACTCGTGGAGCGCGTTGATGCTGGCCTCGGCGAAGGCCAGCGACGATTTCACGAACGCCTCGTCCATCATGACCGTGCCGAAGGTGCTAAAGCCCTGTCCGGCGATGCCAAGCTGGTAGGCCAGCGCGGAGGCCATGATGAACGCGGTGAAGCGCTGGCCCTCGCCGCCGGACATCAGGCTGGCCTGCAGGTTGGTGTACGCGCGGCCGTCCGCCAGCAGGTTGGTGCAGGTGATGTCCACGTGCGACCGCACGTCCAGGACCTCGGCACGCCAGCGGCGGTCGTCCTCCGAAGCCAGCCGCTCCACGATGCGGTCCAGGGCCAGGTAGCGGGCGTCCATGTCATCGCCGGTTTGCCGCCGCCCCATCACCGGCAGTGCGTTCTTCAGATCGGTCCGGAACTTGTGCGAAGCATCCGGAACGGCGTTGGAAATCTCGATCTGCAGGTGGCTGTCCGCGTGGTAATGGACCCGCTGCAGGATCTGGTTCAGCGGCTGCAGCCGGGACGCTATGCTGCGGCGTTCTTCATCCAGCAACTGGAGCAGGTCGCTGAAGCGTTCGTAGGTGCGGTTGTTGAAGTACTCGCGGAACTCCGCCTCCCGCTGCGGCAGGCCTTCGCCCACAATGTCGTGGTAGCGGGCCTCGTAGTCGGCGGCCGCGTCCAGCGAGGTGCCGTAGTCCGACCCCCACTGCCGGTTGTAGGCCTCGAAGATCTTCACCAGTTGGTTGCCGGCCTCCAGCGTGGCCCTTTCCAGCGTGCCGCGGGAGCTCAGCAGCTCGCGCTCCACCTTGGTACAGACATCGCTGAGGAATTCCAGATCGGTCACTTCGCCATGCGGGGCAAACAATGCGGCTAGTTCGGATGCCAGTTCCCCGGTCAGCTGGCCGGCGGGTTCGCCGTCCCCGGCCAGGCTGTCGCGGCGGTGCCGCGCGGCAGCCAGCCCGGCGGCCAACCGGGCCGCTTCGCCCTTGAGAACGCCGATCTTCTCGGTTGCAGCGGTGAGGTCCAGCTCGGCCGTTTCCAGTTCAAAGCGCAGCTGTTCCAGGTCCGTGTTGGCATCCCTGGCCTGCTCCAACCGCTCAACCGCCGCCGCCACCGCTGCGGCGTGTGCGTCGGTGGAGATCTCCTCCCAGCTCCGGGTGTCCGCAGCCACCGTCTTGGCGGCGGCCAGCCGCCGGCCCAGGTCCTGCTGTTCCCGGGCCCGTTCGGCGGACTCCGAATCGGCCGTGCCGTAGATGTCCCGCAGTTCCAGCAACCGGGTGGCCAGTGCTGCGATCTTGTCCTGGTTGTCGAAGCCCAGCAGATGGTCGGAGGCCCCGGTGTGCCGGTCGTCCTTCTCGGTGGTGCTGCTGCTGCGCTTGACTGCGCCGCCCAACGTCACGCCGCGGGGGACCCCGGACAACTGCTCGGGCTCCTCGACGCAGACGTAGTCGTAATGCGCCGTGATCTTGCGCCGGACCCACTGGCCCATCGCGGTGTCCTTGGTAACCAGCTTGCTGACCAGGTCGTCCGGGTCGGCTTCGGCCTTGCCGTCCAGCGGAGCACTGATATCGATGATCCGCAGGAAGCCGCGGATGTTGTGCTTGTTCAGATACCGGGTGACGGCATTGATCCGCTCACCCGGCACCAGCAGCGCTGAAGCGAGGGAGCGCAGCGCGCGTTCGGCTGCCGGCCGCCAGCGGGCTTCGGACGGGGCAAGATCGATCAGCTCGCCGGCAAAGGGCAGTTCCTCTTCCGCGATGCCGGTCGCGGCGCAGATCTGCCGGCGGCGTTCCAGGCTCTCCGGGCGGATGTTGCTGGTGCGGCGGCGGAAGGACTCGATTTCCTGCTCCAGCGACCGGATCTGTCCCTTGAGGCTCCAGGCCTCGCCTTGCGCGTCGTTGCTGCGTTCGCGGACGGCCTCGGCCTCGGTGAGCAGCTCCTTGACCAGCACCACGGCGCGGTTGCGCGCTGCCGCCAGTCCGCCGGGACTGAAGTCGGCGTCAAGGCCGGCGGCCTCGGCTTCGGCCCGGAAGGAATCCTCCACTGCCTGGCGGGCCCGCAGCTCGGACTGGGCCGCAGCCAGTTCCCGCTCCAAGGTGGCGACCGCGGCGCCGCCTTCGCTGCCGTAGCGGGCGGTCAGCTGTGCCGTCTGCTGCTTGAGCCCGGCGCGTGCAGCTTCCGTCGCCGCCAGCTCCTGTGCCGCGCTGGCCGCCTCGGCGTCCAGCAGCTCGATCTGCCGGTCTTGGCAGTCCAGTGCCAGTCGGCGCCGGTAGAGCGGCAGGGCGACGTCGGCCAAAAGAATACTGCGGTCCAGCTGTGACTGCGTCTGGCGGAGCTGTTCGTGCAGCCGGGGCACGGGTGCCAGCAGGTCCCGTTGCTGCCGGACGCGTTCCAGCTGCCGCCGGATGCTGCGCAGGTGGCTGAAGTCCTGCACCGCCTCTTCGGCTGCCGCCAGCGTCCGCGGCGTATCCAGCACATGGTTGCGGAAGAAATCGTTGACGGTTCCGCCCAGCCCCTTGCCGGTCTGCAGCGTGCGCAGCAGGCCGAAAGCTTTCTCCTGATCAATGCCCAATGCCTGCCGGAAACGTTCCGCGAAGGCCTTGTGCGAATCGAAGACCTGGCTGCCCGGCAGCATTGTCTCCAGCGATGTCTTGCTGAAGCGGCCCGCCATGCCGGACTCCAGCCGGGGGATGTCCAGCGGCTTGTTGTGCAGGACGTAGAAGCGGCCCACGTTGTGTTCGGTGCCGTTCGCCGGGAGGTCCAGCATCACGGCGAGGCTGGTGGTCTGGCCCAGGGCGTTGTCGAAGGTCAGGCAGACCGCCGACCAGATGGCGCCGGGGCGCTGGTAGAACGTGGCGGTCTGGGAATCATCGCCGTCGGCCGGCGTGGCACCCAGCCTGCCGCGCATGTAGCTGAACGCGGTGCGCCGTTCCTCGGACGCTTGGCCGGAGTTGGTCTGCGCCGCCTCGTTCATTTTTGGCCGGGCGTCCAACACCTGCAGCATGCCGTCGAAGATGGTCGACTTGCCCACGCCGGAGCCGCCGGTCAACAGCGTGCCGGCGCGGTCCACCCGGATGGTGTGGGCGCCGTCGAAGGTGCCCCAGTTGACCAGCTGCACGGACGTGAGCCGGTGCTGGCCCGGGTTGAGCAGCCCGTCCATCGGCAGGATTGTCTCAATGCTCATGCTCAGGCCTCCCCGCCGTCGAAAGCCAACTGGTCCGTTTCCGGCGGGCCGTCCGCCGGTAGGGCATCGCCGGCCAGCGAGCCGATCACCGCAGGGATGTCGCCGATATTCTCGAAGGGCAGGGCCAGCGGCAATGCCGGCGAGATGATCCACACATCCGGAAGCTCGGTTGCCTGCAGCAGCCGGCGCTCGTTGGCCAGCTTGCGGATGGAGGCGTCGGCTAGGTCCTCCACGTGCTTGGCATCGCGCTGTTCCGGATCCACGTAGTCCTGCAGCACATCGATGACGTCGGTGCGGCTGATCAGCGGTTCGGTTCCGGTGCCGGCGTGCCGGTCTTGGACCAGGCGCATGCGCAGCAGCAGCAGCGTCTCTTCCCGGGTCATGTCCCGCTGCCGTTGCAGGGCGGTGGTGTGCGGCTCGGCCATCGGGACAGGGCGGAGCATGGCGACCTTGCGGTCGTCGTCGATGACCAGTTGCAGGAACAGTTCGCTGAGCCGGGAAGCGAGGATCCGCCGGTGTTCCACCACTGTGTCGTAGACCCGGTCGGTGGAATTGGCGTCCAGGTACGGGCCGCGCAGCAGCCTGACCAGGGCCTGGCGCAGCTTCAGCGGCAGGGTGCCGGTGTCGCCGTCGAACAATTCGGGACCGTCCCGGACCTCGTCCCGGGCAGGTGCTTCGCGTTCGTCCGGTTCTTCCAGCCCGGTTTCTTCGTCCAGACCTGCGCGGTCGTCCAGCACTGCCCGGTCGTCAGGCCCCTGTTCTCGAAGCTCCGCCGCTTCGTGCAGCGCGACGCCGTCGTCCGGAGCTCCGTCGGGTTCAACGCGGACCTCGGTCATCTCGTTCATGAATCTGCAGCTTTCGTGAAGGTAACGGCGGGCAGCACCGCGGTGCGTTCGCTGCCGTCGATCTGGATCAAGGTCACGGTGTCGGTTGCGTCGGCGTCCAGCGTGGCACCGGAATTCAAGGCATGCTGGAGCAGCCAACGCAGGCTGTTCAGGTGCCGGTGCTGCGGTTCCAACTGGGCGTAGACCGCGGACAACGGAGCCGGCCCGCGGGCCTCCACGGCGGTGCGGACGGTGTGGGAGAGGACCGCCTCGTCCGCCTGCGGCGTGCGGACCGCACGGTGGATGTCTGCCTCGGTGAACGCCGGCGGCGGCGGCAGCTTGGCCGGTGCCTGGTGGTCCTGCGGGTCGTAAAGCCGGACCATGCTCACCGATTCAAAGCCGGAGCCGAAGAGTTCGGGCGCGGGGATCACCGCGCGGCGGCCCGGCAGGCTGCGCCGGGACTTGAGGATGGCGGCCTCGGCGGCTCGGATGGCCTGCCGCAGCTGGATCGATTCGCGCACGTCGTCCGACTGCACAAAGGTGTGCATGCTCTCCGAGAGCCGGCCGTAGATGCGGTGGATCTCCGCCGATTGCGCCCGCAGCTGCGGCATGAGCCGCTGCAATGCCCGCCGGTCCTCGGCGTCCAGTGCGTCGGCAAAGTCCCGCTCGAGCACCTCGGCGATGGCCTGCCGGAAGCGCTGCTGCTGGTCCTCGTCATTCAGGAAGGCCGTGAAGCTCTCGTACGTCCGGCCTTCGCTGGTGCCGCGCAGCCGCTTGTCCGCCTCGAGGACCTCGCCCATGGTGATGCCCTTGGTGGCGTTCGACTCCACGATTTCGGCGCGCAGGGTGTGCAGCATCAGCTCCAAGCCATCCCGCATCCGCTTGAAATCGGCAGGCAGGCCGGCAGCCAGCGCCAAGACATCGCGCGCGGCCTCCACCGCTGTGGCGTCGGGCAACGACGCCGGTGTCTCGCCGGCTTCCAGCGCGCGGATCTTCTCCTGCCGCTGGGCGATTTCAGCCTGCAGCACGGCGATCCGTGCCTCGGGATCGGGATCGGTTTCGTGGGCCAGCGTTTCAACACGGGTGAGCAGTGTGGCCAGTCGGGAACTGTTCAGCGACGAGGACGTCCCGGTCAGGCCATCCAGGTATTCCAGGAACCGCACGGTGGTTTCGGTGGGTTCGTAGACGAACCGGCCGTCTTCGCGCAGCCGGGACAGGTAGCGCCGGGCCACCCAGTCATCGGCATACTGGCGGGCTGACCAGTCCGCGCGCAGGTCCACCCCGGCCCGGCGCAGCTCGGCCAGGAACGAGTCGGTGCTGCGGTGGAACTCTTCCAGCGGCAACTGCGGCCGGGAACGGGTGAAAGCGGTCCTGAACAGCGCCGATACCCACGGGCTGGCGGAGGCGAGCTTGAGGCCGGGTGTGGCGGCCAGCGCCTGCAGCTCCTGCCAGCGGGCAAGGGCATTCTGGGTGAAGGACATGGGAGTGCTTTCCGCCCGCGGAAGGGAGTAGCGGGCCCAGAAAATCTTAGCTGGTCGGGCTCCGCTCACGACGGCGGGGCCCCGCCAAGGCGAGCCGTGTCGCCCCGGGAGAGCCCCGCCGTCGTTGTTCTAGCCCTTGGCTTCCACTTTCTGCCGCTTCTGGCTGAGCTTCTCCGCGGCCTTGCGTCGGGCGATGAGCACCTTTTCGTCCACCGGGGCCTCGCCGCTGGCGCGCCGGGAGCGGGCATACGCCATGGCTTCGTCCTGCCGTTCCTGCTCCGCGCCGCTGGCGATCTTCGCGCGCAGGTGCTCCGGGCCGTAGCCGAAGGCGTCCACCAGGTCGCGGGCGTGCGGGCGCAGCCGGGACAGCAGGCGGTTGATGTAGGTGCCGAGGATGCGGGCGCGCTGCGCCGACAGCCGGCCGTACATCTGGTACCAGCCCAGGTTCTTCTCCACCAGCGACAGCCCGAACAGGTCCCGCAGCCAGGTCAGCACCTGCCGGGTGCCGTGGTCGTCGACCTGGGTGATCGCGGCGGTGAAGGCTTCCCACTGCAGCAGTTCGGCGTGCGCCCGGGCCGCCTCGATCAGCTCATGCTGGTGTTCGTTGAACAGCGCCGCGGCCTCCCTTTGCGGAAGCCGGGTGGCGTTGCGCAAGGCGCCGCCGATGCCCGCCACCATGGTGGAGACCCGGTCGGTGAGCAGCTGGCGCTGGGTCTCCGGGTCCTTGAGGTAATTGGCGCTCTTGCGTTCCGAACCGCTGTCCGCGAAGGTCTGGGCGACCTGGCGCAGGCCGGTGCGGTGCAGGGTGACGTCGGCCGCCTGGTGCGCCACCCAGCGGGCCATTACGCCGAAGTCGGCATGGCGGAATTCGTTGGCGTAATCCGCCAGCAGGCGCTTGGCGACCAGCTGCAGCAGCACGGTGTTGTCGCCTTCGAAAGTGGCGTAGATGTCCAGGTCGGCGCGCAGTGCGGCGAACCGGTTTTCGGCCAGGAAGCCCGCCCCGCCGGTCGCCTCGCGGCACTCCTGCAGCGTGTCCAGGGCGTGCCAGGTGCTGAGCGATTTCAGGCCCGCCGCCAGGGTTTCCAAGTCCTGCCGGTCCTCGTCCGTGTCATGCGCACCGGAGAAGACGTCGTCGAACTTCTGCAGCAGTTGTTCGTGAGCGAACGACGCCGCGTAGGTGGTGGCCAGCCGGGGCAGCAGCCGGCGCTGGTGGCGTTGGTAGTCCAGCAGCACTTCTTCGGCTGTGTCCGAGGACGCGTTGAACTGGCGCCGTTCGGTGGCGTAGCGGACGGCGATGGCCAGCGCCACCTTGCTGGCGGCCACCGCGGCGCCGTCCAGCGAGACCCGGCCCTGCACCAGGGTGCCCAGCATGGTGAAAAAGCGTCGGCCTGGGCTGGCGATCGGGGAGGAGTAGGTGCCGTCCCCGGCCACGTCGCCGTACCGGTTCAGCAAGTTGGTGCGCGGAATGCGGACCTGGTTGAAGTGCAGACGGCCGTTGTCGATGCCGTTCAGGCCGCCCTTGTAGCCGTCGTCCTCGCCGCCGATGCCGGGCAGGAAGTTGCGCTGCTCGTCGCGGATGGGGACATAGAACGCGTGGACGCCATGGTCCACGCCGCGGGTGATGAGGTGCGCGAACACCACGGCGGCCAGACCATCATTGGCGGCGTTGCCCAGATAGTCCTTCCAGGCTGCGCGGAACGGGGTGTGGATGACGAATTCCTGCGTCTCCGGATCGTACGTGGCGGTGGTGCCGATGCTGGCAACGTCGGAACCGTGGCCGGTCTCGGTCATGGCGAACGCGCCGGGGGTCTTCAGGCTCATGATGTCCGGCAGCCACTTGTCGTGGTGTTCCGTGGTGCCCAGGTGCAGCACGGCGGCTCCGAACAGGCCCCACTGGACCCCGGCCTTGATCTGCAGCGAGGGGTCGGCGGTAACCAGTTCCTCGAACCCGGCGATGTTGCCGCCGTGATTGTCCTCGCCGCCCAGCCGCCGGGGGAAGGCACGGTGCACGGCCCCGGCGTCCACCAGGTACTTCAACTGGCCCACCACGCGTTCGCGGTGCTCACCCATCGGCAGGCCGTCGATCCGGTGGATTTCCGGCCGGCCGGCGAGGTCGCGCGCGGCCTTGCGGATCTCGGCCCAGCGGCCCAGCAGGACCTCGCCGAGCCCGGCCACGTCAACGGTAGCGCCGCTGTCTTCCACCGGTTCCGGCGTTTCGGCAGTGGGGGTATACGTCATCGGTTGTTCCTTCAGTCGTCACGAATGGGTCGGATGGTCTGCGCTGCGAGCGACACCGTGGAGGAGCCATTGGGTGAGCAGGCTGGTCATAAGGTCCCGGCTCGGTTTGCTGCCGTCATCGGGCGCGGCCAGCCAGCGTTCGCCGGCAGCACGCACCATGCCGATGGCTGCCCGCGGCCAGTAGGATGCCGCGGCCAGTTCCGCGGCGCTGCCCGCGGAAGCGCTCAGGTGGCCGCGCAGCGGGGCTTCTATCATTGCCGTCACGTTGGCAAAGAAATCGTGCAACACCGCGGACCTGCCGGTCTCCGGTGCCATGTCGGCCGGTGCCGGCTCGCCGCCCAGTTGCTGCGGCACCGAAGGATCGAAGGGGCCGTCCCGGGTGACGAACGCGTAGACGTGCGGCGAGGATTCCGCCATCTGCAGGTAGACCGAGACCATGGCGGTCAGGCCTTCCTGCGGAGTGGTCGCGCTGGCGGCCGCCTCCTGCAGCCGGGCCTGCATGCGGCCGATCACCACTTCGCCCATGGCCTGCTGCAGCCCGGCTTTGTCGCCAAAATACCGGTAGAAGACGGGCTTGGAGGTTCCCGCGGCCGCCGCGATGTCCTCCATCGAAGCGTCGGGCCCCAGCCGGTGCACCGCGTGCCGGGCGGCGCGGATCAGCTCCCGGCGGCGCTCGGTCCGGTGGCGGTCCCAGCGGGCGGAGCGGCCGTCGGGACCGGACGTCGGGGTCACAGGGCGGACTGTGGCGCTATTCACGTTACCCAGCGTATCAGGTACGCTTGGTTACGGTAACTGTCTTTGTTCCGCCCTGCACCCGATTCACGAGGAGAGCCTTCATGGCCGCTTCACCTGACGCCACCGGCACCCGTCCCGCCAACGTACTGCGCAAGGCAGTCGTCATCGGCGGCAACCGCATCCCGTTTGCCCGCGCCAACGGGGCCTACACCCAGGCCAGCAATCAGGACATGCTGACTGCCGCCTTGGACGGGCTGGTGGCCCGCTTCGGGCTGCAGGATGAACGGATCGGCGAGGTCGCCGCCGGCGCGGTGCTGAAGCACTCCCGCGATTTCAACCTGACCCGGGAAGCGGTGATTGGATCAGCGCTGTCGCCGGAAACACCCGCCTATGATCTGCAGCAGGCATGCGCCACCGGACTGGAAACGGTGGTGGGCCTGGCCAACAAGATCAAGCTGGGGCAGATCGATTCCGCCATCGCCGGCGGCGTCGACTCCGCCTCCGATGCACCGATCGCCGTGAGCGAGGGGCTCCGGGCTGTCCTGCTGGAACTGCACCGCGCCAAAACCGTCCAGCAAAAGCTGACCACCCTGGCCAAGCTGCGCCCCAAGGACCTGGCGCCCAACGCGCCGGACACGGCCGAGCCGCGGACCGGGCTGTCCATGGGCGAGCACCAGGCGCTGACCACCGCGGCGTGGAACGTCACCCGCGAAGCGCAGGACGAGCTGGCCCTGGCCAGCCACCGCAATCTGGCGGCCGCTTACGAGCGCGGCTTCTTCGACGACCTGATGACGCCTTACCGCGGCCTTGCCAAGGACTCCAATCTGCGTGCCGACACCACGCTGGAGAAGCTGGCCAAGCTGCAGCCGGTCTTCGGCAAGAACCTGGGCGCCGAAGCGACCATGACCGCCGGCAACTCCACACCGCTGACCGACGGCGCCTCCGCGGTGCTGATCGGTTCGGAAGACTATGCCCGGAGCAATGACCTGCCGGTGCTGGCCGAGGTGGTCGATTCCGAGGCCGCCGCGGTGGATTTTGTGCACGGCAAGGAGGGCCTGCTGATGGCCCCCGCCTATGCCGTCCCGCGGCTGCTGGCCCGGCAGGGACTGACCTTTGCCGACTTCGATTACTTCGAGATCCACGAAGCCTTTGCCGGCACCGTGCTGTGCCACCTGGCGGCGTGGGAAAGCGAGGAATTCTGCCGCAACAAGCTGGGCCTGCAGAAGCCGCTGGGCGCCATCGACCGGACCCGCCTGAATGTCAACGGTTCGTCGCTGGCCACCGGGCACCCCTTCGCTGCCACCGGCGGCCGGCTGGTGGCTACCCTCGCCAAGATGCTGCGCGAAAAGGCCGACGCCGAGTCGCGCCCCACCCGTGGTCTGATCTCCGTGTGCGCCGCCGGCGGCATGGGCGTGGTGGCCATCCTGGAGGCAAACTAATGGCCGACCGCTACCTCGACCTGGTCAACGCCGGGCCCGTGCAGAGCCTGGCCAAAAAACTGGGACTGCCCCAGCCCGCCGTGCTGCGGCGCTACCGGCCGGGGGCTCCGCTGCTGCCCGGTCCCGTCCTGGTGCTGGGCTCCGGTTCCGGCGCCGACGTCCTGGCCAAGGAGCTGCTCGGCTGGGACCTGGATGTCCGGCGGCATGTGGCGCCGAAGGAACGGCTGGGCGGCATCGTCCTGGTGCTCGACGAACTGGCCTCGCCGGACGAACTTGGTGATCCAATGCTCACCGCCGGCTCCAGCCTCAGGGACCTGGCTCCCGGCGGCCGGATCGTCACGATCTCCCGCCCCGCAACCGGCGCTGCACAGCCCGCCCAGGCCGCCGCCCGGCAGGCGGTGGACGGGGCATTGCGGTCGCTGGCCCACGAGCTGCGCGGCGGTGCCACCGGCAACGGGATTGTGCTGGCCGAAGGCGTGGATGCCGGCGCGCCGGCCGTCCTCGGTGCCTTGCGCTTCCTGCTCTCCGGCCGGAGCGCCTATGTCAACGGGCAGTTCCTTCTGGTTAATTCCGGCGCAGCCTCGCTGCCGGAGGAGCCGGACCGCCCGCTGGCGGGCAAGGTCGCCGTCGTTACCGGAGCCGCCCGCGGCATCGGCGCAGCGATCGCCGAGACCCTGCATCGTGACGGCGCCCGGATCATCGCCGTCGACGTCCCTGCCGCCGGGGAGCAGTTGGCTCAGGTGGCCAACCGGATCGGCGCCACCGCGCTGCAACTGGACATCACCGCCCCGGACGCGGGCACAAAGATCGCCACCCACGCCGCCGAGCGGAACCACGGGCTGGACATTGTGGTGCACAATGCCGGCATCACCAGGGATAAACTGCTCGCCAACATGGATCAGGCGAAATGGGACTCGGTGATCGCGGTCAATCTTTGCTCGCAGCTGAGGATGAACGAGCAGCTTCTGGCTTCGGGTGTCCTCCGCGAAGCACCGCGGGTGGTGTCGCTGGCTTCCACCAGCGGGATTGCAGGCAACCGCGGGCAGACCAACTACGCCGCCTCCAAAGCTGGCATCATCGGCATGGTCCGCGCGTCCGCAGTCGACTTCGCCGACGCCGGCGGCAGCATCAACGCAGTCGCCCCCGGCTTCATCGAGACGGACATGACCGCCCGGATGCCGTTCGTGACCCGCGAAGTGGCACGCCGGCTGTCATCGCTGCAGCAGGGCGGCCGGCCGCTGGACGTCGCCGAAGCGGTCTCCTTCCTGGCCAGCGATGCTGCGGGCGGAATCAATGGCCAGACGCTGCGTGTCTGTGGCCAGAGCATGGTCGGCGCATGAGCGAGGTCATCCTGGGGGAGATGCCCACGCTCTCGCGGCTGTATCTAACAGCTGCCTCCACGGCGGCGCGGCACAAGCTGGGCGTGGGCCAGCAGGCCGAGCAGCTTCCGGCGGTGCGGCACACCGTCGACGGCGTGCACATCGCCCCGGAGCGGGTCAGCGGCTTCCAGCAACTGATGCACGGCACCGTGCGGGACACCTTGCCTTCGGTGTTCCTGCACTCGGTTGCCTTTCCGGTGGCGATGAGCGTGATGACACGGCCGGACTTCCCGCTCCCGCTGCTCGGCATGGTGCATCTGGCCAACCGGGTGAACCACCTGCGGCCGGTCCACTTCGCAGAGCCGTTGACCGTGACGGCCTGGGCCGAAGGCCTGCGCGGCCACCACGCCGGCACGCAGGTGGAACTGCATACCCGGATCGAAGCTGGCGGCGAAACCGTGTGGGAAGGCGTCTCGGACTATCTGGCCAAAGCGGTCTACCTGCCCGGACTGGACAAGGCATTGAGGCCGGAGCGCACTGATTTCATCCCGCCGCAGCCGACGGCGCGTTGGCGGCTCGGTCCCGAAGCCGGCCGCGAGTACGCCGGTGTCTCCGGTGACTTCAACCCGATCCATTTGAGCGCTGTGTCGGCCAAGATGCTGGGACTCAAGCGGTCCATCGCGCACGGCATGTACTTGGCCTCCCGGGTCCTGACCAGCGTGGAAGCCACGGCCAGCGAACCCTTTGCCTGGCGGATTGATTTCGCTGCCCCGGTCTTCCTTCCCGCCACGGTGGCGGTACGGATCCATGACACGGAGCGGGACGGATCGTGGGAAGCGTCCGAGTTCACCGGCTGGGGAGAGCGCAGCCACCGGCTCCACTTCACGGGCAGCGTCAATACCCTCGCGCGGTAGCAAGGGGCCGCGGCGACCACTGGTTCAGGTGGCAGCCGCCTTGCGTTCCAGCACGTCGCGTTCGCGGTCGTTCTTGGCCAAGGCGGCTGCGGCGGCGAACTCGGCCCGCGCCTCGTCTGCCCGGCCGAGCCTGGCCAACAGCTCGGCCCGGACGCTGGGCAGCAGATGCGATCCGCGCAGCGCGCCCGCCGAGGCCAAGCCGTCCACGATGGCCAGCGCCGTGGCGGGCCCGGTGGCCATGGACACCGCCACGGCCCGGTTGAGCTCGACCACCGGGCTGGGCGCAATCCGGCCGAGCGCCTCGTAGAGCAGCACGATCTGCGCCCAGTCGGTCCGGTCGACGCTGGGCGCCGCCGCATGGCACTCGGCGATGGCGGCCTGCAGCGCGTAACTGCTGCGGCCGCGGCCCAGCCTGTCCGCCCGGGCCAGCGCCGCGCGGCCTCGTCCAATCTGTGCGCGGTCCCAGCGGGTGCGGTCCTGGTCCGCCAGCAGCACCGGGGTGCCGTCCGGCCGGGTTCGAGCCCCGAAGCGCGAGGCCTGAAGCTCCATCAGAGCGACCAGCGCGTGCGCCTCGGGTTCCCGCGGCACCAGCGAAACCAGCACTCGCCCAATGCGCAGGGCCTCGCCGGCCAGCTCCGGCCGGATCCAGCGTTCCCCGGAGGTTGCCGCATAGCCTTCCGTGAACATCAGGTAGATGACCCGGAGGACGCCGCCCAGCCGCGGCCCCCATTCGTTCGGTTCCGGGACATCAAAGGGGACTTTCGCGGCGGCCAGCGTCTTCTTGGCACGGACAATCCGCTGCTGGACCGTGGCCAACGGGAGCACAAACAGCCTGGCGATTTCCTCGCTGGACAAACCGCCCACAACCCGCAGGGTCAGGGACACCTGCGCCTCCCGGGAGAGCACCGGATGGCAGGCAGTGAAGATCAGCCGGAGCACGTCGTCCGGCACCGGATCCCAGGACACGGCATCCTCGTCCTGCAGCCCGCGGGCCAGCAGCCGGTAGCGGTCGTCGAGGCGTTCGGACCGCCGCCAGGCGTCAATCGCCTTGTGCTTGGCCACCGCGGTCAGCCAGGCGGCAGGATTGCGCGGCATTCCGGTGTCCGGCCATTGGAGCAGGGCATCGGCTCCGGCTTCCTGCGCCATGTCCTCGGCAAACCCGACGTCACCCGTGGCCCGGGCCAGCGCGGCAACGATGCGGGCGCCTTCGATGCGCCACACGGCATCCAGCCGGCGCCGGACTGCCGCTGCCCCTTCCGCGCCAGTGCCCGCCACCGCTGCCAGCTTCGCGTCCGACTCTGCCACGGCCGACCCCTACCGCTGCGCGGCTACGCGTTCTCCGCGCGCAGCTTCGCCTCTTGTTCGCGCCAGCCTTCTTCCTTCTGGATGTACTCGTTGTCCGAGAATTCGGCGAAGTCGGCGGCCTCGGTCACGCGGCGCACCTCCAGCTTGGAGCCGGGGCCCAGCGGACAGCGACTGGCCCACTCCGCAGCTTCCTCCTTGGACGCCACCTGGACGATCCAAAAGCCGTTGAACAGCTCGTGGGTTTCACCGTAGGGGCCGTCGGTGACGATGGGCGGATCCTCCGAGAAGTCGACGACGAACGCCGTCCCGTCGGACAGGTCGGCCAATCCGTCGCCGCCGAGCATGATGCCGGCGTTGATCATGGACTCGTTGTAGGCGCCCATCTTGTTGATCATTTCTTCGAACGGCATGGCCTTGGAAGCCTCGAGGGCTTCGTCGGTGGACCGCATGATGAACATGTACTTCACGGCTATCTCCTTCTGTACCGAGGACGCGGTGTGCGCCTTCTACTATGCCGTCGAACGGCGAACAGGGATATCGACACGGGCGGAGAACTTTTTCGCGGCCCCGTGTCGGCCTTCGTTCCGGCCGCTGCCGCCCGCGCTTATGCTGTCCCTATGACCGCCGATGCTCAGCTAGCCGACCGCGCCCGGACGCTCGATGCCGCCGACCCGCTGGCCGCTTACCGTTCCCGTTTTGTGGGCCACGACGACAAATCTGTCACCGCCTATCTGGATGGCAATTCGCTGGGCCGGCCGCTGGCCGCCAGCGTGGACCGGGTCCGGGACGTGATGCTGCAGCAGTGGGGCGGCCGGCTGATCCGGGCCTGGGACGAGGGCTGGCTGGCGCTGCCCGAGCGGATTGGCGACGAATTGGGCCGGGTGGTGTTGGGTGCAGCCCCGGGCCAGTGCGTGGTGGCCGATTCCACCACTGTGCTGCTCTACAAGCTGGCCCGTGCCGCGATTGCGGCCCGTCCCGGCCGGCGGCGCATCCTGGTGGACCGGGACAATTTTCCGTCCGACCGCTTCATCGTGGAGGGCATTGCCGCCGAATGCGGGCTCGAACTGGACTGGCTCGAACCGCCGCATGGCGGGGGAGTCACGGCGGAAGCCGTGCGCGCCGCCGTCGGGCCGGACACGGCGCTGGTCTTGCTCAGCCATGTGGCCTACCGCTCCGGCTACATTGCGGACATTCCCGCCATCACCGCCGCGGCGCACGACGCCGGTGCCCTGGTTTTGTGGGACCTGTGCCATTCCGCCGGGGTACTGCCGGTGGAACTGGATGCGTGGGGCGTTGACCTGGCCGCAGGCTGCAGCTACAAGTACCTCAACGGCGGCCCGGGGGCGCCCGCCTGGGCCTACGTGCGGACTGAACACCAGCACTTCCAGCAGCCGATCCAAGGCTGGCTTGGCAGCACGGAACCCTTCGAGATGGGCCAGGGCTACCAACCGGCCGGCGGCATCCGCCGGTTCGCCTCCGGGACGCCGCCGATCCTCGGGATGACCGCCATCCAGGACATGATCGCGCTGATCGACGAGGCCGGCCTGGCCGCGGTCCGGGACAAGTCCGTCGCCCTGACCGAGTTCGCCATCGAGGCCGTGCAGGCGACGTTGGCCGGTTTCGGCGTCACCATCGCCTCGCCGCTGGATCCGGCGGAACGCGGTGGGCACCTCACCATTGACCACCCGGCCTTCAAACACGTCACGGCCCAGCTCTGGGAGCAGGGCGTGATCCCGGACTTCCGCGAACCGGACGGCATCCGGCTGGGGCTCTCGCCGCTGTCCACCAGCTTCGAGGAAGTTTGGCGCGGCATCGCGGCAATCCGGGCCGAGCTGGAACGCGCCTGAGGAAGGGCGTCACCGCACGAGCCTGACTGGTCGGGCCTAACCGGCGCTGCGGACCATCCGGATCTCGTGCAGGCCGGCCCACTGGTCGGTCAGCGGCTCGCGGCGCCCGTCCGGGGCGAACCCGTGCTTGCGGTAGAACGCCTGGGCGCGTGGATTGTCTTCGAGGACCCACAGCAGCGCCGGCTTGCTGCCGATCGCGGACTCCAGCAACCGCAGGCCCAGCCCGGTGCCGTAGGCCTGCGCCAACACGTAGAGCATCTGCAGTTCGTACCGGACTCCGGCATCGGCGTCGTCGTCCTGGACAGGTCCTGCGCCGGAACAACCCATGATCCGGCCGGCGGGGTCCTCGGCAATCCACAGTTCTGCCCCTGCGGCGAGGCCGCGTGCCCACCAGTCGACCTGCTGCTTCCGCCGGGCAGCTTCGGCGGTGAAGAAGGATGCGGGACGCTGCGTGGCGTAGGTTTCCCGCCACGCGGCCAATTTCATATCCAAGGTGGCGGGAACATCATCGCTGGTGGCGCGGCGGACGCGGTAATCGGGGGTTGGCACCTATGAATCTTAGCGGTGCGGCCACGCCGTCACCGGCGGAAGTGGTCCACCGCCAACTGGTAGCTGTGGGCCGTCAGCGCCGCGGTTTGCTCCCAGCCGAAGGAGGAGGCGTGCACGGCGGCATTGGCGCCCAGCCGCCGGCGGAACTCCGGATAGTCGTGCAGTTCGCGCAGCGCACCGGCCCACCGGGCAGGGTCGTGTCCGTCCACCAGCAGGCCGGTGAGGCCGTGGCTGACCGCCACCGGCAGTCCGCCCACGTTGGTGGCGACCACCGGGGTGCCGCAGGCCTGCGCCTCCAAGGCCACGAGTCCGAATGATTCGCTGAAGGACGGAACCGCCACCACGTCGGCGCTGCGGAAGGTGGCCGCCAGCTCGGCCGGCTCCACCGGCGGCGAGAGCGACACGATGTCGTCCAGCCCCAACTGCGTGGCCAGCGCAGGCAGGTCCAGTTCGGCGGCCCCGCTGGCCTCACCGGTGATGGAGATCCGCAGCCGAATGTCCGGCCGTTGCCGGCGAAGTTCCGCCGCAGCGGCCAGCAGCACCTGCGGCCCCTTGAGCGCCTGGATGCGGCCGGCGAACACCAGATGGAAGGTATCCGCCCCTAGTCCGGCTGCCGCCCGGTCCCGCTGCCGGCCCTCCGGACGGAAAGTCCGCAGGTCCACGCCGGGCGGGATCACGTCCACCGTCCCCTCATCGGCGCCGTAGAGGTCGGCCAGTTCGCAGGCCTCGGTCAGCGTGTTGGCGATCAGCCGGCCCGCCCCGGCGGCGATGGCTTGTTCGCCGCGGACCCGGGTATCCGGCTCGGGTGCCTCGCCGGGCTGCAGGTGAAGGTTCTTGACCAGCCCCATGGTGTGCATCGAATGCACCAGCGGAACCCGCCAGTCCTGCTGCAGGCGCAGTCCCACCGCACCCGAGAGCCAATAGTGCGAGTGCAGCACGTCGTATCTGGCACCGTCCCGCTGCGTGAACTGGCGCAGCGACGCCTCGAGTGCGGCCAGCCGCTGCGGCACCTGTTCCTTGGCCACGACGTCGGCCGGCGCCCCGTCCAGGTGAATCACACGCACGCCGGCCCGGGGATGTTCCACCGGTTCCTGGCCGTCATGTTGGGAGCGGGTGAAAACGTCGACGGCGGTACCCAGCGCGGCCTGTTCCCTCGCCAGCGCGCGGACGTAGACGTTCATGCCGCCGGCATCGCCTCCGCCGGGGCGGGCCAGCGGCGAGGTATGCAACGACAGCACGGCGATGCGCTCCGCGCCGACCATGCTCCACCTCCGTGCCGTGTGCCCGGCCGGAACGTCTCCAGCCGTGGAAAACCGGCCTGCTGCCGATTTTGTCTAGCAGCAACTTTAGCCGTCCGGACCAGCGGCAGCCGCTCGATGACAGGTCAGTGCATGGTGAAGCGGTTCGCCACCGCGTCGGCGGCCCCGGGGATGTGGGTCAGCGCGCCGAACACACGGTTGCGGGCGGCGAGCACTGCCGGCGGCAGCGGCCGGCCCAACGCCATGTTCAGGTGAGCCTGCCAGGTGGCGGTGGCCGCGGCCCGCCGCCGGTCCGCCTCGAACTGCCGTAGCGCCGCCGCCGTCGGCTCGCCCCTCAGCGCCGCGGCCATGATCGGCGCCAAAGCCGCCGCGTCCAGCCAGCCCAGGTTCATGCCCTGCCCGCCGATCGGGCTGATCTGGTGTGCCGCATCCCCGATCAGCGCCAGACGGCCTGCGACCAGGCGGCGCGGCATCCGGGAACTGACCGAGAAGGCACTCAGCATGGAACAGCTCTCCGGTGCCGGTCCGATACCGGTGCGCCGGGCGATCAGGGAAGCCAGGCCGGCGGGCGTGGGATGGCTGACCACGCCGGGCATCCGGGCCACCCAACGCCGGATGCCGCCGGGCAGCGGAAAGGACTCGACGATGCCGCCGGCCTCCAGATAGAGCACGGCGGTGCTCCCGTCCGGGGTGGTGTCGGCGAAATCTCCCATCAGGTAGGCGTCCGGATAGGTCCGCGTACGCACCGCGACGCCGCGTTGCCGGCGCAGCGCCGAGTACGCGCCATCGGCAGCCACGACCAGCCGGGCGCGGACCGTGTCCGCAGCGGGACCGGCCGGAGGTTCGGCACTCGGGTCCGCTGCCCGTTCCGGCCCGCCGCCCGCGGGTGTTCCGGATCCCGGCTCCGCGCCCACGCGGCAGGACAGCGTGACGGAAGCCCCGCCGTCGTCCGCGGCGTGCACATGCACGCCGCGCCGCAGGGCACCCGGACGCAACGCTTCCAGCTGCTCCTCCAGCAGTTGTTCGGTGACCACCTGCGGCACGGCCAGCACATACTGATGCCGGCCGGGGACCGCCGCGAAGGAGAGCGCTGCGACCTCGCGGCCGCGGCTGCGCGCCGTGCCGCGACGGATACGGACTCCTGCCGCCAGCAGCGCGGGACCAACGCCGGCGTCGTCGAGCACGGCCAAGGCCGGCGGATGGATCCCGATGGCGCGGGAATGTCTGCTGCGCGCCCTCCGCTGCTCCAGCACCGTGACGTCCATTCCGCGCCGGGCCAGGAGGAGGGCCATCAACAGTCCCACCGGGCCGCCGCCCACCACGGCGACATCGTGCAGCGTGTCCTCGGCCGGAGGGACGCCGGCCCGGCGCTGCGGGGACTGTGGCTCAGTCATCGGCCCCTCGCACCAGCAGCTGCCGGAAACGTGAGTCCCGTACCACCTGCCAATCCGCCGGTACCGCAGCGCGCAGCTCGGCCGGCGTGTAGCTGCGGCGGATGGAGGTCAGGCCATCGCGGCGGATCAAGGATCGGTGGAAGAACGGCAGCGTCCCGGCCGCAAACAGCAGATATGCCGGCCGGCTGCGGATGATGTCGCTGTGCACCGCCAGGGAACGCGTCAGCCGGCGCGAATCCTCCAGCAGTCCGGCCAGCTCCGCGGCGGTGAGGTGGTGCAGCAGATGGTTGGACACCACCGCGTCGAAACGACGCCCTTCGGCGACCAGTTCCGAGCTGAAGGCCTGTCGGAACTCCAGTCCCGGCAGAAGCGGCCGCGAGCTGGCGAAGTCGTGCGCGCGGGCGTCGGGATCGATAGCAGTGATGCGCAAGCCCAGGCCGTCGCGGGCCGCCCAGCGTGCGAGCATCCGCGGCACGTCGCCGCCGCCGGAACCAATATCCAGCAAGGTGGGATGCTCGATGGCGGCCAGGCGCGGCCGGAGCAGCCGCCGGTAGATGCCGTGCCAGCCCGAGACCGCCCGGTTGATCAGCGGAAACTGCGCATAGGTCCGCCCGAGCATGGCTGGATCGCAGTCCGGTTTGTCCATTTCCTCCACCGCGTCGATGGCGCGGGCGGCGAGGAACGTTGACCTGCTGGACGCCGGCGAGCTGGGGACCACGTCGGTCCGCTCCGGCTAGACCGCTGCTGCTGCGGCGGCGTGTTCGGCCTGCAGCATCACGGCCGGGACGGTCTTGGTAAACAGGCCGGTCTCCACCGTCAGCCCCGGGCCGAAGGCCATGGAGCAGATCCTTTCCTCGGCGGCGCCCGGCGGTTGCTCCAGGATGTGCTTGAGCACGAACATCACCGTGGCGCTGGACATGTTCCCGTAGCGCCGCAGCGTTTCGCGGGCCGGCACCAACTGTTCCTCGGTCAGTGCGAGCTTGGCCTCCACCTTGTCCAGGATGCTCCGACCGCCCGGGTGGATCGCCCAGTGCTCGATGTCGCGGTAGGGTTTGGCCGCCAACCCCGGTTCACGGGCCAACAACGGCTCCAGCGCGCCGACGATATGTTCGTCGATGATGTGCGGAACATACGTTCCCAAGACCATCTCGAAGCCTTCGTCGCCAATGTTCCAAGCCATGGATTCTTCGCCCACCGGCGTCAGGGTGGTTTCAAAGTGGTCCAGCCGGATGGCGGGGCCGGTCTCCTCCAGATCGCGGGCGGTGATGACGGCGGCCGCTGCACCGTCCGCGAACAGCGACGAGCCGACGATGGTGTCCGGGTCGTTGGACGTGCGCACGTGCAGCGTGCATAGCTCCGCCGTCACCACCATGACGACGGCCATCGGATCCGCGTCGCAGAACGATTTGGCCGCGCGGAGCGCGGGGAAGGCCGCGTAGCAGCCCATAAAGCCCAGGTGAAAGCGCTGCACGCCCGGGTTGAGTCCGAGCGCCCGGACCACCTTGTAGTCCGGGCCGGGATTAAAGAAGCCGGTGCAGGAGACGGTGATGAGGTGCGTGATGTCTGCCGGGCCGATCCCGTCGCAGGCGGCCAGCGCCTTGCCGGCGGCCTCAATGAACAGCGGGGTGGCCTTGGCCGCGAAAAAGTCGTTGCGCACCTTGGTGCTGGGGGAGAGCAGCTGCCGCGTCCCGGCGTCGAAGAACACCGGGTTCTCGGCCCGTTTGGCCGTGGTGAGCTCGTCGACGGCGGCGTGCCGGGTGTCAATGCCTGACTGGTCGAACGAGGTGGTCACCAGCCGCTGGCCCAGGCGCGTCAAGCCGGGCTGCGTGGCAAACACATCACGCGCCTCGGACTGGATCAGGACCGTCTCCGGAACAGCGGTTTCCAAGGACCTCAGCGTGACCGTCATAGTCCATTCTTAGGGCAGGCGGCCCGGGAAAACAATGGACCGGCCACCCGGATACCCGCGCTGAACCGCATCACCGGCGCGCACGTCTTACCGGATGAGGGCCCTGCCCGGAGCCTAAGGAGCGGAATCCGATGGACTACGAAGTCAATGCGCTGCCGCTGCACGTGCTCCTGGTCCACGCCACGGTGGTGTTCATCCCACTCAGTGCGCTGTGCATTGTGCTCAGTCTCCTCTGGCCGGCGGCGCGGCGCCGGTTGGGGATCGCCACCCCGCTGATTGCGCTGCTGGCATTGGTCCTGGTGCCGCTTTCCCAGCAGGCCGGGCACTGGTTGTTCCTGCGGATCGAGCAGACGCCGCTGGCCATGGAACACATGCGCCTGGGCGACATGATGCTGCCCTGGGTGATCGGCCTGTTCGTTGTGGCGCTGGGCCTGTGGCTCTGGTTCCGCTATGGCACGACGGCGGCAGCCGCCTGGCGGCGCAGGCTCGGCGCCGGGTACCGGATCCTCGCGGCGGTCCTGGTCGTCGTCGTGCTGGCCGTTTGCGCCGGCGCCACGGTGGCGGTGGTGCTGACCGGTGAATCCGGATCGAGGGCGGTCTGGGAGGGGCGCTTTTCCGAGCCGCCGCCGCTGCCCTAGCCCGGCCCCGGTACTACCGGCGGAGACGCTGGTAGGAGGACGCGAAGTGGATCAGCGGATCGGCGCTCTCCGCGCCGGGAGCGTCGCGGCCCATGGCGAGCACCTCGCCGACGATCAGTAAATGGGTGGCCGCCGGATGCATTGCGGTGGTCTTCAGCTCGAACCATGCCGGAGCCCCGCCGATCACGGCAGCGCCGGTGGCCGGGCCGCGCCGGTACGGAACCTGGTTGAGCAAACCTTCCACCGGGTTGCCGGGGCTTGCCAGCCAGTTCGCGGTGCCCTGGTGATGGGCCGCCAGCAGGCTCAGCGCCCAGGTCCCGGAGCTCGCCACCGCGTCGCAGATCCGGGACTCCTCATAGAGGCTGACCAGCATGGTGGGCGGGTCATAGGAGACGGAGAGATAGCCGCTGACTGTGGCCGCATAGTCCCGGTTCCGCCACCGGGTGGAGACCACCGCGACGCCCGCGGCGATGTCCGCGCTCAGGCTGCGGTACAAGTCGATGTCCCGCTGGTCCGGCGCGTCCGGCGTAAGCTGATGGCCCGCCAGTTCTCCGTCCAGTTCCATGCCGCCATCTTTGCACGCGGTACCCCCGGAAGCGTTTGCGCCTGCAGGGAACGGCGCCGCGCGGCGGCCACCGCTCGCTCGACAGCACCGACGGTGCAGGAAAGAATCTTCAGATGAGTGAGGCGGCTGAGTTCATCGACTTCACCCTGCAGCGGGAGGCCAGCGAGGAACGGGCCCGGGCAGCGAAGGGATCGGCCGACGGTTTGCGCTACTACGGCGCGTCCATCGGTGCGGTGCGGGGCACAGTCCGCGACGCCGGCCGGAAGTTCCGGCCGCTCTCGCATGATCAGGTCACGTCACTCAGTTCCGAGTTGTGGAAGCGACCGGTCTTCGAATTGCGCCTGGCTGCCGTGGTCCTGCTGCAGTCGCACCAGCGTCTCTTGCGGAACTCCGACCTGACACGGATCGAAGGTTTTCTGCGGGACGCGCGCACGGCGGCGCTGGTGGATCCGCTGGCGGTCGACGTGGTGGGCCCGTTGATCCACGGTCTGACGGACGGCTCCCGTGCCCGGGCTGAGTCAATCCTTGATCGCTGGGCACGGGAGCCGGACCCCTGGCTGCGCCGGGCTGCCATCCTCGCCCCGCTGCGGGCGGTGCGCTCCGCTGGCATGGGCGCGGACGCGGTGCTGCGCCGGACACGTGCTGCCGCGGAGCAGGATGACAATGACCTTGTCCGGGAGGCGCTCGCCCTGCTGTGCGCCGAATGGGCCAAAGACCATCCCGGGCGAATTCCATCCCGCTAGCCGCTCCACATACCGCGTGCTGCGAGTTCCCACTGAGGGACGGTCGGAGGACACAAAAAAGCCCCGGAATTCCGGGGCTTTCTTTGTGCGCAGGAAGGGACTCGAACCCTCACCCTCAATAAGAGGACTAGCACCTCAAGCTAGCGCGTCTACCATTCCGCCACCCGCGCAGGTGGAGTTTTCGAGCGATGATCAGGAGCCCTCGGGCGCACTGAATCCGTCGAAAGCAGCGAGAAAAACTCTAACATGTTTTGCCGGAACTGTTGAATCGCGACGCCGTGTGTCCGTTGGTGCGGGCAGCGCGCCGGCTCTGCGTTGATGCTGCGGAGGCGCAACTCGGGCGCTGCTGCTGGCCCTGGCGCCGCTGCTGGATAGGCTGGGGACCTACATCGACTTCGAGGGAGCCTTCATGACCGCACCGAACCCGCACGATGAAGTGGTCCGGATCTGCCAGGAACTGATCCGGATCGACACCTCCAACTATGGCGGCAATGAAGGCCCGGGGGAGCGGCAGGCAGCCGAGTACACGGCGGGCCTGCTGGAAGAGGCCGGGCTGGCCACCGAAGTCTTCGAGTCCGCGCCGCGACGGGCTTCCGTGGTGTCGCGGATGGCCGGTTCGGACCCGTCGGCACCGGCGCTGGTGGTGCACGGCCACCTTGATGTGGTGCCGGCGCAGGCCGAAGACTGGCAGGTGGACCCGTTCAGCGGGGAGGAGCGGGACGGGCTGATCTGGGGCCGGGGGGCCGTGGACATGAAGGACATGGACGCGATGATTCTCTCGGTTGCGCGGCATATGTCCCGCAACGGCATCCAGCCCCGCCGGGACATCATCTTCGCGTTCTTCGCCGATGAAGAGGCCGGCGGGACCTACGGGGCACGCTGGGCGGTGGAGAACCGGCCGGAGCTTTTCGACGGCGCCACCGAGGCGATCTCGGAAGTGGGCGGCTTTTCGGCCACCATTGGCGGCCGGCGGGCCTATCTGCTGCAGACCGCGGAGAAGGGGATCGCTTGGCTCCGCCTCGCCGTCGCAGGCCGCGCGGGCCACGGCTCGCAGATCAACACCGACAACGCGGTCACCACGCTGGCTGCCGCGGTGGCGAGGATCGGATCACATCAGTGGCCCATCGAGTTGACGGATACCACCCGGCAGTTCCTGGACGGCGTGACCGAACTGACCGGCGTCGAGTTTGATCCGGACAACCCGGAGATTCTGCTCAAGGAACTGGGGACCGTGGCCCGCTTCGTCGGCGCCACGCTGCAGAACACCTCGAATCCCACCGTGCTCAAGGCCGGGTACAAGGAGAACGTGATTCCCGGCCTTGCCGAGGCGCGGATCGACGCCAGGACGCTGCCTGGCCAGGAGGAGTTGGTGCTGGCCACCATCCGCGAGCTGGCGGGGCCGGAGGTGGACGTGAGCTACGTGCACCAGGACAGGTCGCTTGAAGTACCGTTCGCCGGCAATCTGGTGGATGCCATGGTGGACTCGCTCAAGCACGAGGATCCGGACGCGGTGGTGCTTCCGTACACGCTCTCCGGCGGCACCGACAATAAGTCGCTGGCCAGGCTGGGCATCACCGGCTACGGCTTTGCCCCGCTGCGGCTGCCGGAAGAGCTGGACTTCACCGGCATGTTCCACGGGGTGGACGAACGGGTGCCGGTGGAATCGCTGAAGTTCGGCACCCGGGTGCTGCAGCGGCTGCTCACCACCTACTGATCTCTACCCGAACTACTCTGTACACGCACGACGAAAGGACCACAGGCATGCCTGCCAGTGTTGAAGAGCTGCTCCCGGACGCCCTGCTGGAAACCATCCGCGGACGGGCCGCTGGCTACGACGAGGCGAACAGCTTTTTCCACGAGGACTTCGCCGATCTGGCCGAGGCCGGCTACCTGAAAATGTTTGTGCCGGAAGCGGACGGAGGCCTTGGCTACTCGTTGGAGGAGGCGGTCAGGGCGCAGATGCGGCTGGCCGGCGCGGCTCCGGCCACGGCGTTGGCGGTCAACATGCACTTGGTCTGGACCGGCGTTGCCCGCGTGCTCCAGGCCCGCGGCGACAACTCGCTGGATTATGTGCTGGCCGAGGCCGGCCGCGGCGAAGTCTTCGGCTTCGGCGTGTCCGAGGCCGGCAATGACCAGGTCCTGTTCGACTCGCGCACGGTGGCGGCGCCCCGCGAGGACGGCGGCTACGAATTCACCGGGACGAAGGTCTTCACCAGCTTGTCTCCGGCCTGGACGCGGCTGGGCATCTTCGGCCGCGACGACTCCGGGGTGTCACCGCAGTTGGTGTGGGCTTTCATCGACCGCGACAAGCCGGGCTACCGGATCAAGGACGACTGGAACACACTGGGAATGCGCGCCAGCCAGTCCAACACCACCGTGCTGGAAGGCGCGGTTGCGGCGCCGGACCGGATCTTCCGGAAGCTGCCGGTGGGACCCAACCCGGATGCACTGATCTTCGGCATCTTCGCGTGCTTCGAGATCCTGCTTTCCTCCGTGTATGCGGGAATCGGCACGCGCGCCCTGGACCTGGCGGTGGAAGCCGTGCACCGCCGTCGTTCCTTGAAAACAGGCAAGAGCTACGCGCAGGATCCGGACATCCGCTGGCGGGTGGCCGATGCCGCACTCGCGATGGACGGGCTGTACCCGCAGCTGGCGTCCATTGCGCGCGACGTGGACACGCTGGCCGACCACGGAAAGTTATGGTTCGCCAAGCTGGCCGGCATCAAGATCCGGGCTACCGAAACCGCCAAGGACGTGGTGGAGAAGGCCGTCCGCGTCTCCGGCGGCGGGGGATACTTCCGCGGCCGGGAGCTTGAACGGCTGTACCGGGACGTTTTGGCCGGGCTCTACCACCCGTCGGACGACGAGTCGGCGCACAGCACCGTAGCTACGGCCTGGTTGGGGCCGCTGGACGACTGACCGGACGGCTCTTGCGGTGCGGGGCACCGCCTGGCGGGTTCAGGCGGTGCGTTCGACCCTGAGCACCCTGCGGCGCAACCAGTATTTGCGGCCGCCGCCCAGATACAGCCGGGTGCGCACCAGGTCCCATTTGCCATACTCGGCGTGGTCGGTCAGCACGCGGCGTGCCTCCCCGACTGATTCGCCCTTGCTGACAGTGAGGACCAGGTATTCGTACTGCCTGGCGTAGTCGCGTTCGCGGGTGACAGCGGCACCCAGAAATTGTTCTCTCATTGCCCTCCTGTTCTATTCACTTATTCTCCACATTGCGGCTAACGTCTACATCATGAGCATTGATCCGCGTGTCGCACTGGAGTCACTGGTTTCCGCGCTGCAGGAGCATCTAGCCGCCGCTTCGAGCCGCCGAGGTGAAGACGATCCTGCCGTGGAAGCAGCCTTCTCGTCCATTATGGAATCCTTTGAGACGTATGAGGACGCGCTCTACGATGCTTACGGCGAAGTGACGCCGCTGGTCATTTACGATGAGTCGGACGAGGACGACATGGACGACTCCGACGACGTGGCGGACCCGTTCGACGACGATCTGGAAATCGAAGAAAAGTAGGACCGGCGCGCCGTTATCAACGCGGCGGGGATCACCGCGCCGGCATCGATTCTGTGGGGATCAGGGCGCGGAAATTTCGTCCAGCACCTGGGCGATCTCGGCGGGCAAGGCATCCAGCGGAGCCTTGAGGATCTCGTCCAACTGCGCCGGCGTTCGCGGTCCCACCACGGCAGTGCCGACGGCGGGCCGCTGCAGCACCCAGCTCAGGGCCAGGTCCAGCGGCTGCACATCCAGGCCACGGGCCGCCGTGGCCAGCGCATCCACAATCCGGGCCGGCCGGCCGGACAGATACGGTTCCACGAAGCCGGCGTGCTGCTCGGAGGCTGCCCGTGAGTCGGCCGGTGTGCCGGTGCGGTATTTACCGGTCAGGACGCCGCGTCCCAGCGGCGACCACGCCATCACTCCCGGGCCCAGCGCGGTGGCGGCCGGAATCACCTCATGCTCCGGCCGGCGCTGCAGCAGCGAGTATTCGTTCTGCACCCCAACCAGCGGAACCGGGCTGACCGAGACCGCCCGGGCCAGCTGCCAGCCGGAATAGTTGGATACGCCCACGTAGCGCGTCCGGCCGGAGGAAACGGCGTGCTCGAGCGCGGACAGGGTTTCTTCCAGCGGAGCCGAGTCATCGTCCCAGAGGTGGACCAGCCACAGATCCAGATAGTCGGTGCCCAGCCGCGCCAGGCTGGCGTCGAGGCTGCGCAGCATGGCGCCGCGGGACGTGTCCACCTCGCGCCGGCCCTCGCTGCGGGTCACGCCGGCCTTGGAGACCACCAGCACTTCCTGCCGGGGGACCAGCTCGCCAAGGAACGCGCCGAGCATGGCCTCGCTGCGGCCCTCGGCGTACGGCGCGGCGGTGTCCAGCAGGGTGCCGCCGGCGTCGAGATAGGCGCGCAGCATGGCGCCGGCCCCCTCCTCGTCCGTCTCCTCGCCCCAGGTCATCGTTCCCAGCGACAGCTGCGGGACCTTCAGCCCGCTGTTACCCAAGCGCTTGTGCTCCATACAGCCAGCTTATGGCCTGCGGTGCCGTGCCCTTGGCAGCGGCCCGCCGACGCCGCGCTCCCGATCCTCCCTGCCCGGGCAGGGACACCGTCCTCATACCCCGGGTGGAACTTCGCCCGGGCGACTGTGTCTGGTTCCGTTTCCGGGGCCCGCGTGCCATAGGGTCTAGTGTGTGAATTGGCTAGAAGCAATCCTCTTGGGCCTGGTGCAGGGCCTGACCGAGTTCCTCCCGATCTCCTCCAGCGCACACCTGCGCATTGTGGGCGAGTTCCTGCCCGGCGCCGCCGATCCCGGGGCTGCTTTCACCGCCATCACCCAACTTGGCACCGAGACCGCCGTCGTAGTCTATTTCTGGCGCGACATCGTCAACATCGTCAAGGCCTGGTTCGGCTCGCTGACCGGCAAGGTGCCGCGCAACGATCCGGACGCCCGGATGGGCTGGCTGGTCATCATCGGTTCGATCCCCATCGGCGTGCTCGGACTGCTGTTCCAGGATCAGATCGAATCCACTTTCCGGAGCCTGTGGATCGTGGCCACCATGTTGATTGTCTTCGGCCTGTTCCTGGCCGTCGCGGACACCATTGGCAGCCATACCCGCACACTGGACAAACTCACCTACAAGCACGGCATTCTGTACGGCTTGGCCCAGGCGCTGGCGCTGATGCCGGGCGTTTCGCGGTCCGGCGGCACCATCACCGCCGGCCTGTTGATGGGCTACACGCGCGGGGCGGCGGCCCGCTATTCATTCTTGCTGGCCATTCCGGCGGTCTTCGCCTCCGGCCTGTACCAGTTGGCCAAGAGCTTCGATGAACCCGGCCCCTACGGCCTGGGCGAGACCGCGCTGGCCACGGCCGTGGCCTTTGGCGTGGGTTTCGTGATCATCGGCTGGTTCCTGAAGTACGTGTCCACCCGCAGCTACCGCCTGTTTGTCTGGTACCGGATCGGCCTGGGCACCCTGTTATTCGTGCTGCTGGGCTTCGGGATCATCAACGCCTGACAGAGCGGGAATTTATCCGGCTCCTGCGTCCTTAAACGTTAGGAGCTTTAATGTACGACGGCGGGACCGCGCCCCTGCGGCCGGTCCACCTCATTGGAAGGAAACTCAAGAGTGCTTGGTTGGAATGCCCATGCCGTACCCGAAATTCCGGGCGGCAAAGACGAACTGACCATCCACGACACCTCCGTGGGGTCGCTGGTAGCGCTTGAACCCTCCGCCACCGGAAGCCTCTACGTCTGCGGCATCACTCCGTACGACGCCACCCACATGGGCCACGCCGCCACGTACGTAGCATTCGACCTGCTCAACCGCTACTGGCGCGATGCCGGCCGCACGGTGAACTACGTGCAGAACGTGACCGACATCGACGATCCGCTGCTGGAACGTGCCAACGCCACCGGTGTGGATTGGCAGATCCTGGCGAAGGATCAGACGGAGCTGTTCCGCACGGACATGGAAGAGCTCAACGTGATCCCGCCCGAGCAGTATGTGGGTGCGGTGGAATCCATCGAATGGATTGTTCCGGCGGTGGAGGACCTGCTGGCCCGCGGCCTGGCCTACCGGGTACCCGGCACCGACGGCGAACCCGACGGCGACGTCTACTTCGACTCCGTTGCTGCCGCCGGACCGGGCTGGCACAACGGCGCCACCTCCCGGCTGACCGAAGAGGAGATGCTGCCGCTCTTTGGCGAGCGCGGCGGAGACCCGGAACGCCCGGGCAAGAAGCACCCGCTGGACGCGCTGTTGTGGCGCGTGGCCCGCGACGGCGAACCCGAGTGGCCGGGTGCCTCCCTCGGCGACGGCCGGCCCGGCTGGCATATCGAATGTTCGGTGATTGCCCGCAAGTTCCTGCCGGAAACCTTCGATGTCCAGGCCGGCGGCTCCGACCTGAGCTTCCCGCATCACGAAATGAGCGCCGGCCACGCCTACGCCCTCGCCGGCAAGCCGCTGGCCAAGCACTTCGTGCACGCCGGCATGGTGGGCCTCGACGGCGAAAAGATGAGCAAGTCCAAGGGCAACCTGGTGCTGGTTTCGGCGCTGCGCGAGGACGGCGTGGAGCCAGCTGCCATCCGCACCGTGCTGTTGGGCCAGCATTACCGCAGCGACTGGTTCTGGACCGAGGAACTCCTCCAGAAGGCGCAGGCGCGGCTGGCTGCCTGGCGCGGTGCCGCACCCTTTGTGCAGGCGGACCAGGTTCCGGAGCTCGCGCAGCAGGTGCGGCGTGCGTTGTCCAACGACCTCAATGCCCCCGCCGCACTGGCCGAAATCGACGGCTTCGCCGAGCACTCCCGCGAGCAGGCCAACGGCCAAACGCAGGACGGCGCCGAACAGTTCGCCGCCCTGCTCGACGCGCTCCTGGGAATCCGGCTCTAAACGCGAGGCCTGCGCCGCAACAGCACGCCGCTAGCCGGTTGTTGGGGCGGGCCCTGTCGCGTCGACTTCGTCGCCACGCCGGGACCCTGCCCGCCCCGCACTCCTCGCTCGGCGAGGCTTGACTGTTCCGGCCTCGCCTGTTTCCTCCGGCTTTTGAATTCAGAAACCGGGCTGCGCTATGCGACTGATTCCAAGCGCGGGAACTGGCGGAGCTGCCGCCGGAACCTAGATATGCGCGCATTGCGGGGGGCAGGGCTCGTGCTGCTTGGGCTGGTGAGCGGCCGGCCGGCCATGGCCTTCCGGACTATCCCATCCGCGCGGTGATCCTCGTCGGCGAACGGCTGCCCGCCTTAGAAGCCGCAGATTGATGCTTTTGATAAGTAGCCTTATGATTTGTAGATGCCTGATTTGTCGAACTGGCCGATGTCACGCTTGCTGTCGACCGCGGCGCGGTTGGTCGAGTACGCGTGGGACGAGTCTCTGGCGTCGCTGAACCTGACCCATGCCGGAGTCATCGTCCTTGAAGTGCTGGCCGCCGAAGGGGAGATGACCCAGAGCCGGCTGGCCGACCGGGTGCGAGTGGAGGCCCAGACCATGGGCAAGACGGTGGCCCGGCTGGAAGCCTGCGGGCACGTTGCGCGTGCACGGAGCGAAGCGGACCGCCGCCAGCAATTGGTTTCCGTATCCGAGCAGGGCGTGCTTGCCCTTGAAAAGGCGGCCCGGCTGGAGCACCTGCTGATCGGCGACGACCGGCAACGGGCGGCCCTCAAGGCACAACTCAGCGACATCATCCGGAACACGGGAAACAAGCGGTTCCGTCCCTCGGCTCCCTGACCCGGCTCCGGAAACAGGCATCGGCACCCTTGTCGGGTCCTACCGTTCGCCGTCCTGTATCAGGGGCCACGCCCTCTTCACGAGTGCCGGCGGCGCTGAACGGCGAGCCCGTTCCGACCGCGCCGCACCGGATGTCGTGGAGCGTGGGGGCTGCGAATGGCCGACGAACCCCGCACAGACGTCGCAGCCGAGCACGAGGATGGCGACATCGTCGCTCCGCCAGTTTCCTCATGGCCGCCTTCCGCGCTTATCGCGGACGCACGGTGCAACTGAGAAGCGTCGTCCTCGGCGAAGGGCTCTGCACGGGCCCTCGAACAGGCGGATTCCCAAGCCGAACAGCACGGGCGGGAGTGCGACATGGAACTCGCCGATCGAAACCGGCATTGAGGAGGGCTACCTGGCCCCTATTCTTTGCGGCGCTTCTTGAGGTAGCGCTCGAATTCGCGGGCGATGGACTCGCCGGTGGCTTCCGGCAGCTCGGCCGTGTCCTTGGCCTCCTCAAGCTGCCGCACGTAGGCCGCGACTTCGGGGTCCTCGGTGGCCAGTTCGTCGACGCCGCGCTCCCAGGCTTCGGCCTCTTCGCTGAGCACTGAAACTTCCAGCGGCACCTGGAGAATGTCCTCCAGCCGGTGCAGCAGCGCCAGTTCGGCCTTGGGGGAGGGCGACTGGCCCACGTAGTGCGGCACCGCGGCCCAAACCGACATGGTCGGGATACCGGCCAGCGAGGCCACATCGGCCAGCACACCAACGATTCCGGTGGGTCCTTCGTACTGGCTGGTTTCGGTATTCAAGGCACGCCGGACGTCGTCGTCGTCGCTGGTGACAGTTACGGGGATGGGCCGCGAGTGGGGGACGTCGGCCAGCAGCGCGCCTACCAGGATGATGCAGTCCACGCCCAGCTCCTCGGCGTGGGCGAGGAGCTCAGCGGTGTAGGCACGCCAGCGATAGGACGGCTCCACGCCGTGCACAAAGATGATGTCCACCGGGGCGTCGGGAACGCTGCTGCGGGTGAGCTTTGTCGTTGGCCATTTGATCCGGCGTTCGCCGGACCCGGTGCGGTGGACAACCGGTCTGGTGAACTGAAAATCGTAGTAAAGATCCGGGTCCACAGTGGCCACCTTGTGGCTCTCCCACAGTCGGCTGAGGTACTTGACGGCGTCCGTGGCGGCCTCGCCGGCATCGTTCCAGCCTTCGAACGCAGCCAGCATCACGGTAAAGCGCCGCGGAGCCTCGCCGGCCTTGGCCTGCGGGAACAGCAGATGCAGGCCGTGCTTCTCTCCGGGGCCGTCCGTGGGCAGATCGCCACTGTCCTGAGTACTCACGGTTTCACCCTAATCCTCCGAACACGGCTTGTCAGTGAGCCCCTTTGCGATTCGCGGAAAGCATAGCGGCCGGATTCCGCCGCCTAGCCGGGGCCGCGGCGCTCCCGGCGGGGACCGTAGACTGGTGCCATGCCCGCACTTGACCCTTCCGCCGCTGCGTCCGGCGCACTTCAGCCAGACCTGCAGGCGGTGTTCTGGGATATGGACGGAACACTCGTCGATACCGAACCGTATTGGATCGAAGCCGAATCGGAACTCGTCGCCTCGTTCGGCGGTGTTTGGAGTGACGAGCTTGGCCTCAAACTGGTGGGCAACGCGCTGGAAAAATCGGCCGCGGTGCTGCAGCAGGCGGGTGTGGACCTCAGCGTCCGCGACATCATCGACCGGCTGATCGACGCCGTGACCGAACGGGTCCGCCAAAGCATCCCGTGGCGGCCCGGGGCCCGCGAACTGCTCGCCGAGCTGCTGGAGGCGCGCATCCCCACCGTGCTGGTGACCATGAGCGAGACCAAATTGGCCGCCGAAGTGGTGCGCGCGCTGCCGGAGGGCAGCTTTCAGTATCTGGTCACCGGAGACATGGTCAGTCGAGGCAAGCCGCACCCGGAGCCTTACCAGCGTGCCTTTGACTGGCTCAGCGGCAGGCAGCCCGGCGCTGACAAGCGCTACGTCGTGGCGCTGGAGGACTCCGTTCCCGGAGTTGCCTCGGCCGAAGCCGCCGGCCTGGTGACGGTGGCCATTCCGCACGTGGTGCCGGTCCCGCCGGCCCCCGGGCGACCGCAGTGGGACAGCCTGGCCGGCAAGGGCCTGATGGACGTGGAGCGGCTCCTGGTGCCGGCTTCCCAGAAAGCAGGAGTATGAGCACGCAGACACCCCGGCCGCCGGAGGAAAAACAGCGCAGCGGAGGGATTCCGCTGGGCCGGATGTTCGGCGTGCCGGTGCTGCTCGCCTGGTCCTGGTTCGTGATCGCGGCCTTCATCCTGCTGATCTTCGGGCCCCAGGTCCAGCGGTTGATGCCGGAAATTGGCGTCGGCGCCTACGGCGTGGCCTTCGGCTATGCGCTGCTGCTGCTGTTTTCTGTGCTGGTCCACGAACTCGCCCACGCGCTGACCGCCCGGGCCTTCCACTGGCCAACGGCTAAGATTGTGCTCAATCTCTGGGGCGGCCACACCCAGTTCGACAATTTCAACGCCACACCCGGCAAGTCGCTGTTGGTGGCGCTGTCCGGACCGGTAGCCAACTTTGCGCTGGCCGGTCTCGGTTCGTTGGTCCTGCCGCTGTTCCGCGGCGAGCCGATTCCGTTCCTGCTGACCGATATCTTCATCCTGGCGAACTTCCTGGTGGCGGTTTTCAATATCCTGCCGGGGCTGCCGTTGGACGGTGGCCGGCTGGTGGAGACCGCGGTCTGGAAACTGACCGGGAGCCAGGAAAAGGGCACCGTGGCGGCAGGCTGGGCGGGCCGCGTCATCGTTGTGCTGCTGGTGGTCGGCGTCGTCGGCATCCCGTTGCTGCGGGGCGGCACGCCGGACCTGCAAATGGTGGTGCTCATGGTGCTGGTCTGCGGGTTCCTCTGGATGGGAGCCAGCTCGGCCATCGAGCACGCCCGGATGCGGCTGCGCCTGCCCTCCGTCAGCGCCGGGCAGCTCAAACTGCCGGCGACGTCGCTGCCCGCCACCGCCATGGTCGCCCAGGTTCAGCAGCTTCTGGCGCGCGAGCCCGAGCTCAACGTGGTGCTCACCGCCGCCACGGGCCAGCCCGAAGCAGTCGTTGACCGCGGTGCACTGAGCCAGGTACCGCCGTCGGCAGCGGCTCAGACCCCTGCCGCAGCCGTCTCCCGGGCGTTGGCACCGGGTGCCTATGTCCCCGAAGTGGCCGCCGGACAGGAGCTGGTGCAGTATCTGGCCCGGTTGGCCGGCAGCGAATACGCGGTGATCGACGGCGGCGGCCGGGTCACCGGGGTGCTGCAGCAAAGCACCGTGGTCCGCGCCATCACGGGCAAACCGGGCCGGCTCTGACCCGCTCCACCGTCCCCGCCAGCAGCGCCGCTGCCGGTCGGAATACAATCGACACAACCCGGCGGTTGGTACCGCCGCGGCACCGCAACAACAACCGGAAGTGATTCACGCATGAGCTCCTCCACCAGCCCGCACGGCGCCGACCAGCGACGCGGACCGCTCCGGCCCGGCGAACGGGTCCAGCTCACGGATGAAAAGGGCCGGATGAACACCATCACCCTCACGCCCGGGGGTGCTTTCCATACGCACAAGGGGTTCCTGCCGCACGACGAGGTCATCGGCCGGGAAGAAGGCACCGTTGTGGCCAACACGGTGGGCCACCGCTACCAGGCGCTGCGTCCGCTGCTCTCGGATTTCGTGCTGTCCATGCCGCGGGGCGCCGCCGTCGTCTATCCCAAGGATGCCGCGCAGATTGTCACCATGGCGGACATCTTCCCTGGTGCGCGGGTGGTGGAAGCCGGCGTCGGCTCCGGTGCGCTGAGCATTTCGCTGCTGCGCGCGGTGGGCGACGGCGGGCGGCTGCATTCGTTCGAACGCCGCGAAGAATTCGCCGACGTGGCCCGCGGCAACGTGGAAACCTTCTTCGGCGGACCGCACCCTGCCTGGCAAATTTCGCTGGGCGACTTCCAGGATGAAGTCATCAAGGCCGAGGAACCCGGCAGCGTGGACCGCGTGGTGCTGGACATGTTGGCGCCGTGGGAATGCCTCGACGCCGTGGCCACGGTGCTGGCGCCCGGGGGAGTGTGGATCAACTATGTTGCCACCGTGACCCAGTTGTCCCGCACGGCCGAAGCCATCCGCCAAGACGGCCGGTTCACCGAGCCCGAAGGCTGGGAGTCCATGGTCCGGGGCTGGCATCTGGAGGGGTTGGCGGTTCGGCCAGACCACCGGATGGTGGCGCACACTGGCTTCCTGCTCACCGCCCGGCGGCTGGCCGGCGGAGTGACCGGGCTGACACCCAAGCGCCGTCCGTCCAAGACCGAATTCGCCGCCGAGGACGTCCAGGCCTGGACCGGTAACGAGGAAGACTGGAATGCCGAGGGCCTGGGGGAGCGGAGCGTCTCGGACAAGCGGCTGCGCCGGGTCGCCAAGGACGCCGCCTCCACCGTCCAGCGCGGCGCCTTTAAGGACGTCAATCCCGAAACCGACTAGCCGCCTGGGGCGGCGCACGGGCTCAGCCGGTCCGGGCCAGCGCCGCCGCGCCCGGAATCTGCTGCTGCCACCCCCGCCTTCTCGGGCACCAACGCGGCATCGTTTTCGTTATCTCGCGTAATGATCCGACACCACGCAACAGCTTCTTCGTGCCGGACGTTGGAATTCCATGTTTCGATTCGGCGTTTCTTTTCGTAGACACGTGCAGGCGGCTCAGGCGCCCGTTAGGGTCTAGGGAAGAACCGATTCAAGGAAGCGGGTCGCGGTGATGAAGGACAACCAGAACCAAAACAATGAACCGGCACCGGCTGAACAACAGGACGAACAGCGCGATGCGCTGACGGTCGCACAGCGCCAGATCAACGTGCTGCGGGACAAGCTGCGCCACCTGGACAAGCAACTTGCTGCAGCCACGCAAAACAATTCCCGTTTGGTAGCCACGCTTGAGGCCGCCAAGACGGAGATCGTGCGGCTCAAGTCCGCCCTCGAACGCGACGGCGAAACACCCTTCAGTTTTGCCACCATCACCGACGTCCACAAAGCGCAGAGGCCACGTCCGGGCGTCAGCAACGCCGCGCTGGTGCAGGAGAGCGTGGACATTGTGCAGTCCGGACGCAAACTGCGCGTGGCGGTCAGCCCCCTGGTCGACATGGACCTGCTCGGATCTGGGCAGGAAGTCCTGCTGAACGAATCGCTGACGGTGATCGCGGCGCTCGGCTTCGAGCGCTCCGGCGAGCTGGTCACCATCAAGGAAATGCTCGACGGCCATCGCGTCCTCGTGGTCGGCCGGGCGGACGAGGAACGGGTGGTCAAGCTGTCCGGTGCCTTGCTGTCTGAGCGGCTTCGGGTCGGCGACGCCGTCTCCATCGACGCCCGCAGCGGCTACGCGCTGGAGAAGATCCCGCGCAGCGAAGTGGAGAACCTGATCCTCGAGGAGGTCCCGGACATCTCCTACGAGGACATCGGCGGGCTGGGGCCGCAGATCGACCAGATCCGGGACGCCGTCGAGTTGCCCTTCCTGCATCCCGACCTGTACCGCGAGCACGGGCTGAAGGCGCCCAAGGGCATCCTGCTCTACGGGCCTCCGGGCTGCGGGAAAACGCTGATTGCCAAGGCCGTGGCCAACTCGCTGGCCGCCAAGGCGATCGAGCGCAACGGGACTGACACCCGCAGCTACTTCCTGAACATCAAGGGACCGGAACTGCTGGACAAGTACGTGGGCGAGACCGAGCGGCACATCCGGCTGATCTTCGCCCGGGCCCGCGAGAAGGCGTCCGATGGCAGCCCGGTGGTGGTGTTCTTCGACGAGATGGATTCGCTCTTCCGGACCCGCGGCACCGGTGTCTCGTCGGACGTGGAAACCACGATTGTGCCGCAGTTGCTCTCCGAGATCGACGGCGTGGAAAAGCTGGAGAACGTGATCGTCATCGGCGCCTCCAACCGTGAGGACATGATCGACCCGGCCATCCTGCGACCCGGACGGCTGGACGTGAAGATCAAGATCCACCGCCCGGATGCCGAGGCCGCCGCGGACATTTTCACCAAGTACCTGACCACCAACCTTCCCATCCATGTGGAGGATCTGGCCGAGCACGGCCAGGACCGCAAGGCCACCATCGAGGCGATGATCCAGCGCACGGTCGAGGAAATGTACTCCACCGACAAGTCGAATGAGTACCTGGAAGTCACCTATGCCAGCGGCGACACCGAGATGCTTTACTTCAAGGACTTCAATTCCGGCGCCGTCATCCAGAATGTTGTGGACCGGGCCAAGAAGAACGCGATCAAGGACCTGCTGATCAACCGGCAGAAGGGCCTGCGGATCGAACATCTGCTGCGTGCGGTGGTAGACGAGTTCCGCGAGCATGAGGACCTGCCGAACACCACGAACCCGGACGACTGGGCCCGGATTTCGGGCAAGAAGGGCGAACGGATCACCTACATCCGAACCATTGTGCAGGGCAAGGCCGGGCAGGAGGCCGGCAAGTCCATCGAAACGATGCCGAATACGGGGCAGTACCTGTGAGCGTCTACCGGGTGATGGGTTCGGAGACGGAGTATGGCATCCACGCCCCGGGCGAACCGCTGGCCAACTCTACGGTCCTCTCCTCGCAGGTGATCAACGCCTACGCGGCGACCATGCGCAAGGGCCTGGGCAACCTGGCCGGCACCCGCTGGGACTACACCGACGAGGAGCCGCTGCACGATGCGCGTGGATTCGACCTCTCGCGCGACGCGGCCGACCCGTCGCAGCTGACGGACGTGCCGCCGGTTCTGGACGCCGAGCAGATTGCGCTGGCCGGCGGCCGGGCGACGGCCAACGAGTTCTACACGGACGAGTCCTCCGGGGTGCTGATGAACATGGTGCTCAGCAACGGCGCCCGGCTCTACGTGGACCACGCGCACCCGGAATACTCCTCGCCGGAGGTGACCAACCCGCTGGACGCGGTGCGCTGGGACAAGGCGGGCGACGCCGTCGTGCTATCGGCATCGCGCCGGATCGCCGCTACGCCGGGGTTCTCGTCGGTGAACCTGTACAAGAACAACACGGACAACAAGTCGGTCTCCTACGGCGCGCATGAGAACTACCTGATGCCGCGCAGCCTGCCGTTCAACCAGATTGTGACCGGCTTGGTCCCGTTCTTCGTCTCGCGGCAGGTGGTGTGCGGGGCAGGCCGGGTGGGACTGGGCACCAACGGCCGCACGCCGGGATATCAAATCAGCCAGCGCGCGGACTTCTTCGAGGCCGAGGTGGGGCTGGAGACCACCATCCGCCGGCCCATCATCAACACCCGCGACGAGCCTCACTCGGTCGCGGACAAGTACCGGCGGCTGCACGTAATCATCGGCGATGCGAACCTGAGCGAAGTGTCGATTTTCCTGAAGATGGGCACCACGGCCGTGGTGCTGTCCATGATCGAGCATGGTGAAGCCCCGGACGTGCAGCTGGCCGACCCGGTGCAGGCGCTGCAGGCGATCAGCCACGACCCGTCGCTGCAGCACAAAGTCGCGCTCAGCGACGGCAGCATGGTCACCGGCCTGGACCTGCAGGAGATCTATCTGCAGGCGGCGGTGGAGCATTGCACGCGGCACGGCACCAATACGGACCAGACCGCGGAGCTGCTCCGGCGCTGGGCCTCGGTGCTGGACATTTTGCGGCACGACCCGATGAGAGCGGCCGACCAGTTGGACTGGGTGGCCAAACTGAAGCTGCTGCAGGCTTACCGTGACCGGGATGGTCTGGAATGGGGTGATCCGCGGCTGGGGCTGATCGACCTGCAGTACGCCGACGTCCGGCCGGAAAAGGGCCTCTACCACCGGTTGGCCGCACGCGGCCGGATCCAGCGGCTGCTCTCCGACGAACAGATCGAAACCGCCGTGAGCCAGCCGCCGGAGGACACCCGGGCCTACTTCCGCGGAAAGTGCATCCAGCATTTCCCGCAGGAGGTCGTCGGCGCAAGCTGGGACTCGGTGATTTTCGACCTTCCCGACCGGCGCCGGCTGCAGCGCATCCCGACCCGGGAACCGCTGCGCGGCAACCGCGAGCTGACCGGAAGGCTTTTCGAGGAGGCCGCTTCCGCGGAGGAATTTATTACGGCGTTGTTGGGACCCAGCAGCGAGCCCCACGTGGCAACATAAGCATGAGGGACACACCTCGATCGTCACACCAGAAGGAGGCCATCATGGCAACCCAGGACCGCAGGAGCGCGGACTCCCGCCGCGAAGACGAAGAGTACGACGACGAGCCCACCCCCGAGCCTGCCGCCGCACCTGCCGCACAGGCCGAGACCGAAGGCACCGATGATCTGCTCGACGAGATCGACGGCGTGCTGGAACAGAACGCGGAAGAATTCGTGCGCGGTTTCGTGCAGAAGGGCGGGCAGTAATCGATGAACATGCCGGCCGGCGGCCCAGGCTCTGTTTTCGCCCAGATTTCGCACTCCGCCACCGCCTCCTTCAGCGAGTATCTGGCGCGTACGGCGCCGGATCTGCTGCCGGGCGCCCGCGGGGTCCAGCAGCTGCCGCCGGGAGCGGCGCCGATGCTGCCCCATGCCACCACGATCGTCTCGATGACGTTCGCCGGCGGGGTGCTGATGGCCGGTGACCGCCGGGCAACGATGGGCAACATCATCGCCAGCCGGCACATCGAGAAGGTGTTTCCGGCCGACTCCTATTCGGTGCTGGGCATCGCCGGCACGGCCGGCATTGCGCTGGACATCACCCGGCTCTTCCAGGTGGAACTTGAGCACTACGAGAAAATCGAAGGCACGCTGCTGAGCCTGGAGGGCAAAGCGAACCGGCTGGGCGCGATGATCCGGTCCAACCTGCCGATGGCGATGCAGGGCCTGGCCGTCATTCCGCTGTTTGCCGGCTTCGATGCCGAGCGCCGGGTGGGCCGGCTTTTTTCCTACGATGTAACCGGCGGGCGCTACGAGGAGCAGGAGCACCACAGCGTGGGTTCGGGCTCGGTCTTTGCCCGCGGATCCCTGAAGAAGCTCTGGCAGCCGAACCTGGACGAGGACGCGGCCGTCCGCGTCGCCATCGAAGCCCTCTATGACGCTGCCGACGACGACTCGGCCACCGGCGGCCCGGATGCCGTCCGTCAGCTGTGGCCGGTCATCTTTACCGTCAATGCCGCAGGCGCACGCCGGATTCCGGAGCGCGAACTGGCCGCGACGTCCGAAGCCGTGATCGCCGGGCGAACCGTCGCCGGACGGGAGGCCTGAGCATGACGCAGCAGTTCTACGTATCGCCTGAGCAACTGATGAAGGACCGCGCGGACTTCGCCCGGAAAGGCATTGCCCGCGGCCGGTCGGTGGTGGTGCTCAGCTGCTCGGACGGGATCGCCCTGGTGGCCGAGAACCCCTCGCCGTCGCTGCACAAGATCGGCGAGATTTACGACCGCATCGCCTTCGCCGCCGTCGGCAAATACAACGAGTTCGAGAGCCTGCGCCAGGCAGGCGTGCGCTACGCGGACGTGCGCGGCTATTCCTACGACCGTGAGGACGTCACCGGGCGCGGCCTGGCCAGCGTCTACGCACAAAGCCTGGGCGCGGTCTTTACCGCCGACACCAAGCCGTTCGAGGTGGAACTCGCGGTCGCCGAAGTCGGCGCTTCACCGGCAGAGGACCGGTTGTTCCGGCTCACGTTCGACGGATCCATCGCCGACGAACGCCGGTTCGTGGTGATGGGCGGCGATGCCGAAGCTGTGGGCGAAGCCCTGCGCGGGCAGTGGCAGGACGGCCGGGACTACGCCGGGGCGGTACGGGCCGCGGTCGCTGCCCTGTCCGGCAAGACCGGCGAGCAGGAGTCCGGCCAGGCCAAAGAGTTGCGTCCCGAGGGACTGGAAGTAGCTGTACTGGACCGCGACCCGCTGTCCAGCCGCGGGAGCCAACGTGCCTTCCGTCGGTTGGCGACCGCGGAACTAACCGAGATATTGGGCGAGGGAATGGACGGCTAGCCATGGACCGACGGATCTTCGGGATTGAGACCGAGTTCGGCATTTCCTATTCGGCGCCGGATTCGCGCCCGCTCTCGCCCGAAGAGGTGGCCCGCTACCTCTTCCGCAGGGTGGTCACGTGGGGAAGGTCTTCCAACGTCTTCCTGACGAACGGGTCCCGGCTGTATCTGGACGTGGGATCCCACCCCGAGTATGCCACCGCGGAATGCGACGACATCGCCCAGTTGGTGGCCCACGACCGGGCCGGCGAATTGATCCTCGAAGACCTCATGAACGAAGCCCAGGAGCGTTTGGCCCGCGAGGGCTTCGGCGGCAGGGTCTATCTGTTCAAGAACAACACCGACTCTGCCGGGAACTCCTATGGCAGCCACGAGAACTACCTCATCCCGCGCAAACTCGAGTTCTCCCGGCTGGCCGACATACTGATCCCGTTCCTGGTGACCCGGCAGATCCTGGTCGGCGCCGGCAAGGTGCTCAAGACCCAAAACGGTTCCATCTACGCGTTCTCGCAGCGCGCCGACCATATTTGGGAGGGCGTCTCCTCGGCCACCACCCGGTCCCGTCCGATCATCAACACCCGGGACGAACCGCACGCGGATGCCGAGTACTACCGCCGGCTGCATGTCATCAACGGCGACTCCAACATGTCCGAAGCCACCACCATGCTGAAGGTCGGATCGGTGGACCTGCTGCTGCGGATGGTCGAAGCCGGACTGATCATGCGCGACCTCCGGCTGGAAAACCCGATCCGCAGCATCCGCGACATCTCCCACGACCTGACCGGACGCAAACCGCTGAAGCTGGCCAGCGGGCGGGAGATGTCCGCGCTGGCCATGCAGCAGGAGTACTTGTCCAAAGCGCGGGAGTTTGTCGAAGCCAATGGCGCGCACAATCCGCATGTGGAACGCATCCTTGATCTGTGGGAGCGTACGCTGGCGGCGGTCGAGTCGGGAGACCACAGCGGGATCGAGCGGGAGATTGACTGGGCGATCAAGAAACGGCTGATTGACCGGATCATGGAACGGCAATCGATCGATCTGGACTCGCCGCGCATCGCCCAAGTGGACCTGACCTACCACGACATCTCGTCCAAGCGCGGCCTGTACCACCTGCTGCAGTCCCGCGGGGAGGTGGCCCGGGTGGTGGAGGACCAGGACGTCAAGAATGCGATGGATTTTCCGCCGCAGACCACACGCGCCAAGCTGCGCGGCGACTTTGTCCGGGCTGCCCGGGAGAACGGCCGGGACTTCACCGTGGACTGGGTCCATCTCAAGCTCAACGACCGTTCGCAGCAGACCATTCTGTGCAAGGACCCGTTCAAAAGCGAGGACCCGCGGGTCGAGGCACTTCTGGCCACCTTGTGAGTTTCCGCTGGCGGTTTAGAGCCGATCTCCAGTTTTCTCTGCGAGAATGTCCTTCGAGCCCACATGTTCCGCGATAAGAAAGTCGATTGTGCGCAAAATACTCTCCATCCTCTTGCCCGCAGCCTTGCTCCTGACGGCCTGCAGCGGCAGCAACGAATCCGGCTCGGACAGCCTGGACGACATCACGGTGAAAGCCGGCGCCGAGGGTGCCGCGCCCACAGTGGACTTCTCCGCCCCGCTGGAACTTCCCGACTCAAGCGCCGAAGTCATCACCGAAGGCAAGGGCGACGGTGCCACCGACGGCCAGTGGATCCGCTACCGGCTGCTGGCCAAGGACGCCGTCTCGGGCGAGCAGTTGGGCGAGACCTACTCCGGCCCGGTCGACCAGACAGTGGAACTGAGCGAGGGCTTCAAAACCGCAGACCCGGCCTTGTATGACGCTTTGCTTGGCTCCAACCCGGGCAGCGAGATTGCCTACTACGTCCAGCCGCCGGAAGACAGCAGCGCTTCGGCACCCGCGCAGAACCCGCAGCTTCTGTTCCTGACCGTGCAGGACGTCAGGGACAAGGCCGTCAAGGCCGATGCGGCCGAGGTCGCCGAACTGGACAAGGCCGGCAAGCTGCCCGAGGTTACCCTCGATAAGGAGGGTGTTCCCTCCGTCAAGATCCCAGAAGGCAACGACGCGCCGGACAACCTGATCGTCAAGGTGATCGAAGAAGGCGACGGCAAGCAGGCCACGGAAAGCAGTACCGTGAAGGCCAACTACGCCGGGTGGAACTGGTCCGAGGGCACCGAGTTCGATTCCAGCTTCTCCCGCGGAGAAGCTACCGAGTTCCCGCTCGACGGCGTGATTGAAGGCTGGACCAAGGGCCTGACCGGCCTCAAGGAAGGCAGCAAGGTCATGCTCTCCATCCCCACCGAGATGGCCTACGTCCAGGGCCAGGGGGATGCTGTGGGAGACCTCATCTTCTATGTGGAACTAACCGACGTCAAGTAGTTCCAGGGGCCGGACGGTACGGTAACGTAGCCGACGGCAGCACGGCATACACGTCAAGCAAGAGAGGTTCAGCATGTCTTTTGGCAAGCGCGACTACGATCGCACCAAACCTGAAATCGAGTTCCCCGGGACCGACACCCCACAGGATCTGGTGATCGAAGACATCATCGTGGGGGACGGCGCCGAGGCCAAAGCCGGCGACACCGTCTCCACCCACTACGTGGGCGTTGCCTGGTCCACCGGCGAAGAGTTCGATGCGTCCTGGAACCGCGGCGCACCGCTGGACTTCCGCGTCGGTGTCGGCCAGGTCATCCAGGGCTGGGATCAGGGCCTGCTGGGCATGAAGGTCGGCGGACGCCGCCGGCTGAAGATTCCGGCCCACCTGGCCTACGGTGACCGCGGCGCAGGATCGGCCATCGCGCCGGGCGAGTCGCTGATCTTCGTCGTCGATCTGCTCGGCGTCCGCTAGGTCCGACAGCAGCCTGTCAGGGGCGGAGCAGCGGTGAACGTTAGTTCATCGTTACTCCGCCCCTGCTCGTTAACTTCGCTCGCAAAGCCCCGCAACCAGTAACGTTTCAACTATGTCCGCCTCCAAGACCGAACGACTCCTGAACCTGCTGATCGCGCTGCTGGAACGCCGGCGCGGCTACAGCAAGGAGGAACTGCGTGCGCTGATTCCGCCGTACCGAGAGGCAACCGGCGACGATGCCTTCAACCGCCTGTTTGAGCGGGACAAAGAAGACCTGCGTGAAATGGGCGTACCGGTGGAGACGTTCCCGGACGACAGCCTGTATGAAAACGACCAAAGCGGACTGCGCTACCGGATCGACCGGCACAAGTACCGGTTGCCGGAACTCCAGTTCAGCCCGCAGGAAAGTGCCGTCCTTTCGCTGGCATCGCGTCTTTGGCAGCAGGCCTCGCTGGGCTCCGCCGCCGCCCGGGCCGTGCGCCGGCTGGACGTTCAGGGCGCCCTCGCCGAGGGTGATCCCTTGATCGGCGTGGAACCGCGGATCCGCACCGCGGAACCGGCTTTCGAGGCAATGCTCAAGGCAGTGCTGGCACACACGCCGGTCTCCTTCGATTACCGGTCGCCCCGGGACGGCCAGCCGCAGCAACGCCGGGTCGAGCCGTGGGGCCTGGGCAACCGGTACGGGCACTGGTACTTGGCCGGCCGTGACCTGGACCGCGATGCCCAGCGCACCTTCCGGCTCTCCCGGGTCACCTCCACCGTGAAGAAGCTGTCCGGGGGCTACAGCATCCCGGAGGACTTCACCATGCGCGCCGTGCTGGCAGGGCTGCAGGCGCCGCAGGACCATGGCACGGCGGTGCTTTGGCTCCGCGAGGACAAGGCCCATTCGCTGCGTTCGGCCGCGGCGGCTGTCGAGACGGCCCGGCCGCCGGCAGGGTGGGATGCGGTGGAACTCGGCTACGGCGACGTAGAAGTGCTGGCCGAGGAAATCGCCTCGCATGGCGCCAACGCCTGGGTGCAGGAACCGGACGAGCTGCGCGGCGCCGTGGTGCGCCGGCTGGAAGGCGCCCTGGCCGCCGCAACCGAGGCCCCGCCGTCGTACTCCCTGACGGAGGACACGTCGCGGCCGTCCCGGAAGACGGGCTCCTTGGACCAGCTGCCGCGGCTGCTGGACCTGGTCTCCTACGTCACCGCCAACCCGGGCGTGGCGCTGGAGGAGACAGCCCGGAAGTTCGACATCAGCACCACCCAGCTGATCAAGGACCTCAACCTGCTCTTTGTCTGCGGTACTCCAGGCTATGGCCCGGACCAGCTGATCGAGGCGTTCTGGGAAGACGGCACCATCTCGATCAATAATGCCGCTGAGATCGACAAGCCGGTGCGACTGAGCCTGGACGAGGCGCTCTCGTTGGTGGTGGGCCTACAGGCTTTGGAGACGGTTCCCGGGGTAGGGGAGCAGCCCGCCCTGCGCAGCGCGCTGAGCAAACTCCTGGCTGCGGCCGGCGGGGTAGCCGGGCGGCATACCGCCGTCGCTGCGGACCTGGCCGCCGAGGAGCGCGCACCCGAAGTGCTCGCGCTGCAGGAGGCCGCAGCCGCGCGGCGCAGCGTGGAGATTGAGTATCTGGTGCCGTCGCGGGACGAGATCACGACCCGCCGGATCGATCCGCTGCGGGTTTTCGCCGTGGACGGCCACTGGTACACCGAAGCTTGGTGCCACCGGCAGCAGGCCGTGCGGCAGTTCCGCGTGGACCGGATGCGTGCGCTGACCGAGACCGGGGAGCCTTTTGACCCTCCGGCGGCGCGCAGCAGCGAATTCCCGGACAGCCTGTTCACCCCGCGGGAGACAGACCAGCTGGTGGTGCTGAAGGTCTCCGAGCGACTGGCCGAACTGGCCGACCAGTACGGCGCCCGGCGCCGGGCGCTGCTGGAGGACGGTTCGTTGGCGGCCGAAATCCGGTTGTCCACCACGGCCGTGTTGGCCGGTCTGGTGGCCCGGCACGGCGGCGAGGTGGTTGTGCTGGAGCCGGCCGACGTGGCAGAGCAGACGCAGGAATGGCTGCGGCATGCGCTGGAAGCCTACCGCGCGGCAGCGGCTCCCACCGGAGGCTAGAGTGGACAGCATGCCCCTTTGGTTCTGGATACTTCTTTGGGTTGCCCTCTGCGCGCTGGCCATCATCTTCATGGCCCTGCTCGGCTGGCGGATCTTCCGCCAGTTCATGCGAACTCTGCGTGAATTCGAGGCCGCGGCGGACCGGCTGGGAAGTGGCCTGCAGGCGGAACCGCCGCTGGCGGAACCGCACCATCCACGGCCGGCCGTCTTCGCCGACGCCGCCGTGCTCAAGGAGGAATACGCCGCGGGCAAAGAGCTTCGCCGCGAGGAGCGCCGGCAGCGTCGGGTGGCCCGCAGGGCGGCCCGAGGGCAGCGGCAGTCGCTGCGTGACCTGCGGCTTTCCTGACCCCGCCATGGCATAAGATGTAGAAGACGAAAGGAACCACGCATGGGACGACTCTTCGATAACCCTTGGACCATCATTATTCTGGTCATCATTGTGCTGCTGCTCTTTGGCGCACCGAAGCTGCCCGGCCTCGCCCGCAGCGTGGGCCAGTCCATGCGGATTTTCAAGTCCGAGGTGAAGCAGATGAAGGACGACGATACGTCCGCTGCCGGCCCGGACTCGGAGCCGGTCGAGGGCCGTGTGGTCAACCCGCCGCGCAACAACACTGATAACCGCGGCCAGGCGCCGAATGCGAACGGTGGATCCCCATCGCCGCACCAGCAGTAAGGGCCGTGGCCGGTAAGAAGGGCCGCAAGGCCAACCCTGAGGGGCGGATGCCGCTCAAGGCACACCTGAAAGAACTGCGCAACCGGCTGATCATTGCCGGCATCGCCGTCCTGCTGGGGGCCATTGTCGGCTGGTTCCTCTATGACCCGGTCATGGTGGCCGTCCAGCAGCCGTTGATGGAGATTTCGGCGGAAAAGGGCCGGCGCGCCGAGATCAACTACGGCAGCGTCGGCTCACCGTTCGACCTGAAGATCCAGGTCTCCATTTTCCTGGGTCTGCTGGTCAGTTCGCCGGTGTGGATCTACCAGATCTGGGGCTTCATCACGCCCGGACTCAAATCCAAGGAACGCCGCTACACGCTGGGCTTCATGTGCGCCGCCGTACCGCTGTTCCTGCTCGGGATCTACTTCGGCTGGATTGTGCTCCCGGAGATCGTGAAGGTCCTGACCATGTTCACGCCGCAGGGCGGCGTGAACCAGATCCTGGCCACCGATTACCTGACCTTCGTGATGCGGATGTTCCTGTCGCTCGGCGTCGCGTTCCTGCTCCCGGTGGTGCTGGTTGGCCTGAATTTCGCCGGCCTGCTGTCCGGCCGCCGCGTGATCAAGAGCTGGCGGATTGTGGTGTTCGTAGTCTGCCTGGTCGCGGCGATGGCGGCGCCTGGCCCGGATGCCATGTCCATGTTCCTCCTGGCGGGCCCGCTGTTGGCGCTGTTCTTCGTGGCCACCGGGATCAGTCTGATCAACGACAAGCGTCGCGACAAGCGACGTGCGGCGCGAGAAGCTGAAGTCGCCGCCACGCTGGACCAGGCCGCGACGCTGGACCAGGCCACCCAGATTGAGAAGGCCACTCCGCTGGACCAGTTGAAAGCCGATGATGGAAAGCCGGATACCGTCCAATAGTGCTGGTGGTCCGCCGACGCTAAGGGCAGCCACCTGCTGCGCACGTTTAAGCGGATAGTCTTTTGGTATGAGTTCCCCATCCGAGCGTTATCTGGCAGCCGCCGAACGGGTGGCCTTCTCCAAGACCCGGCTGTATGCGTTCAGCCAGACGCTCGGGTTCGAACTCGATCCGTTCCAGCGCGAGGCATGCGAGGCGCTGGAGCTCGGCAGCGGCGTGCTGGTGGCGGCCCCCACCGGCGCGGGCAAGACCGTGGTCGGCGAGTTTGCGGTCTACATGGCGTTACAGCGGGGGCTGAAGGCCTTCTACACGACGCCAATCAAGGCCTTGAGCAACCAGAAGTACAACGAACTGGTAGCCACGTACGGGGCCCACCGGGTCGGCCTGCTGACCGGCGATACCTCGGTCAACCCGCACGCAGATGTAGTGGTGATGACCACCGAAGTGCTGCGGAACATGCTGTACGCCAATTCCGATACCTTGCTGGACCTGGCCTATGTGGTGATGGATGAGGTCCATTACCTGGCGGACCGCTTCCGCGGGGCCGTGTGGGAAGAAGTGATCATCCACCTTCCCGACGACGTACAACTGGTCTCGCTCTCCGCGACCGTCTCCAACGCGGAAGAGTTCGGAGCCTGGCTGGATACCGTCCGCGGGGACACCCGTGTGGTGGTGTCCGAGCACCGCCCGGTGCCGCTCTGGCAGCACGTGATGGTCGGCTCGGACATGTTCGATCTGTTTGCCGGCGACATCGCCTTCGATGAGTCGGTGCCCGAGTCCGGAACCAGCGGCAGCCGGGCGTATGAAGTCAATCCTGAACTGCTGAAGCTGGCCTCGTCCGAGCAGAAGCTCAACCGCAGCGCCAACTGGGGTCGTACCGGCGGCCGCCGGGGCCGGCGTGCCCCCGAGCCCCCGCGGCAGGCGCTGACCAGGATCCGGCGCGCCAGCCGCCCCCAGGTCATCGCCAAGCTGGATAGTGAGGGGCTGCTGCCCGCCATCACCTTCATCTTCTCGCGTAACGGCTGCGACGCCGCCGTGAAGCAGTGCCTGGAATCCGGGTTGCTCCTGACCACCGAAACGGAACGCGCCCAGATCGTCCGCCGGGTGGACGAGGCCGTGCAGGACATTGCCGAAGAAGACCTGGACGTCCTTGGCTTCTGGACCTGGCGCGAGGGCTTGTCCCGCGGATTCTCGGCCCACCACGCCGGCATGCTGCCGACGTTCAAGGAGGTGGTGGAGAAGCTATTCGCCGACGGTTTGGTGCGTGCCGTGTTCGCCACCGAGACACTGGCGCTGGGCGTCAACATGCCGGCGCGGTCGGTGGTGCTGGAGAAGCTCGATAAGTTCAACGGCGAGGCACACGTCGACATCACGGCGGGGGAGTACACCCAGCTGACCGGCCGCGCCGGACGGCGCGGCATCGACGTCGAGGGCCATGCCGTGGTGCTTTGGCAGCCCGGCACCGATCCCGGGGCCGTGGCGGGACTGGCTTCGCGGCGGACCTATCCGCTGAACTCCAGTTTCCGACCCACCTACAACATGAGCATCAACCTGATTGCCCAGTTCGGCCGCGGCCCCGCCCGCGAAATCCTGGAGAGCTCGTTCGCGCAGTTCCAAGCCGACCGCTCGGTGGTGGGCTTGGCCAAGCAGGTGCGCAGCCGGGAAGAGTCCCTGGCCGGCTACGAACAGGCGATGAGCTGCCATTTGGGCGACTTCAGCGAGTACGCGCGGCTGCGCCGGGAACTGAATGAGGCCGAGAAACGCGCCTCCCGCACCCAGTCGCGGCACCTTCGTTCGGCGGCCGCCACGTCCCTGGACCGGCTGCGCCGCGGGGACATCATCGACATCTCGGCAGGACGGAGCCTGGGCTACGCAGTGGTGCTGGACCGGGACGAATCGGCCCGCGAACCCCGGCCGACGGTGCTGACCCAGGAAAAGCACATCCGGCGCATCTCGGTTGACGATTTCCAGGGCCCGGTGGAGGTCCTCTCCAGCATCCGGATTCCCAAGTCGTTTAACGCGCGCAGCCCCAAGGAACGCCGCGATCTGGCGTCGTCGCTGCGCAATGCCCTGCACGACAAGCGCCCGCCGCGGCGCGGGACCGAACACCGTGACTTTGTGGTGCCCGGCGGGCAGCAGGCCGAGCGGCAGATCAACGACCTGCGCCGCCAGCTGAAGGCCCATCCCTGCCACGGCTGCAGCGACCGCGAGGACCATGCCCGCTGGGCCGAGCGATGGTGGAAACTCCGCAAGGAGACCGACCAGCTCGTCGCGCAGATCCAGGGCCGGACGAACACCATCGCCAAGACCTTCGACCGTGTCTGCCAAGTGCTGGACAGCTACGGCTATCTGGAGACCGGCGGCGACGGGGTGGCCATCAGCCCGGCAGGTGAACGCCTCCGTCGGATTTACGGCGACCGCGACCTGCTGGTGGCCCTGTGCCTGGAGCAGGACGCGTTCGAGGGCCTCACTGCCGCGGAACTGGCCGCCTTTATCTCCTGTCTGGTGTACCAGGCCAAGCGTGAGGAGGCCGGCGTCCGGCCCAAGATGCCCTCGCCGGGCATGGAAGCCTCTGTCACCATCGCCGTGCGCGAATGGTCGCAGCTGACCGACCTTGAGGAACAGCACCGCCTGCCGCTCAGCGGGGAGCCGGAGCTGGGACTCGTCTGGCCCATGTACAAGTGGGCCAGCGGTCGCTCCCTGCAGACCGCGCTCAAGGGTACGGATCTGGCTGCCGGGGATTTCGTCCGGTGGGCCAAACAGGTGATCGACCTGCTGGACCAGCTGGTCAAGGTCCCGAACATCGATTCACAGCTTGCGGCGCGCGGCAGACAGGCCATCGGCCAGGTCCGCCGCGGCGTCGTAGCCTACGCGGCCGTGGCCGAATAGCCTGGACCGTCGCTGCACCACCCGAAAGGATCTCCATGAGTAAGTCCGTCCTGCCCGCCGCCACGGGTCTCACGCTGTACCGCAATGGCAGCGTCTACAGTGCCGCCGACCCGTACGCCACAGCCATGCTCGTCGACGGCGGTACCGTGGCGTGGATCGGCTCCGAGCATGCCGCCACGTCCATCGCGGACAGCACCATGCGCATCGTCGATCTGGACGGACGGCTGGTGGCCCCGGGGTTCGTGGATTCACATGCCCACGTAACCCAGACCGGACTGGCGCTGTCCTCGCTCGACCTCACCGGCTGCGCATCCCTGGCTGAACTGCTTGACGCCGTGGCCGCAGCCGCGCGGCAAAACTCCGCACCCGTGCTGGGCCACGGCTGGGATGAAACGCGCTGGCCGGAGAACCGCGCGCCGAGCGCTGCCGAACTGGACCGCGCCGCAGCGGGGGCCGAGATCTTCCTCACCCGGGTGGACGTCCATTCCGCGGTTGTCTCCGCGGCCCTGGCGGCCCGCCTGAGGTTGTCCGAACTGCCGGGCTGGACCGAAGACGGCACGGTCCGCGGTCCGGCCCTTGAACGGGCCCGGCACGCTGTCCAGACCCCCGCTGCCGGCCAGCGGGCGGAACTCCAGCGCAGGGCCCTGCAGCACGCTGCTTCCCGGGGATACGTCGCGCTGACGGAAATGGCAGCCCCGCAGTTGGGGCCCGCCGAGGACCTGCTGGAACTGCTCGCGCTGAGCGATGCCGAACCTGGACCGAGGATCCTGCCGTACTGGGGAGAGCTGATGACCTCCGCCGAACAGGTCACCGAGACCATGGAGCGCTTTTCCGGGCGGCTGCGGGGGCTGGCCGGCGACCTGACCATGGATGGCTCCATCGGATCCCACTCCGCCGCCGTCAGCGCCGGATACGCCGACCGCCCCGGCGAGCACGGTTCGCTGTACGTGGAAACCGAGGCTGCAGCGAGGCATTTCGAAGTGACGGCCGTACAGGGCATCCAGGCCGGTTTCCACGTCATCGGCGACGCCGCGCTCCTCCGCGTGCTCGATGCCATGGATCTGGCCGCCGAACGCATCGGACAAGCAGCGGTGCGTTCCGCCCGGCCGCGCCTGGAGCACGTGGAAATGCTGCCTGACGGCGCCCTGGAGCGGTTGCTGCAGCACGGGGTGACCGCCAGCATGCAACCGCTCTTCGACGCCTATTGGGGTGGCCCCAAGGGAATGTATGCCAGCCGGCTTGGCGAGAAGGCGGCACTGGCGATGAACGCCGTGGGAACCCTGCAGACCGCAGGCGTTCCGGTCGCCATCGGGTCCGATGCTCCCGTCACTGAACAAAGCCCGTGGGCCACTGTGAAGGCCTGCTTGGAGCACCACAATCGGGGCGAGCAAATGTCCGCACGGGCAGCGTTCCTGGCCCACACGAGAGCAGGCTGGCGGGCGGCAGGGGAGCGCAATCCCATGGAAGGGCAGTTGGCTCCGGGCACACCGGCTACCTTCGCCGTCTGGGATGCGGAAGAACTTTCCATCCAGACGCCGGACTCGAGGGTGTCTGCCTGGAGCACCGATGCACGCGCGGGAACCCCGATGCTCCCGTCACTGGACAACGGCAGATTGCCGTCGTGTGTCCGGACCGTGGTGAACGGAATAACCATCCATGACGTGCTCTAGGTACCGTGGGTGTCCGGAAAATGTGAATGAAATGTTTAACTTCTGCTCATTTCCGCCGCAAGGAGACCCGCTCTGACGTGCATGTTTGGACAAAAGCGCAGGTCAGGGCGGTATTGACACTTCCAACATAGCCAGTAGGCTGAACTCTCAGTGGGCCGGTATTTCTTCGCGGATTTCGGCCCGTGCCGGGGAGAGTGGCAGCTGGCGGCAGCCCGCCTCTGTGCGGTTGCTCCCTTTGCCCCTTGACGAACCGGTACTTTCCAGGGTAGGTCCGCATGTCAGTAGAAAACATGTCTGCGTTCCCCAACAGGTTTGCTTTCGTGGCCCGAAGGCGTGCGGACCTACCCGCCCTTTCCTCCCGGCATCGGCCGCAGCGACAACCATCCACGTGCCCATCCGGGCGATGGCCTATACTGGACCGTCGACGTGGAGGCCCGTTGGGCGCTTCGCGCATCATGAAATCTGCGGTTTGCAGCACAACGCTCGAAAGGCCACTGAGTGCGGGTCGTCACCATCATCCCGACGTACAACGAGATTGAGTCCCTCCCAAAGACCGTAGCCCGCCTTCGCTCCGCCGAACCCGATTCCGACATCCTGGTTGTCGACGACAATTCCCCGGATGGCACCGGCGCCCTCGCCGACCGGATGGCCGCTGAAGATGCCGCCATCCACGTGCTCCACCGGGAGGGCAAAGCCGGTTTGGGCGCAGCCTACATCGCCGGATTCCGCTGGGGCCTTGACGCCGGCTACGACGTGCTGGTGGAGATGGACGCCGACGGCTCCCACCAGCCGGAGGAACTGACCAGGTTGCTGTCCGCGTTGCGCGAGGGCGCAGACATGGCCAAGGGCTCCCGCTGGATCCCCGGCGGGAAAGTGGTCAACTGGCCCATCCACCGCAAGGCCATTTCCTTGGGCGGCAGCCTGTACTCGCGGCTGATGCTGGGCGTGACCATCCGCGACATTACCGGCGGATACAACGCCTTTAAGGCCCAAACGCTGCGCACCATCGATCTGGATGCCGTCGAGTCTGTTGGTTACTGCTTCCAGATTGATCTCACCTGGCAGACACTGAAGGCTGGACTGACGGTGCGTGAAGTGCCGATCACCTTCGTTGAACGGGAGTACGGCGACTCCAAAATGAGCGGCGGAATTGTCGCCGAATCGATCCTCCTGGTCACCAAGTGGGGGATTGCCGACAAGTGGCGGCGGCTCCGCGCCAAGCGGGCCTAGCCCACAACACAAAAGAGAGGGGGCAACCCGGATGCCGGGTTGCCCCCTCTCTTTCGAGGACTTCTGAGTCGGAGCCTTAAGCGGTGCGACGTTCCCCGCGGCGTTCGCGGAGCTTGGTCAGGCGGTCTTCGAGGATCTGTTCCAGCTCTTCGACGCTGCGGCGTTCCAGGAGCATGTCCCAGTGGGTTCGCACGGGCTTGGCATTCGGATCAACTGGCCGTTCTCCGTTGACGAGGAGTGCTTCTTTGCCGGACTTGGAAACCCAGACCGCGGGGATTTCGGCCTCTGCGGCAAAGGTGACGAACACCTGCTCGCCATCCTCGCACCGGTACTCGACGCGCTGGCGCGGAGCCGGCTCGACTCCGGATTCGGTCTCCATGCTCTGCGCTCCGAGGCGCATGCCCCGCAGGCTACGATCGCTCATGATCTCTCCCTCTTGTCTTGTGGCGGACCGTGGTTGAACCACGTCCACGATGGCTCGCTAACACCCTCAACGTCGGCGGGCGGCCGTCTGTTCCCGGTCGCAGATGATAATGGCAATCTGCTCCACGTCAAGGATGGTTATGAGCGGCAACTTCCCGGCAAACAACCCATTATAGTCCGCGCCGGTGTTCCCGGTAAATCGAACCCGGGAAACCCGGCGGACCCGCACGTGCGGAACCCCGGGCATCCCGGCCCTGCCTGGCCTCGGCCGCGGCGCTAGCCGCGCGGTTCGGTGCCGGTGGCGGCAACGGCCGGCGTGCCGCTGTCCGGAACCGCGGCGCCCAACACGCTGCCAATGCCCTTGAGCGCTTCGCCAACTTCGCTGGGGATAATCCAGAGCTTGTTTGACTCGCCTTCGGCAAGCTTGGGCAGTGTCTGCAAGTACTGGTAGGCCAGCAGCTTTTGCGTGGGGTTGCCCTTGTGGATGGCGTCAAACACCTTCTGGATGGCCTGGGCTTCACCGTCGGCGCGCAGGATGGCCGCCTTGGCATCGCCTTCGGCTGCGAGGATGGCCGCCTGTCGCTGGCCCTCGGCCGTCAGGATCTGGGACTGCTTGGTACCTTCGGCTGTCAGGATGGCCGCGCGGCGGTCACGCTCGGCCCGCATCTGCTTTTCCATCGAATCCTGGATGGAGTGCGGCGGATCAATCGCCTTCAGCTCCACCCGCGAGACGCGGATGCCCCAGCGGCCGGTGGCTTCGTCCAGGACTCCGCGCAGTTGGCCGTTGATCTGGTCACGGGACGTCAGTGCCTCTTCCAGGTTCAAGCCGCCCACCACGTTGCGCAGGGTAGTGGTGGTCAGCTGTTCAACAGCCTGGATGTAGTTGGCGATCTCATAGGTCGCGGCACGGGCGTCGGTGACCTGGAAGTAGACCACAGTGTCGATGGAGACCACCAGGTTGTCTTCGGTGATCACCGGCTGCGGCGGGAAGGACACAACCTGTTCGCGCAGGTCCAGCAGCGGCAGCAGTCGGTCCACGAAGGGGATCAGGATGGTGAGTCCGGGGTTCAAGGTGCGCTGGTACTTGCCCAGTCGCTCCACCACGCCGGCCCGCGCCTGCGGGACGATCCGTACGGCTCGGACCAGAACGATCACGACGAACAAGATCAGGACCAGCAGCACGATCCAGATTGCGATATTGCTATCCATAGTTCCCCTCTAAGAGTGGTGTCAGTGGCTCACGGCGCCGGGACCCGGCCCGGAGCGGTTTTTACTGGGCCGGAAGCGGCCCGTCGGTGCGCTGTGGTGTCACGACGGCGGTCGCGCCCTCGATCCGGGCCACAGAAACACGCTGGCCGGCAGGGATGGCCGATCCGTCCGCGGACCTGGCAGTCCACGTGTCGCCGCCGATCTTGACCACGCCGGAATGGTCGGTGACGGATTCCAGTGCAATCGCCGACTCGCCGATCAGCCGGTCCACGTTCGTGGCCAGGTCCCGCGGCCCCCGGTGCAGATGCCGCAGCGCGACCGGCCGGACGAACAGCACCATCAACAGCGCGACAACACAGAAGATGACCACCTGAAGCCAGAAGGGCAGTCCGAGCAGAGCTGCGAACAAAGCCACCAGCGCACCGGAGGACATCATGATGAAGAACAGGTCCAGCGTCACCATTTCGACAATGGCCAGGATCAGAAACACGACCAGCCAGGTTACCCAGCTGTTGGCGACAATCCATTCGATCATCAGCACTCCCTGATGTTTGGAGCAGCCGCCGTTTCCTCAGCCTGCATCGTTCAAGCAGGCATCCACCGCGAGCTGCTGCTGCCCTTGATACCTCCATCATGCCCGACGGCGGAGCGCCGCGGAGTGAAATTCGCCACTTGCAAGCGGTATTGGACGTATCGTGGCCAAGTTGTAACCAGAACGGCATCGCCCCGGGCCGGGGCCCGAAGCTGGATAGGATGGTGCGGTGCTAAAAACCCCGCCCAGCCGCGCCTCCCGGAGCTTGCCATGCAGACCGTGCTGAGAAGCAACCGGTTGTCCTTGCGGACGCTGCGGCTCTTGGCCGGGCTCTTCGCCTACGGCATCGCGATCGCGCTGATGATCCGGGCGAATCTCGGCTCCGCCCCTTGGGACGTGCTGAGCCAGGGCGTTGCCCGCACCACCGGCATGAGTTTCGGCTGGGCCACGGTGGCGATCAGCGCCGCCGTGCTGCTGCTATGGATCCCGCTGCGGCAGAAGCCCGGTCCCGGCACCATAGCCAACGCCCTGCTCGTTGGCTTTTTCGCCGACATCGGGCTGCTGGTCATTCCGCTCTGGCACCACCTCGCCGTGCAGTTGTTGTCCTTCGGTTCGGGTCTGCTGCTGCTGGCGGCCGCCAGCGCCCTCTATATCGGAGCGGGACTCGGCCCCGGGCCTCGCGACGGCTTGATGACCGGCCTGCATGCGGTCACCGGGTGGCAGGTTTGGATTGTCCGGACCGGAATTGAAGCGGCGGTGACGCTGGCGGGCTGGCTGCTCGGAGGCGTCGTCGGACTTGGCACGCTGGTGTTCGTGCTGGCCATCGGCCCCCTGATCCAGCTGTGCCTGAAGTGGATGTACGTCGACCTGAGCCCTGCCGCCCGCAATCAGTCCGCCCACGCGCCCGTCCACGACTCGCCGGAGGGAAGGTAGCGCTGGCCTAGCGGCGGCCGCGTCGCCGGTAGGCAGCCACGGTGAACCGTGCCGTCACCGGGAGCTGGGCACCGTCCGACCCGGCGGCTGCATTTGCGGCCGCCCGGACCTCCCCGGCGTCAACGTGGTGCGCGTTGGGCCCCATCATCACCAGCCGGACAATATCCTCGGCAGCCAGCTGCAGCGGCACCTGAAGCGCCACCGATTCCACTTCCTCGAATCCATCAGCCAGAGTCTCGCCCAGCCGCTCCGACTTGTCGGTATCGACAGCCAGCAGCGGTACCACCTCTCGCAGTTCGTCCAGGTGTCCCGGAGCAGCCGTGGCCACCAACAGGTGCCCGCCGGGTTTCAGCACCCGAACGAATTCGGCCGGATTCCTGGGGGCGAAGACGTTGAGGATCAGGTCGCTGCTGCCAGCAGCCAGCGGCAGCGGCTTCCAGAGGTCCCAGACCACGCACAAGGCATCGGGCAGTACCCGGGCAGCCCGGCGGAGGGCGAACTTGGACAGGTCCAGTGCCAGGGCCCGCCCGTCCGCCAGGGTGCGCAGCACGGCCTCAAGGTAGTACCCGGTACCGGCACCGGCATCCAGCAAGACCGGAGTTGGCGTTCCGGCCAGGAGTGTGCCGGCCTTCGCCGCCAACTGCCGGGCCAGCGGAGCGTAAAGCCCGGCGCCCAGGAAGGCGTCGCGGGCGGCCACCATCTCGGCGGTATCCGGAATGAAGCGGGTGCCGCGGCCGGTGAGCAGGTTGACGTAACCCTGCCGGGCGCCGTCGTACTGGTGGCCTGCCGCACAACGCAGGCCTTGCGCCGCAATCTGCCCGGCGGCTTCCAGCTGTTCCCCGCAGACCGGGCAGAGCAGCAGCGGAATCAGATCCAGGGGGTGTGCGGCGGAGGGCATGCTCCATCCTAGGCAAAGCGGCGGCGGGCCCGGCTGATTCGCTCCGGCCCGGCGATGAGACTAGGCTCACACATGTGAGATCTGAAGACATTGCTTTATTTAATTCGCTGTCCGTCCCGACGCTCCACCCGGACGGGAACCGCGCGGCTGTTTCCGTCACCCACCCGGACTTTGCGTCGGACAGTTATGTAGGGCAACTGTGGGAAGTTCCGCTCGGGGACAGCGGTGCCTCGCGCCGCCTGACCCGCGGCTTCAGGGACTCAGCCCCGGCCTACTCGCCGGACGGCGCGGCGCTGGCTTTCCTGCGGGCGGCAGCACCGGGGGAGCGGCCGCAGCTGATGGTTGTGGACAGCCGCGGCGGCGAGCCAGTGGCCGTCACCGAGCAAAAACTCGGGGTCTCCGCGTTCGTCTGGTCGCCCGATTCCCGCCGCCTGGTCTTCGCCGCCCGGGTCCCGGCAGAGGGCCGGTACGGCACTCTGGACGGCGTTGGCCCCGGTGCCGAGGATGCCCGGCTGGTTACCGGCTACAAGTACCGGATGAACGGCGCCGGCTACACCGGCGACAAGCGCACCCACTTGTTCATCGTGGATGCGCCGGATCTGCAGACCGAACCGACGGTTGCACCGCTGGGCCGGGCCCGCAAAGCCACCGAGGATGCAGGCGCGGAGTTCTCTGCGGTGGCACCCGCCCGTCAGCTCACCACCGCGGACGCGGACCACGACAGTCCTTCCTTTAGCCCGGATGGCCGGACGCTGTACTTCGCGGCAGCCCTGCACCACGGCGCCGACGAGGATCTGCGGAGCGACGTCTACGCCCTGGATCCCGAAGCCGCCGATGCACGGCCGCGGCTCATGTCCAACCTGTCCGGCGAGACGCTGGGTGCCGGCTCCCCACGGCCCAGTGACGACGGCAGCTGGTTGTTCTACCTGGGCAGCTCGATCGGCGGCGGGACGGACTTCGTGGCCCGCAACACCGCACTGTATGTGGCTCCAGTGTCCGCTCCGCAGGAGGTGCGGCGGCTGACCGATCCGGAGACGCTGGATCTGGATGGCGGACTGGTGCCCGCCGGCCCGGACTCCGTGCTCGCCGTAAACCGGCACCGGGGTGCGGCGCAGTTGCTGGAAGTCACCGCCGCGGGCGGCATCAACGTGCTGGTCGACGGCCCGCTGAATGTGGCCGCGGCCGATCACGCCGCGGGCCGGACCGTGGTCAGTTTTTCCGACGCTGGGACCGCGGGGGACCTGGCACAGGTTTCCGACGCAGGGCTGGACCGTTTGACCGACTTCTCCGCTGCGTTGCGCGCTGCCGGCATTGGCGAACCGCGGGAAGAGGTCTTTGCCTCGGCGGACGGTTACCCGGTGCACGGCTGGGTGCTGCTGCCCGAGGGCGAAGGGCCGCACCCGGTGCTGCTGAACATCCACGGCGGGCCGTTCGCCCAGTACGGCTGGGAGGTGTTCGATGAGGCCCAGGTCTACGCCTCGGCGGGCTACGCCGTCGTGATGTGCAACCCGAGGGGTTCGGCCGGCTACGGACAGGCGCATGGCCGGGCCATCCAGGGCGCTATGGGGACCGTGGATATGGCGGACGTGCTGGCGTTCCTGGAAGGCGCCGTCGCCAAGTATCCGCAGCTGGACGGCAGCCGGCAGGGCATCATGGGCGGTTCCTACGGCGGGTATCTGACCGCTTGGACGGTGTCGCAGGACCACCGGTTCGCGGCGGCGATCGTGGAGCGCGGCTACCTGGACCCGCCGTCGTTCGTCGGATCCTCGGACATCGGCTGGTTCTTCTCCGACGAATACACCGGCACGGATCCGGAGCGGGTCCGCGGCCAGAACCCCTTCGCCCAGCTGGATGCGGTGCGCACCCCGGTGTTCGTCATCCATTCGGAAGATGACCTGCGCTGTCCGCTGGAGCAGGCCCAGCGCTACTACGTGGGACTGAAGCAGCGCGGCATTCCCACCCAGCTGCTGATCTTCCCGGGTGAAAACCATGAGTTGTCCCGTGCAGGCACCCCGTGGCACCGGAGGCAGCGCTTTGACGAGATCCTGCGGTGGTGGGCGATGCACCTTCCCACCCAGCAGAACAACGACGGCGGGCTCGCCGCCGCAGCCGGGACGAAAGCAGCTGCTCCGGCGTAGGCCCGCCTTGGCCGCGCGCCGGCCTAGAAGTTCAGGCCGGCGCGCGCCTGATCAACCGTTGGCTGCGCCCAGTAGCGGAAGTACTCGGCGCTGCCGCAGAGCGATCTCGGCAGCATCTTGTCCACGTAGATGGTGCCGGACAAATGGTCCGTTTCGTGCTGCACGATCCGAGCCTGCCAACCGGAGAAGCTCCCGCGCCGGTGGCTGCCGTCGGGCTGGTCGTAGTCCACTTCGACGCTGCGGTGCCGTTCCACTACGGCCTGGAATCCGGCGAAGCTCAGGCACCCCTCATAGAAGGCAGCCGTTTCCTCGCCGACGGCGCGGTAGGACGGATTGATGATGGCAAAGTAAGGAAGTGGGGTGCGCTGGCGGGCTTCGGCGATCTCAGGCTCCGCCTCGAAGAGGTCCTCAAGAACCGCAATCCGCAAGGGCACCCCGATTTGCGGAGCTGCCAGTCCGACGCCCGGGGCGGCCTGCATGGTCCGGCGCATCAGCTCCAACAATGCGGTCAGGTCGGCAGTGTCCAGCTGCCCGTCGAACGTGGCTGCCTGGCGCCGCAGCACCGGTTCGCCGATCCGAAGGATCGAGGCAGGCTCGCCGGAAGCCGCAAGGGTCTGGACTAGATCGCGCAGTTGCTCGGCAGAGTAGTCGGTCACAGCCCCCAAGTGTAGGCCCTGGCCGGCCCGAGGAGCCCCTTCAGGCGTGCGGCACAGGCCGCCGGCCGTTAGCCCGGCTGGCCGGCCGCCGCACAAGCTTCTGTGATGAAGCTGTACACCGCGCGGTCAAACTCGTGGCCCGCGTCCAAGCGCAGGATGCCATGCCATCTCCCCGCGGCGATGCTCACCGGTATCCGCGTGCCCAGCTTGTCCTCGGCCAGGGCGTGCTGATCGCAGCGCGTGGGCACAAGGTGCAGGCTCAGGCGGGACGCCGGGTCCGTTCCGTGCACGCGGAGGTTCCGGGGCCAGGCATGTTTGCCGTCCTCGTCCAGCAGTGTGGTGGTGCCAAAGGACTCGATGACCATGGACTCCCTCCCACCGATCGGTTCCACGTCTATTCCCACCACTGCCGACCCGCTGCCGGGGAGTACTTTCAGCGTCCGGTCGATCCGGAGCCGAGCCACCGACGCCGCGGCCTGCGCCAGGCAGTCCTCGGAGTGGTTGCGGGAGAGCACGTTGTGCGGATCGCTTGCCCGGACTTCCACAGTGCTCAGCCCGGACCGCACGCTGTCCATCGTCACTGTTATCCGATGCGCCGAAGCCTCCGCCGGCTGACCGTTCGAACACTGGGCCGGGGGCAGCTCCGCGGGCAGGCTGACCGTCGAACCGGCCGCGACCCTGGTCCCGCCGGTGCGCGTGGGCTTCCAATCCGCAGCTCCTTCGTACAGCGCCGAATGCAGCGTGGCCGCCGTCACCAGCACGGGGTCCCGGGAAATGTTCGTGATCAGCAGGTTGACCACACGGTCCGTGTAATGGGCGCGGCCCTGGTCCACGGCTGCGGACACGGGATGGTTATCCGCCGGGGTGGCGGGCGACAGTTCTCTTGGAGCCTCAGTACAGGCAGAGAGCAGAGCGGCCGCCAGCATCAGCAGCACCGAACAGCTCGCATTCCTTCGGCGGCCGTGATCCATGCCACTAAGGTAGTACCAACTCGGGTGGACTTGGTTCTCGCCAGCAGCGAAAGGGTACTTTATGGACGAACGACTCATGCTCCTCGATACCGCATCGCTGTATTTCCGGGCGTTCCATGCATTGCCCGACTCGATCAAGGCCAAGGATGGAACGCCGGTGAACGCAGTGCGCGGATTGCTCGACATCGTGGCTCGGCTGGTCACCGACTACCGGCCCACCCGACTGGTCGCCTGCTGGGACAACGACTGGCGTCCCGCCTGGCGGGTCGAGCTGATTCCTACCTACAAACGCCACCGCGTGGCCGCCACCGTGCCGGGCGGCGTCGATGTCGAAGAGACGCCGCCGGGGCTGGTGGACCAGCTGCCGCTGATCCGTGAGGTGCTTGCCGCCCTCGACCTCGCCGTCGTGGGGGCTGACCATCATGAGGCCGACGACGTGATCGGCAGCCTTGCCACCCAAGCCGACGTCCCCGTCGACATCGTGACCGGGGACCGGGACCTGTTCCAACTGGTAGACGACGAGCGCGACGTCCGCGTGATCTACACCGCCCGGGGCATGAGCAATCTGGAAGTCCTCACGGACGTGTCAGTGGTGCGCAGGTACGGCGTACTGCCGATCCAGTATGCGGACTTCGCTACGCTGCGCGGAGACACCTCGGACGGCCTGCCGGGGGTCGCCGGCATCGGCGACAAGACCGCGGCCGGGCTGCTGAAGGACCATGGCAGCCTGGACGGGATAATTGCTGCGGCGGCGGACCCGAACGCTGAAATGTCCGGACGGTTCCGGGCGAAGATTGCCGAGGCTGCCGACTATCTCAAGGTGGCGCCCACCGTTGTCAACGTTGTCCGGGACCTTGACCTGGGCGGCTTTGACGGGCGCTTGCGGGCACCCGACAGCGACCATGCAGAACGGCTTGATCGGCTCGGCAACGAGCTGAACATCAGTGGGCCTCTGGGCCGCGCCCGCAAGGCGTTGGCGACGGTCGGCGACACCTCCGCCTGACCGTGCCGCGTCCGGGCACGCCGGGTGTTCCCGCGGGCGCCCGGGTTCTCCCGCGGGGCGCCCGGCCAGACCGGTCAGGAATGGAGAAGCGCCCGCGCCCACGCCACAGCTAGCATTACCGTCATGGATATCTTCACCGCCGGAGACCACAACGGTGACCCCGCCCTACAGATGGAGACACGATGAGCACGGCCACCACGACGGACTCGCAGCCCGGGCCGATGCACGCTGCGGACCGCCACGACCTGATCACCGTGCAGGGCGCGCGGGTGAACAACCTGAAGGACATCAGTGTTGAGATCCCCAAGCGCCGCCTGACGGTCTTTACCGGTGTCTCCGGTTCTGGCAAGAGTTCGCTGGTGTTCGCCACCATCGCCGCGGAGTCCCAGCGGATGATCAATGAGACGTACAGCGCCTTCGTGCAGGGTTTCATGCCGACGTTGGCCCGCCCAGAGGTCGACGTGCTCGAAGGGCTGACCACCGCGATCATCGTTGACCAAGAACGGCTGGGCGCCAACCCGCGTTCCACCGTCGGCACCGTCACGGACGCCAACGCCATGCTGCGGATTCTTTTCAGCCGGCTGGGGGACCCGCACATCGGCTCGCCCAACGCGTATTCGTTCAACGTGCCGTCGGTGAAGGCCAGCGGTGCCATTACGGTAGAGCGCGGCGGCAAGACCAAGGCCGAAAAGGCCACGTTCAACCGGCTGGGCGGCATGTGCCCACGCTGTGAGGGCATGGGATCGGTGAGTGACTTCGATCTGACGGCACTCTACGATGACACCAAGTCACTGTCCGAGGGAGCCCTGACGGTCCCGGGTTACAGCATGGATGGCTGGTATGGCCGCATCTTCAGCGGTGCCGGCTTGCCGATGGACAAGCCCATCGGCAAGTACACCAAGAAGGAGCTGCATCAGCTGCTCTACGCCGAGCCCGCCAAGATCAAGGTGGAGGGCATCAACCTCACCTATGAAGGGCTCATCCCCAAGATCCAGAAGTCGATGCTCTCCAAGGACCGAGAGGCTATGCAGCCCCACGTCCGGGCCTTCGTGGACCGGGCCATCACCTTTGACACCTGCCCCGACTGCGGCGGCACCCGGCTGGCCCAGGAGGCCCTGTCGTCGAAGATCAAGGGGCAGAACATCGCGGACCTCTGCTCGATGCAGATAACCGACCTGGCCGACTGGGTCCGGAAACTGGATGAGCCCTCGGTCGCCCCGCTGGTCTCGGGGCTGCAGCATCTGCTCGACTCGTTCACCGAAATCGGCCTCGGCTACCTCTCCCTTGACCGGCCCTCGGGCACGCTGTCCGGGGGAGAGGCACAGCGCACCAAGATGATCCGCCATCTCGGCTCCTCGCTCACGGACGTCACCTATGTGTTCGACGAGCCCACCATCGGATTGCACCCCCATGACATCGAGCGGATGAACCAGCTGTTGCTGCAGCTGCGGGACAAGGGCAACACCGTGCTGGTCGTCGAGCACAAGCCGGAGACCATCGCGATCGCCGACCACACGGTGGACCTCGGCCCCCGCGCCGGCACGGCGGGCGGAGAAGTGGTCTTCGAGGGCAGCGTCGATGGCTTGCGCGCCAGCGACACGCTGACCGGGCGGCACCTGGATGACCGGGCGAGGCTCAAAGATTCCGTCCGCGAGGCCCGCGGCGCCCTTGAGGTCCGCGGCGCCACTACGAACAACCTGCAAGGCGTCGACGTCGATATCCCGCTCGGAATTCTCTGCGTCCTCACCGGTGTCGCCGGTTCCGGCAAGAGCTCGCTGATCAACGGCTCGGTGGCCCGCCGTGAGGGGGTGGTGGTGGTCGACCAAGGCGCAATCCGCGGTTCCCGGCGCAGCAATCCGGCCACCTACACAGGGCTGCTCGAGCCGATCCGGAAGGCGTTTGCGAAGGCCAATGGCGTCAAGCCGGCGCTCTTCAGCTCGAACTCGGAAGGCGCCTGCCCGGTCTGCAACGGCGCCGGCGTGATTTACACCGACCTCGGCATCATGGAGACGGTCGAGTCGACCTGCGAGGAATGCGAAGGAAAGCGCTTCCAGTCCGCAGTGCTGGAGTACACGTTGGGGGAGCGGAACATAGCGGAAGTGCTCGCGATGTCCGTGACCGAGGCCGAGGAGTTCTTTGGCTCCGGCGAGGCGCGCACGCCGGCGGCACATAAGATCCTGGACCGGCTTGCGGACGTCGGCCTCGGCTACCTCACATTGGGCCAGCCACTGACCACTTTGTCCGGGGGAGAGCGGCAGCGGCTCAAGCTGGCCACGCAGATGGCTGAAAAGGGCGACATCTACATCCTCGACGAGCCAACCACCGGGCTTCACTTGGCCGACGTCGAGCAACTGCTCGGCCTGCTGGATCGGCTGGTGGATTCCGGCAAATCGGTCATCGTCATCGAGCACCACCAGGCCGTCATGGCACATGCAGACCGGATCATCGATCTGGGACCGGGCGCCGGCAACGAGGGCGGCCGGATCGTCTTCGAAGGCACACCCGCCGAACTGGTTGCCGACCGTTCCACCCTGACCGGCAAACACCTGGCTGCCTACGTCGGAGCCTGACGCTGCCGTTGCGACTGATAATCCTGCGCCATGAGCGTCCAACCATGGCGCAGGATTATGTCAACCTAGCGATCGTCAGCCGGCCGGCCGCGGATGGGTCGGTGTTCCGGGCTTCGCCTGCTGAGCCGTAGAGGGATACGGCTGCAACACGGGCATCTCAACACGAATATGTCGGTTCACAGACGCCAGGGACTGCACGGACATCTCGGCTCGCATTCAATCGTCTCAGCGTTGACACAGTCAGCATCCAGGCAAACATGTCCGCGTGGCAACTTTGGCCCGCAAATACAACACGGCGTCGGTTCGAGACAGCCGGCCGGAGATGCGTCGTGGCCGGGGAAATCCGCGGGTTTTCGGCGGTCCAGGAAGTTCGCCGCAGTCAGAGAGTCAGCTGCCATGCCGCCGATGCAAAACTCCCCGCCCGGCCCTATCCATAACGCCGATAATCCACATTATGTCAAGTAGAACAGCCATTACCGCTCCCGGTGCCTGATCAGCCCACCGGACGCAGTTCTGGCATCGCGCTGTCCGTTGACCCTGAATGCGCGCTGGATCTGCGGAGCCGCCCTTCAACCCAGTTGAACTAAGTCCTATCGTGAGCGTCTGTTGGCCCGGACAAACTGGACCGCAGGCAGCAGGCTCGCGCCCCTGTCAGCCCCTAACCCTCTGCCGGGAGAAGGTCGGCGAGCTTTGACGGCGCGGGGCTGCTGCGGACTGAGGTTTGGCTCATGGTCATTTTCTTCAGCACCGTCCGAAACCATCGGTGCTCCCCCGGCTCGGCCGTACCGGTCCCGCTGTGGGTGGATTACGACCGTAAATCCTCGACATCCTCCTGCCCATCATCCAGGCGGTTGGGTGAGCGGATTCCACGGGCTTGGCTCACCTTCCTAAAGTCAGCTAAAGACAAAGAACGGCAAGCCTGCACAAGACAGCCTGTCCGGGCCAAAATCGCTCGCGCCGCCACCGCGGAGCTCTAGCGGGTCGCGCTTATGGTCATCGCCGCCTGCAGGTCAATTCTTGGAGCCGGTGAGTGCGAGTGTTCCGCCGAGGCCGATCATCATCACCCCGCCCGAGCCCGACAGCGTGGAGATTCGTCGAGGTGACTTGGCGAACCATGCTCGGGCGGTGCCAGCGGCGAGGGCCCACACACTATCGCAGACGAGCGCGATCGCCTGAAAGGTCAGCCCGAGAAGGAGGAGTTGCGCCCACACCGCACCCGTGGCGGGGTCGACGAATTGCGGCAGCACGGCGAGGAAGAAGGCAAGGGTTTTGGGGTTGGTGAAACCGACAATGAAGCCTTGGCGCAGCAACTTCCAGGAGGACGCTGGCACCCGGGATGTTCCCGATACGTGTGCGTGGCGGTGGCGAATAGCTTGGATGCCGAGCCAGACGAGGTATAGACCACCAGCGATCTTGAGGACGGTGAAGGCAACGACAGAGGCCGCCACGATGGCGCCGACACCGAAGGCGACGGCAAGAATTGCGGGGATGATCCCGAGAGAGTTGCCTGCGACGCTCAAGACTCCCGCCCGGCGGCCGAAGGCGATGGAGCGGCCGATGGTGAAGAGCACACTAGGACCGGGAATCACGATGATCACCGCCGCTGTGACGGCGAATGCGAAGAAGTTCTCAACCGGAACCATGACTGAACCATACTCTCGGTCCGTTTCGAACGCTTACTGAGAAGCGCTCCCCCGACGGGTCGGCACCGGCCTGTCCCCCTGTTTCGCTGTGCCGCGTGGCCGGCGTCTCGCAGTTTTGCCGCAGGGTGCTTCCACGTCGGCTTCCAATGGTTTAGAACGGGGCCTTTCATGCCTAGCCAAGAAGCTCCCATCTACGGGGTTTTCGCCGCCACCGGCGAGCAGGGCGGGTCCACAGCCGAGGCGCTTCTCGACCAGGGCGTCCGGGACCGCGCCCTGATCCGCCGCCCCGACTCCAAGAAGGCCCAAGCCCTTGAAGCCCGCGGCGTCGCAGAAGCCATGTTCATATGGTTTGCCGAGCTGCCCGCCTTCCAAGCGGACTGCGAGGCCACCAGAAACCCCACCAGTGGGTCACTGAACCTGTCGCAATGGCTGTCGACCACAGGGTGGAAGCCTTCCACCCGCTGACCACCGTGCAGCCAAACATCCCGGAACGTGTCAGCAGGTGCACTGGGTCAGTGGCCCGGTCCGGTGACGATCTTCTGCCGTTCGGCTTCGTGCGCCCCGCCCTTCTTCGCCAGAGTGATACACGCCTCTTCGATGTCACGGGCGAGCGTATCAACGTGCTCCCGGCTCAGCGTTTCCTTCACCAGGGCCCGCATGATCGTTACGTCCTGAGCATCCGGCGGCATGGTGTAAGCCGGCACCATCCAGCCCCGCTCTGCCGCTAGCTGCCACGCAATGTCGAACTCGTCGTACCCAGTCTCATCGGCGAGCCGGAATGCGACCAGCGGAAGCTGCTCCTCGGCGCGTCCGATGATCTCGAACAGCCCCATGGCCTCCAACTTATCGGCGAGGACCCCGGCGTTGGCCTGCATGTTGCGCATGATGTAGGCGTAGCCGGCCCGGCCGTAGCGCACGAAGTTGTAGTACTGGGCGAGAACCATAGCCGAGCCGGTGGAGAAGTTCAGCGTGAACGTTGAATCGGTCTTGCCGAGGTAGTTCTCCTCGAACACCAGATCTTTGGCTAGGTCGGCCCTCTCACGGAAGATCAGCCAACCGATGCCGGGATAGACGAGTCCAAACTTATGTCCGGAGACATTGATCGAGCGGACCTGCTCAAGCCTGAAGTCCCACTCGGAATCCGGGTACAGGAAGGGCCAGACGAATCCCCCACTGGCCGCGTCCACGTGCAACGGCACGTCGAGGTTCCGCTCGCGCTTGATCCGCAGCAGCAAGTCGTTGATGCCGACGATGTCGTCCTTGTGCCCGGTGAACGTGGTGCCCAGCACCGCTGCGACGCCGATGGTGTTCTCGTCAACATGGGCCTGCACGTCGGCTGGCCCTATCGTGTATTTTCCCGGCCGGAGCGGCACGATCCGCGGCTCGACGTCGAAGTAACGGCAGAACTTCTCCCAGACCACATGAACGTCCCCGCCGAACACCAGATTCGGGCTCGACACCGACGCACCGGCGGCCTCGCGGCGCTTGCGCCAATTCCACTTCAGCGACAGGCCGCCGAGCATGATCGCTTCGGACGATCCCTGCGTTCGGGCTCCCGTCGTCTCGCCGGGGGCATGGAAGAGATCGGCCAGCATCCGAATGCAGCGCTGCTCGATCTCGGCCGTGCGTGGATATTCGGCATGGTCAATGAAATTGCGGTGCAGGTTCTCGGCGATGATCCGTTGGGCCTCTGGCTCCATCCACGTCGTCACGAAGGTCGCCAAGTTCCGGGCCGGATCCCCCTCCAGCGCCAGGTCCTCCGCCACCAGCCGCAAAGCGTCCTGAGCAGGAATGCCGGCTTCAGGAAACTCGCGGCTCGGCACTTCTTCGGTGACGAATCGGTTGCCGAACAGCGCCGCGTCGGCGTCCGTCGGCTGGAATTTGGGTGACATCGGTTCTCCTTAGCTGGCCACCCGCTCTACGGCGGAAGCCTCGAGAGAGGTTTCGCGATGGACCACGGCTGGTCCGTCACACCCCTTCAAGCTAAGGCGTCCGGTGGGGGCAGGCGTCACCCAATGAGGGTGAAAGAGAACCACAGGCTACGCACGCGACTCGACGCGCTCGGCGAGCTGACGGATGACCGTGCCCCAGCCTTCATGGAAGCCCAGCTGTTCGTGCTGGTCACGGTCGGCGATGCTGCGGTGCATGGCGGTGGCCGTGTACTCGGTTCCGTCGATGTGTTCCTTCAGAGTAATCACGGCGGTCAGGAATGATGCTTCTGCGGGGCGCCATCCGACGACGAGTGCGTCCGTGAAGACGATTCGCTCGAGCTCATCGATGGCGAGGAAGCAGCCGGTGATGTGGGGGCCAAACGCACCGCCGTCCTGGCTGATCTCGGTGCGGAAGGAGCCACCGGGGCGGAGGTCCATGTCCCGCACACGGCAGACCGCCGGCCGGGGAACCCACCATTGCTCAAAGCTCCGGGGATCGGCCCAAGCTTTCCAGACGGCCGAACGTGGGGCCTTAATGATGCGGGAGACGGTCAGGTCAAGTTCCGGGTGAACGGTGGTGGTGATCATGTCGATGCTTCCTTATCTGGCCTTGTGCTGACATCCTGCGTGGTGGTGACGAAGTGCTCGAGTCGGTCGGTGCGCGCTTCCCAGAGGCGTCGTTGGTCGCTGAGCCAGGCCTCGGCGTCGTCAAAGGATTTCGGGACGAGGGCGCAGATCCGCACCCGCCCGGTCTTGCGCGTCGTGATCCACCCGGTGTCCTGGAGGTAGCGGATGTGCTTCATGAACGACGGCAGCGCCATGTCGAACGGTGCCGCCAACTCGCCAATGCTGGCCGACCCCGCCCCCAGCCGGGCGAGCACGGCACGGCGGGTCGGATCGGCAAGGGCTTGGAATACACCGTCGAGTTGCCCCGAAGACTGAGCCATACGGCTAAGTTAGTGTCTGTCTGCATTGCGCTGGGGCCTTGACGGCTTCTGCAGGGTGTGCCGCTCATCTCCCCTCTTCCTGATGGCAACGTTCACTGACGGCGTAGCAGCATCTGGATTAGTGCCGGGTTCAAAACCGTTCCACTATTACCCGACGTACTCAAGGAATTCCATGGATACCAATGGAATGGGCCCGGACCGTTCCGCAGACCACGATCCGATGGACACCTACTCGCAGACTGTGATGCGTGTTGCCGAAATCGTCACCCCGCACGTAGCTGCCGTAGAGGTGAGGAACGGCCACGGCAGCCGGGCCCTGGTTGGCAGCGGTTCCGCTGTGGTCTTCACCCATGATGGCTACATGTTGACGAACGCCCACGTTGTTGCGGGTGCCACGGCTGGCTCTGCCGCCTTCGCCAATGGTGAAGTCACGGAGATCGAGATTATCGGCGCCGATCTCTTGTCCGACCTTGCAGTCATTCGCGGCCTGGCGACGACGCCTCTGCCCGCAGAGCTCGGGAACGCTGAATCGCTGCGGGTGGGCCAGCTCGTCATAGCAGTGGGTAATCCCCTCGGGTTGGCGGGATCGGTCACCGCCGGGGTTGTCAGCGGGCTTGGACGCTCGATTCCCACCCGGACGAGTCGTGGCCGGCACGTCATCGAGGACGTGATTCAAACAGACGCAGCGCTCAATCCGGGTAACTCGGGCGGCGCCCTCGCCGACAGCCGGGGACGCGTCGTCGGGATCAATACCGCCGTCGCCGGTACAGGCCTTGGGCTGGCGGTTCCCATCAATGCCACAACGCGCCGCATCATCTCAGCGCTCATGAGCGCCGGCAGGGTTCGGCGCGCCTATCTCGGCCTGGTGAGCACGCCCGTACGCCTTCCGGCGCACATGGCTCTTCGTTCGGGACAGCGGGATGCGCTGAGAGTTGTTGAGGTCATTGCCGGCTCCCCCGCCGAGCGCGCCGGGATCAAGCCAGGCGATCTTGTGGTGGACGCCGGCCGACGTCATGTCTCCAGTGCGGAAAGCCTCCAGAAGTTGCTCTTCGCCGACGCCATCGGCGTTCCCTTTCCGCTGACCGTCCTGAGGTCAGGAGCCCTGGTGGATGTCATAGCCCTGCCAGTGGAAATGTCAGAAACCACCTAGAGACGGCCGCTGTGCACGGTCATAGAGAGCGGCGTAGGCCGCCCCGTCCTCAGGGCTGCGCCTTCAGTAGCCGCCGTTCCACACGGCCATTGCTGTCAGGACGAACCCGGTCACCGCGCCGATGGCGACAAGCCACCCGGCAACCAGCATCGTGACGTGCCTGGAGTGATCCTGAGTCAGCCGTTCGCCGTGGGGGTGCGAAAACGCTATCGAATCCGCGGCGAGCAGGAAGACCACCAGGCCCACAAGAGCCATGCCCCAGGCAAAAAATTCCAGCCAATGCACTAACGGACCAACCGGAGTAAACATACCTACGGTATACGCCCGCGTAACGGAAGCCACAAGGGTGCCAGCGCCATTCCGGCCGCCTGACGGCTATGGCCGGGCCGTCGGCTGCAGGCCTTAGAGGGCGCCGATGGCCAGCCAAGATGGACGGCTAGGGGCCCTTCCGCGGCAGGCGCACCCACCGGGAACTGCCGCTAGCCAGCGTCGTAAGCGCGCTGCAGTTCGTCGATGTCGATTTTCTTCATCTGCAGCATCGCCTCCATAGCGCGCTGTGCTTTCTGTGGATCTGGCCCGCCGATCAGCCGTGGCAGCGCCGATGGAATGATTTGCCAGGACAATCCGTACTTGTCCTTGAGCCAGCCGCACTGGCTCTCGGCTCCCCCGTCGGCGGTCAAGGCATCCCAGAGCCGGTCCACCTCCGCTTGGTCCTCACAGTCCACCTGCATTGACACCGCCTCGTTGAACGTGAACTGCGCACCCCCGTTCAGCGCAGTAAAGCTTTGACCGTCCAGCTCGAACTCGACGGTCAAGACCTGCCCTTCCGAGCCTGATCCGCTCTCGCCATAGTGCGTGACGTCGAGGATGTTGGAGTTCTTGAACAGCTGGACGTAGAACCTTGCCGCCTCCTCGGCTTCGCCGTCGAACCAGAGGCACGGTGTGATCTTCTGCATGATGGGTTACTCCCCTGTAGTGGACGTACCGGATGTGTTGGCTGTTCCAACTGCGTCAGGCGTACCAGAACCAGCCGACGGGCGTCCACGAATCGGGCACTTCGTGACCGCTGAATGATCCGCATCGGCTGCAGCTGTAGCTGGCATTTGCCGGCACCCGCTGCCCATCCGGAAGCAGCCGCAACGGCGTGAATTCCTCGACGATGAGATATTGGTCAGTGCCACAGTGCTGGCAATCGGGTGCATTCGGCACGTCCGGACTGGGTTGGGCGGAACGCCCACCGGCGGTCAGCGTCATGTCGGCCTTCCCCGGCTCAGCCCGCGGAGCCGGCCAGGGCCAGGACGGCGGACCGGGTGCCTGGCGGATCGATGACCCGTAGCCTGCAGCCCTCCCCCTCCGGGGCCACATAACCGGGCAGATGCTCGCTGGCGCTGCAATCGTGCAGCTCCTCAAGTGCTGCAGCTTCAATGCGAGCGTGCTGCAGATTGATGGTGACGCCGAGGCCGGACGCCAGCGCACTGGTGCGCCGGACCAGCGAATACAGCGCCACGATGTTTCGGGTTGTTACATGTCCGCGCACTTCGATCTGGGCGGCTTCCCGGTCAATGTCCACATGAACGACTACACGCAATTTGGGATCCATAGTCAGTCCCCTCAAGAGTTCCCCATGGCCGCTCCTTGACCGGCCACCATCATAAGAGGAGGTGTGTGACACAGGCAACAAAGCACGTCATAATGTTTCGGAACGGACGAAACGCGGGCTGGATGCCCACCGGCGATGGCCCGCCCTGCTTGGGTGGCTGCCATGAGTGAGGCCGAATTAGAAACGCAGTTGGTCGACGCTATGCAGGACGCGCTGCTCAACAGCGACGATCTGCAAGATTTTCTTGACCAGCTTGCCCAGCATGCCGCGGCGGTGATTGATGAACGCGGAGAGGTGACTTGCAGCGTGCTGGTGCTGCGCGGACCCAGGGACGGCACGGTTTCGGCCACGTACAGCCCGACGTCACCCGGAAACGGGCCGACGTCATGGGCGGAGTACCAACCCAAGTACGACGACGGCCCGGGCCTGAGTGCCCTGCGCTCGGGAGCCGCCGTACTGGTGCCCGACGTCGGGAGGGAGCAACGCTGGAACGACGTGATGGCCGATGCAGCATCGGCCGGGATCGGCTCCATCCTGGCGGTACCGCTCCGGGTGGACGACGGCGGCTTGGGCGCGGTCATGTCCTGCTATCAGCGCCGGGGTCAGGCATTCTCCGAAGCGGTTCTTGCGGCGGTGTCCACCTATGCACGGCTCGCGGCCAAACCGCTTCTGCTCGCGGAACGGTTGGACCGGATGGCTAAGCGGACGGCGCATTTGGTTGCGGCGTTGGAGTCCCGCACCACCATCAACCTCGCCGCTGGGATTGTCATGGGGCAGAACTCCTGCAGCCAGATGCAGGCCATGGAGATCCTGCGCCGTGCTTCAAACGCTCGCAACGTCAAACTTCGAGACGTGGCACAGGGCATCGTCGAACCGCTGGCCGGCGCCGCTACGCGCTTTGAGGACTGACCGGCGGCGCGCCGAATCAGCGCACCAGCACCGCAATTCCGGTGGCCGCAGCGGCCCACAACACGCTGGCAAATGTGCCCAAGATGAACCGTTCGGCAGCCCCCGACTGGCCGAGTTCCGAATACCGGCCCAGTCCTTTAACTGCCAGGACAACCGCCAGGCCTTCCGGCCAGTCGGCCAACAAGGTTGAAGCAATGGCCGTGCGCTCGAGCACTCCAATCCAGGCTCCGCCGCGCAGAACCGGCGATTCTTCCGGATCGCTGTGGTTGTCCGGGTGGGAAGCATTGAACGAGAGCCGCAGGATGGTGACCGTGGCCGGGCCGCCGCCGATCGCTGCCGCCGCCACGCCCAAGGCATAGGCGACCGGCCCCAGTCCACCGTGACCCAGCACAGCCAACAGCGCGGCAACCCCCAGCAGAAGCAGCGAGAGGGCGCTGGCAGCGTACAGCAAGCGGTTTCCGGCTCCCTGGAACCGCTCAAAGTACATAGGGCCGGCCACGGCGGCGGCCACGCAGAGCACCACCAGTGCCACGGCGCTCATCGATCAGCTCCTTCCAGCAGTGCTTGTGCAGCCGATTGCCCCCGGCGGCATTCGTGCCACAGTCCACTATGCAGCCTGCTTGAGACAGCTTGCTGCGTTATCCCTAGCCTGTCGGCAATTTGCTGTTGGGTGAGTCCTTGATCACTGAGCTCCCCGGCTTCGCGGGCCTCCCTGCTGCGTTTGCGTGCCACCGATACCAGCAGTTGCAGCACCGCCTCGGCATGCCCGGCTTCTGCGCGCGCACCGGCGACGGCGATGTTCCCCGGCGAGGTTTTGGCCGCGGTCACTGCTTCCCGTGCCCGCTCGAACGCCTCGCCGGAACCCGCCCGCGTTGATTCCGGCAGCGGTTCATCAACCCTGCCAATCCCAATGCCCACGCTCCAGTTGTTGCTGGCAGCCAGGTCCAGCGCAATCTCCATTGCCACGGAAGCGTCCGCCGCCACCGCTTGCATCTCATCACCGGCGGTCCGCTCAAAGCCACGAAGCAGCGGCCGGGCAGGATCGGTGTTCAGGACATCGAGCGCTTCCCGGACCAGATCCTCGCGGCTTCGGGACCGGCGCTGGTCCACCGTCAAGACAAACATACAACCCTGCTTCCTTGTAGTGGATCGTACAAGTATGCAGGGTTGTAGCCGCACCGGCAACCTTCAGCCTCTACTCCGACGGCTCGTGGCTGGCAAATCCCAGAAGATTGCCTTCGGAGTCGCGGACAAAAGCCAACCATTCATCCGTTTCCGCGGGCCCCAAAGAATCGTCGGCGTGCCGGAAGATAACGTGCGGCTCCGCGATAACCGGCGTCCCGCGCCGGCGAAGTTCCTCTATTTGCGTCCGGACCGAGTCCACCTGCAGGTACAGCAGGGCCGCAGGCGCACCGACCTCCAGCAACAGCCTGACGCCTTCGAGATCGAAGAACACCAGTCCCGGCGGATCGAAGGTGCCGGCCGGAGGATGGCCCAGCAGTTCGGTGTAGAAAGCGGTAGCGCGCCCGAGGTCCTGCACGCCCAAGGCTACCTGGGCCAGCTTCATGCCCGTCCTCCGTCCGGTCGGCCCCAGTTCCACGCCAGGGGCTCCTCAGCCGAATCGTACGCCCGCCTCCGCCCGATAGTGTGGAGTGGTGATTGAAACTTCTCACCGGCTTCGCGCAGGCCTCCCGCTGGTCGCAGGGTCACTGGCCCTGGATCTGGCAGCCATCGTCATTTTTGCCGCCGCCGGCCGAAACACGCATGAACACGGACTGGCCGCCATCGGCATCCTCGTCACCGCTGCCCCATTCCTCATCGGCGCACTCATCGGCTGGGCCGCCTCACGCGCTTGGCGCCGGCCGACCGCCCTCTGGCCCACCGGCGTCGTCGTCTGGCTGGCAGCAGTGGTCTTGGGTCTCGCCCTGCGCGGCCTCGCAGGCGGTGGGCTTGCCCTGTCATTCCAGATCGTGACGCTCCTGGTGCTGGGGGCACTGCTACTGGGATGGCGCGCGCTGGCCGCGCTGTTCAATAAACTACGCTTCCGCCGACGGGTGGAATAACCTCGGTGATAGGAAGATCCCGCTCCAGCAGAAAGGCAGTGCAGTGGCTACAGCATTCGTTCTCATCCGGACCGACGCAACCCGAATTCCGGAGTGTGCCCAGGAAATCTCAGAGCTCGAGGGCATCAGCGAGGTCTACTCGGTCACCGGCGAATGGGACTTGATCGCTGTGGCCCGAGTTGCCAAACACGACGAACTGGCCGACGTCATCGCCGACCGCCTGTCTAAAGTTAAAGGTGTGCAGGCCACCACTACACACATCGCCTTCCGCGCCTATTCCAAGCATGATTTGGATGCCGCGTTTTCGCTCGGATTCGAATAGGGCCTTCCGCCCGCAGAAATGCCCCGGACGCCAGTCCACGTAGACCTGGCGTCCGGGGCCTTTAGTTTGAGCGGCGTTGCCGGCCGGTCAGCCTGCAGGTATCAGCGAGTTACGTCGATCCAGCGCTGCAACGCTCCGGCGGCGGCCCCGCTGTCGATGGCCTCGTTGGCGCGCTCCAGACCGTCCGCCAGCCGGTCCAGCAGCGGTGCGTCCGCGGATACGTCGTTGGCAACCAGCGCGGCAGCGGCATTGAGGACGACGGCGTCCCGCACCGGTCCTTTATCGCCTGCCAACACCCGGCGCACCACCTCGGCATTGGCGGCGGCGTCGCCACCGCGCAGATCGTCCAGCGTGGCCCGAGGGATGCCCAAGTCCAACGGTTCCAATTCGTGCTCCGTCACGGCACCGTTGCGGACCTCCCATACCGAGGAAGGACCCGTGGTGGTCAGCTCATCCAGCCCGTCCCCGCCACGGAACACCAGCGCGCGGATGCCGCGGGCAGCCAGTACGCCGGCAATCAACGGTGCCAGCCGGGCGTCCGCGACGCCGATGGCCGCCGCCGTGGGGTTCGCCGGATTGGTCATCGGCCCCATGAAGTTGAAGGCCGTGGCCACGCCGAGCTCTCCGCGGACAGCCCCCGCGTAACGCATCGACGGGTGGAAGACTTGGGCAAAGCAGAAAGTGATTCCCGCGTCCACGGCTGTTTGCGCTACCCGGTCCACCGGGAGGTCGAGCCGGACCCCGAGTGCTTCAATCACGTCGGCTGAACCGGAGGACGACGACGCAGCCCGGTTCCCATGCTTGACGATCCGCGCGCCGGCCCCGGCACAGACCAGGGCTGCCATGGACGAGATGTTGACCGTGTTCTGCCGGTCACCGCCCGTGCCGACGATATCCAGTTTCTCGCCCGGAATCTCGATTGGCCGGGCATTGCCGACCATCGCCTCGACCAGCCCGGTTAGCTCATCGACCGTCTCGCCCTTCGCGCGCAACGCGACCAGGAACCCAGCCATCTGCGCATCGGTGGCCCCGCCGGACATGATGGAGTTCATCGCCCACTGGGTTTGAGCGGCAGTGAGGTCCTGCCGCGAGATCAGGGCCGAAATCAATTCCGGCCAGGTGGGTGTGTTCTGAGCGTTCGGTTCCGTCGTCACTTCACTAGGTTATCTACGTTTTGTAGAAACTTCCGGATTGTTAACTTCCGCGCGGTTCCGCGGAATCCTGCGGGTTGGGAACCGAAACGCCGCGCCGGGCGTTCGAATGCATTGGTGAACTGGGCGGATTTATAGACATAATGGCCTTGTGACAACTGCAACCCACGCCCCCAGTACCCCGGCGCATCCAACGCTGAACCGCCCCAACCTGGTTTCTGTCGGAACCGTTGTGTGGCTCTCCAGCGAGCTGATGTTCTTTGCCGGTCTTTTCGCCATGTACTTCACCCTCCGCGCCACTTCCGGCGAGATGTGGGCGATTGAAACCGAAAAGTTGAACGTTCCATTCGCGCTGGCCAACACCATTGTTCTGGTGTCCAGCTCCTTCACCTGCCAGTACGGCGTCTTCGCCGCTGAGCGCCTGCAGGCCCGCCGTACCGGCGGTCTCCTCAATATCGCCAGGTGGGGCATGGTCGAGTGGTTCCTCTTGACGTTCTTCCTCGGCGCCATTTTCGTCTCCGTCCAGGCCTACGAATACGCGATGCTCGTCTCCGAGGGAGTCTCGCTGTCCTCCAACGCCTACGGATCAGCGTTCTACATCACCACCGGCTTCCACGGCCTTCACGTCACGGGCGGGCTCATCGCCTTCCTGCTGATCATCGGCCGCGCCTACGTCGCCAAGAAGTTCGGTCATTTCGAGGCCACGTCTGCCATCGTCACGTCGTACTACTGGCACTTCGTCGACGTCGTGTGGATCGCGCTCTTCATCATCATCTACTTCCTGAAGTAGACGGCCAGAGCCTGCACGCTGCTGCAGGACCGCCCCGGCCGAACATCTACGCACACGCACCGCAGAGTTAGGAACCATCAAGTGAAGGCACTCTCCCAGAGGCGACGACATCCCCTGGCGGCCGTTGCCCTGTTGCTCTTGGGATTGCTGGTCACCGGCGGCTTGTACGCCGTCGCCGGCAATGTCAACGAGGCCAAGGCCCAGACCACCAACTTTTCCGCGCAGGACATCGAAGAGGGCGAAAAGCTCTTCGTGGCCAACTGCGCAACTTGTCACGGAATTGGTGCTGTCGGGGCCCCGCAGGGTGCACACGGCAATCAGGCGGGCCCGGCCTTGATCGGCGTCGGCGCCGCCGCTGTCGACTTCCAGGTGGGCACCGGCCGGATGCCGATGCAGATGTCCGGACCGCAGGCACAGGCCAAGCCGAACCAGTTCTCCGAAGAGCAGACCATGCAGCTTGCTGCGTACGTGGCCTCCCTCGGCGCCGGCCCGGCCATTCCCGAGGAAGAGCTGCTCGATGTCGCTAAGGGAGATCCCGCCGCCGGCGGCGAAATCTTCCGTGTCAACTGCGCCATGTGCCACAACGCTTCCGCCGCCGGCGGTGCATTGACCCGCGGCAAGTTCGCCCCCGCCCTGGCCGGCGTCAGCGAAGCACACATTTACGAAGCCATGGCCACCGGCCCCCAGAACATGCCGGTGTTCAGCGACGCGAACATCTCCCCCGAGGAGAAGCGCGATGTCATCGCCTTCCTGAAGACGATTGAAGAACAGGGCACCCCGGGTGGCTTCTCGCTCGGCTCGCTCGGTCCGGTATCCGAAGGTCTGCTGATGTGGACTGCCGGATTGGGAATCGTTATCGCATTCACCATCTGGCTGACCCAGCGGTCTTCCTAACCTTCGCTCACCGGCGGCCTGCAAGGGCCGCCGCAGAAGCGTCAACAGTCATATATGTTTTTGAACTATTTAGAGAAGGATGAGAGGGATCATGGGCGACCATAGTCACGGCAGTCCGAGCACCTCGGGCACCGTTGCTACGGCTGGTCAGAGCGACGTGGAGAAGTTTCAGGATCCTGGACTTCCCCCGCACCGCCCGCGCCGTGCCGACAAAGATCCCCGGGCGGAAAAGCGCGCCGAACGCCAGGTTGCGATACTCTTCGTAATCTCCATCATCGGCACCGTACTTTTCTTCGTCGGGTACTTTGGCATCCGTTTGGATGACACCATCGCAACGCTGCGTTTTCAGAACTTCACCCTGGGCATGGGTACGGCCTTCGCGATGCTTGGCATCGGCGTCGGCATTGTCCACTGGGCCAAGACCCTTATGCCTGACCACGAAATCGTGGAAGAGCGCCACGAGGTCCGCACCGAAGAGGACCGCCGGGACGCCGAGCAGATCATTGGCCAGGTCCTCGACGAATCGGGCATCTCCCGCCGTCCGCTGATCCGCAACACGCTGATCGGAGCCGGTGTACTGGCCATCCTGCCCGCCATCGGCATCTTCCGCGACCTGTCCAAGGACCTGAACCCGGACGTGCTGCGGCACACCATGTGGGATGCCGGCGTTCGCCTCACCCGCGACCCGAGCGGCACCCCGATCAAAGCTTCGGATGTCACCATTGGTTCCGCCTTCCACGTCATTCCCGAGGGCCTGAACGAAGCCGAACACAAGCTCGAAGAGAAGGCCAAGGCCGTCGTCCTGTTGATGCGGCTGAACCCGGACGAGCTGAATGTCTCCCCCGGTCGCGAAGACTGGAACTACAATGGCATCGTTGCTTATTCGAAAATCTGCACCCACGTCGGATGCCCGGTGGCGCTGTACGAACAGCACACGCACCACCTGCTCTGCCCTTGCCACCAGTCGACCTTCGACCTGACCCAGGAATGCAAGGTGATCTTCGGCCCCGCCGCACACGCCTTGCCCCAGCTTCCGATCAGCGTTGACGACGAGGGCTACTTGGTCGCCACCAGCGACTTCCATGAACCTGTTGGACCGAGCTACTGGGAGCGTGGCTAAGCATGAGCGCTTCAACTGATACCTACGTACCCAAGACACGGGTTGGACGGATCACCAACTTCGTCGACACCCGCGTCGGCGGCTCGTCCATCGTCAAGGAATTCGGGCGGAAGATCTTCCCGGACCACTGGTCCTTCATGTTCGGTGAAGTAGCGCTCTACTCCTTCGTCATCCTGCTGCTCTCCGGAACGTTCCTGACGTTCTTCTTCGATCCGTCGATGGCGGAGACGCACTACGCAGGACCGTACGTCCCGCTCAAGGGCGTCGAGATGTCGGTCGCTTACCAGTCCACCCTGGAGATTTCCTTCGAGGTCCGCGGCGGACTCTTCATGCGCCAGCTGCACCACTGGTCGGCACTGCTGTTCGTCGCCTCGGTGTCGTTCCACATGCTGCGCGTTTTCTTCACCGGCGCTTTCCGCCGGCCGCGCGAGCTGAACTGGGTCGTCGGCTGCGTCCTGCTGATTCTGGCCCTGGCTGCCGGCTTCACCGGTTACTCGCTGCCGGACGACCTGCTCTCCGGCAACGGCCTGCGGATCATCGACGGCGTGATCAAGGGAATCCCCCTGGTCGGAACCTACATCTCCCTGCTGCTCTTCGGCGGCGAGTTCCCCGGTACCGATATTGTGGGACGCCTCTACGTGCTCCACATCCTGCTGGTTCCGGCGATGATCCTGCTGATGATTGCCGTCCACCTGTTCATGGTCGTGGTGCACAAGCACACGCAGTACCCCGGCCCGGGCCGTTCCGAGTCCAACGTTGTCGGCTTCCCGATCGGCCCGGTCTACGCGGCCAAGGCTGGCGGTTTCTTCTTCGTGGTCTTCGGCATCCTGGCCGTCATTGCGGCCAACTTCCAGATCCTCGCGATCTGGGACTACGGACCCTACGACCCCTCCCCCGTTTCGGCCGGTACCCAGCCTGACTGGTACATCGGCTGGGTGGATGGCGCGCTGCGCCTGATGCCAGGCGTGGGCGAGTTCGTCATCTTCGGCCGGACCATTTCGCTGAACGTGCTGCTCCCGGCCCTTGCCCCGGCAGGCCTGCTGTTCACCGTGATGTTCGCTTGGCCCTGGATCGAACGCTGGATCACCAAGGACCAGCGCGAGCACCACATCCTGGACCGCCCGCGCAACGCACCGTTCCGCACCGGCATTGGTGTCGCAGGCATCGTCTTCTACTCGGTGATGTGGGCAGCTGCCAGCTCGGACCTGATCGCCACGCACTTCCATGTGTCGCTGAACGACGTGACGTACTGGCTGCGCGCGCTGTTCTTCCTCGGTCCGATCCTCGGCTTCATCGTCACGCGCCGCATTTGCCTTGCACTGCAGCGCAAGGACCGCGAGATCGCGCTGCATGGTCGCGAGACCGGACGCATCGTCCGCCTGCCGCACGGCGAGTTCATCGAGGTCCACGAGCCGCTGAACGACTACAAGCTGTACCGCCTGGTCAACTTCGAATCCCCCGAGGTGCTCCCGGCACAGCCGAACAAGGCCGGCCACATCAAGCGCACCGAGAAGCTGCGCGGCACCCTGTCGCGGTTCTTCTTCGAGGATCGCGTGGCACCGGTTACCCCGGCCGAGCTGGAGGCTGCACACAGCCACCACGCTGAGGTTGAGGCTCCCGCCGAAAAGGCAGAAGTCAGCGGCCGCTAAGGAACCGTCTGACTAAGAATGGCCCCGGACTGAGTCCGGGGCCATTCTTGTGTCTGCAGCTCCTGCGTCTGCGGTTCCTCTGTCTGCAGCTCGGGCGTGCAGACGGATGGAGCCAACAGCCCGACACGCAGTTGCCTGACATCCGTCTGCTACGGCCATTCCACGGGGTGCTGGGGGCCCTAATACCTCTTCACGTTGTACGAACGCGGTGCGCGTCCGCCAGGCCGTTGCAGCGGCACCCAGAGCTTGTAGCGGTCCGCCCTGTAGTACGAGATGGAGAAGTCCACCATGGTCTTGGACACGTAGGCATGGCGCTGGATCTTCAGCAGCGGTGATCCGATGTCCACATTCAGCAGCCGGGCGATTGAAGGCTGCGCCGCGGTGGCCTCGATGGTGTCCTCGCCCCACTCCATGATCAGGCCGTAGCGTTCGCTCAGAACGTTGTACAGCGACGACGGCGGCCCCTCGTCCAGGATGCCCGGCACCCGCTGGGCTGGGATGAAGTTTTCGTCCACGCTCATGGGCTCGGCATCGGCCAGCAGCTGGCGGCGGAACCGTACGACCGGCTGGCCCTCCTCGATCTGGAGTTCGCGGGCCACCAGCGGGGTGGCGCCGATCTGTTCGAAGCTAAGCACCCGGGCGTCCGGGACCATGCCGCGGCGCTGCATCTCCTCGGTGTACGAGGTGAGCTTGACCTGCAGGTCCAGTTTGGGCTGGCTCACGAAGGTCCCCAGTCCGACGATGCGCTCCAGTACCTGCTCGGCAACGAGCGAGTCGATTGCCTGCCGCACGGTCATCCGCGCCACTGAGAAGCGTTCGGTTAGGTCCCGCTCCGAGGGAAATGCGCCTCCGGGTTCACAGCGTTCCTGGGCATGCCGGCGCAAAATGTCCCGCAGCTGAACATGCTTGGCAGTCGCCGATGACGCATCGATCTCGCCTTGGATCGCGGCTGAACTTGCGGACATGCGGCCTCCTGCTCGGGTAATGGGGATTGACCCTATTCTATCCCGGTCTAGACCAGCCATGCCGTACTTGCGGCTTGCACGGGCATGCGAAAGGGCCCGGAACCAAGCGGTTCCGGGCCCTTCGTTCTTGCTCTTTACTTAGTGGGCGTGGTCCCCACGGCTGTATTCGTAAACCCATCCGATGATGGCTACCGTGGTCAGACCAATCGCGATGTAGACGATCCACCAGCCGACCGCGAGGCCCATGAAGCCGGAGGCGGCACCAAGGCCGAGGACCAGCGGCCACCAGCTCCAGGGGCTGAACATGCCTTGTTCGCCGGCACCCTCATGGATTTCCGCGTCCACCCGGTCCTCCGGACGGGGGCCGACCCGCCGTGCGGTGAACCAGAGGTAACCGCCGATCATCAGGGACAGTCCGGCCGTCAGGTACAGCGCAAGGTAACCTACCGGTTCGTGCCAGGCTCCCATGAAGCCGTAGACGGTGGCGACGATGGCGAAGAACGGCGCAAGGGCGATGAATAGCCAGGCTTCTATCTTCACAGTTATGCGTCCTTCTGGTCAGCGGGACCGGCCAGCTGGGCCGCCGGCACCGGAGTCGTCGGGGTGTGCCGCGGTGCCAGCTCCGGGTGGTGCAGGTCCAGCGCAGGGCGCTCCGACCGGATCCGGGGCAGCGAGGTGAAGTTGTGCCGCGGCGGCGGGCAAGAGGTAGCCCACTCCAGCGAGGCACCGAAGCCCCAGGGGTCGTCGACCTCGACCTTCTTGCCGTTGCGCCAGGTGATGTACACGTTCCAGAAGAACGGGATCATCGAAGCGCCGAGCACGAACGATGCAACGGTGGAGAACTGGTTCATTGCGGTGAACCCGTCTTCCGGCATGTAGTCCGCGTAGCGGCGCGGCATGCCCTCGACACCGAGCCAGTGCTGGATCAGGAAGGTTCCGTGGAAGCCGAGGAACAGCATCCAGAAGTGGATCTTGCCCAGACGCTCGTTGAGCATCTTGCCGGTCCACTTGGGCCACCAGAAGTAGAAGCCCGCAAACATGGCGAACACGACGGTTCCGAAGACCACGTAGTGGAAGTGCGCCACCACGAAGTAGGTGTCGGAGACGTGGAAGTCCAGCGGCGGCGAAGCCAGGATGATGCCGGTCAGTCCGCCGAACAGGAAGGTGGCCAGGAAGCCCAGGCTCCACAGCATCGGCGTTTCGAAGGTAATCGATCCGCGCCACATGGTGCCGATCCAGTTGAAGAACTTCACGCCGGTGGGCACCGCGATCAGCATGGTCATGAAGGCGAAGAACGGCAGCAGGACCGATCCGGTGACGTACATGTGGTGTGCCCACACCGTCACGGACAGGGCGGCGATAGCGATGGTCGCGTAGACCAGGCCCTTGTAGCCGAAGATCGGCTTGCGGCTGAACACCGGGAAGATCTCGGACACGATGCCGAAGAACGGCAGCGCGATGATGTAGACCTCGGGGTGGCCGAAGAACCAGAACAGGTGCTGCCACAGGATGGCGCCGCCGTTTTCCGGGTTGAAGATGTGGGCACCGAAGCGCCGGTCAGCACCAAGTGCGAACAGGGCCGAGGCCAGCGGCGGGAACGCCATCATGACCAGGATGCCGGTGACCAGCGTGTTCCAGGTGAAGATCGGCATCCGCCACATGGTCAGGCCGGGGGCCCGCATGGTGATGATCGTGGTGATGAAGTTGACCGAGCCCAGAATGGTACCGAATCCGGAGAGCGCCAGGCCGAAGACCCACAAATCTCCGCCCACGCCGGGCGAGAAGGTGGTGTTGGACAACGGCGCATACGCGAACCAACCGAAGGAGGCGGCGCCCTGCGGGGTGATGAAGCCGGCGACGGCGATCACGCTGCCGAACAGGAAGAACCAGAAAGCCAGTGCGTTCAGGCGCGGGAACGCCACATCGGGGGCGCCGATCTGCAGCGGCATGATGACGTTGGCGAAGCCGGCGAACAGCGGTGTGGCGAACATCAGCAGCATCACCGTGCCGTGCATGGTGAACAGCTGGTTGTACTGCTCCTTGGTCTGCAGGATCTGCATACCGGGCTCGAACAGTTCGGCGCGGATGACCAGGGCCATCACGCCGCCGAGGCAGAAGAAGATGAACGAGGTGATCAGGTACATGTACCCGATCGTCTTGTGGTCCGTGGAGGTGATCCAGTTGACGACGATGCGTCCCTTGGACCTCGGGACGACGCGCGGAGCTACCGTGGTACCCCGGTCGTCAGCTGTGTATTCGTACGTTGACACTTGTGGCCCTCGCTCCTTTACTTCGACGCTTCAGCGTAGGGGTTGCGGTCGTACTCTTCGCCGATCTGGCCGTCCTTGAGCCGCGCCATCTGCGCCTCAAACTCAGCCTCGGAGACCACAGCGACGCGGAAGAGCATTTCGGAGTGGAATTCACCGCAAAGCTCGGCACACTTGCCGTCGTAGATGCCCTCACGGGTCGGGGTGAAGCTCAGGTGGTTGGTCTTGCCAGGGATCATGTCCACCTTCTGCAGGAAGGCGGGAACCCAGAACGAGTGGATGACGTCGCGGGAGTTGATCTGCAGCTCCACGCTCTGGTTTACCGGCAGGTAAAGCGTCGGCAGGGTCTCCGGAACGCCGGTCTCACCGGTCAGGTGGGCCTGCACGCCGGCAAAGTACTTGTCCTGCTTGACGTAGTTGAAGTCCCAGGCCCACTGCTTACCGCGCACGTCGACGACGACGTCGGGGTTGTCGGTCCGGGCGGTGATGTTGGTCGTGGTCTTGTCCGTGAAGTAGAAGAAGACCAGGACCATGACGATCGGGACCGCCGTGTAGAAGATTTCGAGCGGCAGGTTGTAGCTGAGCTGGCGGGGGTAGCCGGTCTCGCCCTTGCGCCGGCGGTAGGCGATGATGCACCAGAGGAGCAAGCCCCAGGTCAGGACACCAACAGCCAACGCGGCGATCCATCCGTTCACCCACAAATCGATGATTTCGGGAGTGTGGTTGGTAACGTCCCGCTGTGTGGGCAACCAGCCCATGCGGACTTCTTCTGAACATCCCGTCAACAACAACGCCCCGACTGTACCCAGACCCGTGGCCTTGGCAATTCTGGCGCGTCGACTGCCGGTTCGAACCTGCGAACTCACAGACGGCCCTTCCTCTTTGTTTCGTGCAAGTGATGGGGCCATGGCAGAGCAAAGCCCTGGCCTCATATCCAGTTTTACTACTCACTGTAGAGCTTACCCGCACACATGACTTTCATGTGACAGGCTCCCCCGTGCGTCGGCCGTCCTGCGGCCGGGGAATGCCCCGCCAGCTGTTAGTGGAACGAGTCTCCACAGGCGCACGAACCACCGGCGTTTGGATTGTCGATGGTGAATCCCTGCTTGGAGATGGTGTCCTCGAAGTCAATCGAGGCGCCGGAGAGATAAGGGACGCTCATCTTGTCCACGACCACCTCAACGCCGTCGAAATCACGGACTGCGTCACCGTCGAGCATCCGCTCGTCGAAGTACAGCTGGTAGATCAGGCCGGAGCAGCCGCCCGGCTGGACCGCAACCCGCAGGCGCAGGTCGGTGCGGCCTTCCTGTTCCAAAAGACTGCGCACCTTTCCGGCTGCCACATCGGTCAGAGCCACTTCGTGCGTGGGCAGTTCTGCCGATTCGGGTGCCGCGATCGGGGCGGATGAGTTGGTCGTTGCGCTCATTGCACTTCCTTATCTGTGACGGGCCGTCCGGTGACCTGCTGCTATTACTCAGTGGTGCGTCGGGCTACCGTTCCATCGTACGTCGCGTCGCCCAAAATGGGATAACTTAGCCGGTCGCCGGGGCCCTCCTGACGCCGTCTCAGATGCCCTCTTCGTTCACTCGGGCCAGCAGCAGCGCCTGTGCCAGGACTGCATTGCGGAAGTCGCCCAGATGCAGCGACTCGTTGGCCGAATGCGCCCGCGAATCGGGGTCTTCCACACCGGTGATCAGGATCTGTGCCTGCGGGTAGACCTCCGTGAGGTCGGCGATGAACGGGATGGACCCGCCCATGCCCGCCTCCACCGGCTGCGTGCCCCAAGCCTGTTCCAGCGCCCACAGCGCGGACCGGGCCGCGGGGGCGGTGGTGTCGGTGGCGAAGGCCTGGCCCCGCTCCCCCGGCACGAAGGTGGTCTCGGCCCCGAACGGTGCGTGGGAGGCCACATGGGCGGCCACCGCCTCCATCGCCCGGTCGGGGTCCTGGCCGGGCGCCAGCCGCAGGCTGATCTTGGCCCTGGCCGACGGAATCAAGGTGTTCGAGGCCAGCTCCACGCTGGGCGCGTCAATGCCGATCACTGACATGGCCGGCTTGTTCCACAACCGGTCGGCGATGCTGCCGGTGCCCGCCAACTGCACCGAATCCAGCACCGACGAGTCTCGCCGGAAATCCTCTTCCGGATAGTCCACCGACGCGGCGGGAGCCGAGATAAGACCATCAATGGCGACAGCGCCGCCGTCGTCGTGGAAGGTGGCGATCAGCCGGGCGAGCAGGGTGGGCGCATCCAACAGCGGACCGCCGAACATGCCGGAGTGGACGGCGTGATCCAGCACCCGCAGCTCAACAGTGCCGTCCACCAGGCCGCGCAGACTGGTGGTCAGGGCCGGCACGCCGACCTTCCAGTTGCTGGAATCGGCAACAATGATCGCGTCGGCGCGCAGCAGTTCGCGGTGGGTCTCGAGGAAGGTACGGAAGGTCGGCGAACCGGCCTCTTCCTCCCCCTCGAAGAAGAAGGTGACGCCGACGCCGAAGTCGTCGCCAAGTACCTCCAGCAGCGCCCGCAGCGAGGCCAGATGGACCATGATCCCGGCCTTGTCATCGGCGGCGCCGCGGCCGTACAGGCGGCCGTCGATCTCCGTGGCCTTGAACGGTTCCGTCTTCCAGAGCGCCGGATCCCCGGGGGGCTGCACGTCGTGGTGCGCATACAGCAGCACGGTCGGCTTGCCGGCAGCCGCCGGCCGGCGGGCCACAACGGCAGGGCCGCCAGCAGACTCGCCATTCGGCACGCTGAGGATCTGTACGTCCTCCAGCCCCAGCTCGCGGACCAAGCCGGCCACGGCATCGGCACTGCGGACCAGATCTTGCTGATCGAAGGCCGCCCAGGCGACCCCCGGGATGGAGACCAGCTGCTCCAGCGAGGAAATGGTGTACCCCATGCCGGAGTCCACCGCGGCGGCAAGTTTTTCAACGTTTACATTGGTCATAGCCGCCACCCTACCGCCCGGATTGCGGTCACACCGATGCCCGCGGGGCGGCCGCCGTGCCGGTGCTTCGATACTGGCTGATACGCGCGGGCGGTCCGGTATTCTTGACTGGTGTTCGGACGTAAAAAAGAGGCTCCTACGCCCCAAGAAACCATCGACCAGGCCCCTGCGGCGCAGCCCCGGGACGGCAAGGGCGCGCCCACGCCCCGGCGCAAGGACCAGGAGGCCGCGCGCAAGCGCCCGCTGGTCCCTAATGACCGGAAGGCAGCGCGCGACGCGAACCGCGTTGCCCAGGCGGACCAGCGGCTGAAGATGCGCGAGGCGATGAACACCGGCGATGAGCGCTACCTGCCGTTCCGCGACAAGGGCCCGCAGAAGCGCTTTGTCCGGGACTTCGTAGATGCCCGCTGGGTGCTGGGCGAATTCCTGATTGTCTTCGCGCTGATCTTCGTGATCCTCAGCTTTGTCCGCGACCTCAATGTCCAGGCCTTTATCCTGGTGGGCTTCTGGGTGCTGCTGGGCCTGGTGGCCGTCGACGCCATCATCCTGGGACGGCAGCTCAAGAAGCGCCTGACCGCCAAGTTCGGCGAGGTGGAACGCGGTGCTGTCTGGTACGGCGTGATGCGCGGCCTGCAGCTGCGCCGGATGCGCCTGCCGAAGCCGCAGGTCAAGCGCGGCCAATACCCCAGCTGATTCTCCGCGGAGGGCACCGCGTCAAAGGGTCGGGAGCACTGCTGCTCCCGACCCTTTTGCATGCCCGCGGCAAGTTCAGCGCCGACGCTTCGCCAAGCCGCGGTTGATCCGGCTGGCCCAGAACGGCCCCTCGTACAGGAACGCCGTGTAGCCCTGCACCAGCGTGGCCCCGGCATCCAGCCGTTGCTGCACGTCGCCGGCCGTCTCCACGCCGCCCACGGACACCAGCACCACATCATGTCCGACGGCGGTGCGCAGCCGGCGCAGCACCTCAAGCGACCGCTGCTTCAGGGGCGCGCCGGATAGCCCTCCGCCGCCGCACGCGGCAACCTTGGCCGAGTCCGATGCCAGACCGTCACGGGAAATTGTCGTGTTGGTCGCGATGATGCCGTCCAGACGCAGCTCCTGCGCCAGCCGGGCGACGTCGTCGATGTCTTCGTCGCTCAGGTCGGGGGCAATCTTGACCAGCAGCGGCACATGCCGCCCCGCCACCGAATCGGCCGTCTCGCCCACCGCCTGCAGCAGCGGCCGCAGCGTGTCCACGCTCTGCAGCAGCCGCAGGCCCGGCGTGTTCGGCGAGGACACGTTGACCACCAGATAATCCGCCGACGAGGCCAGCAACCGGGTGCTCTTCAGGTAGTCCTCGGTGGCGTCGTCCAGTTCCACCACCTTGGTCTTGCCAATGTTGATGCCGATGACCGGCCGCTGGGCACCGTAGCGGGCGGCGAGGCCGCGCCGGGCGGCGGCGATCCGCGGTGCGACGGCCGCCGCGCCGTCGTTGTTGAATCCCATCCGGTTGATCACCGCGCGGTCTTCGATCAGCCGGAACAGCCGCGGCTGGGCATTGCCCGGCTGCGCGCTGCCGGTGATGGTGCCGATCTCCACCGCACCAAAGCCCAGGTCGGCCAGGGCCTCGATGCCGTGGCCTTCCTTGTCGAAGCCGGCGGCCAGGCCGAACGGCGACGGGAAGCTCAGGCCCAGGGCCTGGGTGGCCAGCGACTGATGCGGACGGGTCAGGCGCCGGAGCACTGCCCCGGCTCCGCAGCGGTGCGCGGCACGGATGAGCTGGAAACCAATTCGGTGTGCGCGCTCGGCGTCCATCCAGGAGAACGCGGCGCGGAAGAAGGCTGGGTACAGGCGCATGGTCCTAGTTTTCCGTGTGCAGGCCGCCGCACCAAACCGTGTCGCCTTAGGCGTTAGCATGGGGTCAGCGATCCCGGCGAGAGGAAGGACCACCCTGGCGATGGCAGCCGACTGGCAGGAAGACATGCTCGGTGCGGAGTTCGAGTCCACGGTCCTGCAGGTGCCGGCCGTCGATGGCGCGGCGCAGCGGGCCACGCTGATCCGCTATCTGCCTCAGTCCCCACGGCGCTCCCCCGGCGGCCACTCCGTCCTGTATGTGCACGGTTGGAGCGACTATTTCTTCAACACCGAACTGGCCGGATTCTGGCACCGGCAGGGTGTGGCCTTCTACGCGCTGGACCTGCACCACCATGGCCGCAGCCTGCAGGAGGGCGAGCCTGCGGGCTACGTGACCGATCTGCGCCAGTACGACGACGAGATCTCCCTGGCGCTGGACCTGATCCGCGAGGAAAACGGCAGTGCGGAGACGAACATCACGCTGATGGGACACTCGACCGGCGGGCTGGTGGCGTCCTTGTGGGCGGCCGAGCATCCCGGCCGGCTGCGCGCGCTGGTGCTGAACAGCCCGTGGCTGGAAATGCACGGCAGCGCCTTGGTCCGCCGCGCCGCGGGCGCCGTGCTGGAGCCGCTGTCCAGGCTGAAGCCCGAGGCCGAGATCAGGCTTCCGGTACGCGGCTTCTATTACCGCAGCATCAGCCGAACGGCCGAGGGTGAATGGGATCTGGACCCCAAGCTGCGCCCGCCGGAGTCCTTCCCGGTGCGCGCCGGCTGGCTCAGCGCCATCTGGGACGGGCAGGCGAAGGTCGCCAAGGGCCTCAACCTGGAGATCCCGGTGCTGGTGTTGTCTTCGACGCGCAGCATGAACGGGCCGGTCTGGCACGAGGACATGAAGAACACCGACGTGGTGCTGGACATCCGCACCATGACCGAGCGGGCGGTGCGGCTGGGCCGCAGCGTGACCATCGAGCAGGTGCAGGATGCCCTGCACGATGTGTTCCTCTCACGGGCCGACGTCCGCCAGGACGCCTATGCACGGCTGCAGCGCTGGGCGCAGGCCTACATGCTCCAGGGCGGGATGACCGAACACCCCGCCCGTCCGCCGCAACCAGCCTAGGCGCCGTTACCGGCCTAGGCGCCGCCCGCGGCCGCGGCGTCCACCGCTCCCCCATAGCGGCGGTCGCGGCGGGCATAGATATCGATGGCTTCCCACAGCGTGCGCCGGTCCACATCCGGCCACAGCGTATCCATGAACACCATCTCGGCATACGCCGACTGCCAGAGCATGAAGTTGGAGAAGCGCTGTTCCCCCGAGGTGCGCAGGAACAAGTCGACGTCCGGCAGGTCCGGCTCGTCAAGGTAGCGCTGCACGGTCTTTTCCGAGACCGACGACGCCCGCAACCTGCCGGCCGCAACGTCCGCGGCGATGGCGGCGGCGGCGTCGGCGATTTCCGCCCGGCCGCCGTAGTTCACGCACATGGTCAGCGTGCAGGTGGAGTTGCCCGCCGTCTGGCGCTCGGCCACCTCCAGTTCGTTGACCACCGACTTCCACAGCCGGGGCCGGCGCCCGGACCAGCGGATGCGCACGCCCCAGGCGTCCAGCTGGTCGCGCTGGCGGCGCAGGACGTCCCGGCTGAAGCCCATCAGGAAACGCACCTCGTCCGGCGACCGCTTCCAGTTCTCGGTGGAAAAGGCGTACACGCTGACGTGTTTGACCCCGATCTCGATGGCGCCGGCCATCACGTCCAGCAGCGCCGCTTCGCCGGCCCGGTGGCCTTCGGTCCGGGGCAGGCCGCGCTGGTTGGCCCAGCGGCCGTTGCCGTCCATCACAATGGCCACGTGATCCGGAACCAGCGCCGGCGGCAGGGCGGGCGGCAGGGCTCCGGACGGGTGCGGCCAAGGCTGCTGTGGTTTCCGGGAAGTTGGGGTCACACTCGCTCCACGTGCTTGAGGGATTTCAGGGTTCGCTCCAGGTGCCACTGCAGATAACTGGCCACCAGCCCGGCGGCTTCTCGCCGGGGTCCGGTGGCCGAGGCATCCGCGGCCGGCCAGTCCGCGGAGAGCAGGGCGGCGAGCAACTGCATGGTCTGCGGTGCCGGCGACGCGGATCCCGGTGGCCGGCAGTCGTGGCACACCGCACCGCCCAGCGGCGCGTTGAAGGCGGTGTGCGGTCCCGGTTCGCCGCAGCGGGCGCACTGGTCGAAGCTCGGGGCCCAGCCAGCGGTCGCCAGCGCGCGCAGCAGGTAGGAATCAAGGATCAGCTCCGGCGCGTGAACGCTGCGGCTGAGCGCGGAGAGCGCGCCGATGACCAGCCCGTACTGCGCGTTGGCGGACTCGCCGTCGACGTCGGTGAGTTTTTCAGCCGTCTCGCAGATTGCGGCGGCGGAGGTGTATTTGGTGTAGTCGGCCGCGATGTCGCGGCCATAGGGACCCACCATCTGCGCCTGCGTGACGATGTCGAGGCTGCGGCCGGAAACCAGCTGCAGGTCCGCCACCATAAACGGTTCCAGCACCGCGCCGAATTTGCTGCTGGTGCGGCGTACGCCTTTGGCAACCGCCCGGATCTGGCCGTGCTGCTTGGTGAGCAGGGTGATGATCCGGTCGGCCTCGCCGAGTTTGTGGGTCCGCAGGATGACGCCCTGGTCCCGGTAGGTATGGGAGGCGAAGGATCTGTTGGACACCGTTCCATTCTCCCACTAAAGCGGGCCTCCCCGCCGCGGTACGGCAGGAAGGCCCGCAAGGACTCTTTCGGTGGGCTAGACCGAGGCGACGCTCTGCTTGGCGGTTTCGTCGCGGATGGCGCGGTTCACCGCTGACACCACGGCCTTAAGCGAGGACATGGTGGTGTTGGTGTCGATACCCACGCCCCACAGCACCCGCTCGCCCACGGCGCACTCGACGTAGGCGGCCGCCCGGGCGTTGCCGCCCTCGGACAGCGCATGCTCGGTGTAGTCCAGTACCCGTACGTCAACGCCGTCCTGGCGGAAGATTTCCAGCAGCGCGGCGATCGGCCCGTTGCCCTCGGCCGTGCGGCGGCTTTGCACCCCGTCCACGCCCATGGTGGCGGTCAGCTGGAAGGTGCCGTCTTCGGCGCTGTCGGTCTTCACCGAGCCGAGCGTGTAGTGGCCCCAGGTGTTCTCGGGGGTCGGCAGGTACTCGTCGTTAAAGACCTCCCACAGCTGCGCCGGGCTGACTTCGCCGCCCACGGTTTCCGTGCGGCGCTGGATGACGCCGGAGAATTCGATCTGCGCGCGGCGCGGCAGGTCCAGCTTGTGCTCGTGCTTGAGCAGGTAGGCCACGCCGCCCTTGCCGGACTGCGAGTTGACCCTGATCACCGCTTCGTAGCTGCGGCCCAGGTCCTTGGGATCCACCGGCAGGTACGGCACCGCCCAGACCAGCTCGTCCACCGTCTTGCCCTGTTGGGCTGCGTCGGCGTCCATCGCCTCGAAGCCCTTCTTGATGGCGTCCTGGTGCGAACCGGAGAAGGCGGTGAAGACCAGATCTCCGCCGTACGGGGACCGCTCCGGCACCGGCAACTGGTTGCAGTATTCAACCGTGCGGCGGACTTCGTCGATGTTGGAGAAGTCGATCATCGGGTCAATGCCCTGGCTGAACATGTTCAGCCCCAGCGTCACCAGGTCCACGTTGCCGGTCCGCTCGCCGTTGCCGAACAGGCACCCCTCGATCCGGTCGGCGCCGGCCAGGTAGCCCAGTTCCGCCGCGGCCACGCCGGTCCCGCGGTCGTTGTGCGGGTGCAGCGAGAGGATCACGTGCTCACGGTTGGACAGGTTCCGCGACATCCACTCGATCGAGTCGGCGTAGACATTCGGGGTGGCCATCTCCACCGTGGCCGGCAGGTTCAGGATCACGTTCCGGTCCGCCGAGATTTCGAAGACGTCGGTGACGGCGTTGCAGATGCGGGCGGCGAATTCCAGCTCGGTCCCGGTGTAGGACTCGGGCGAGTACTCGTAGGTGATCTCGGTGCCCTTCAGCCCCTCTTCATACTTGCGGCAAAGCTGGGCCCCCTGCAGCGCGATGTCCACGATGCCGTCCTGGTCTTCGCGGAACACCACGCGGCGCTGCAGGACGGAAGTGGAGTTGTACAGGTGGACGATGGCCCGGCCGGCGCCGGCAATCGACTCGTAGGTGCGCTCAATCAGGTGTTCGCGGGACTGCGTCAGCACCTGAATGGTCACGTCGTCGGGGATCCGGTCGCCTTCGATCAGCTGGCGGACAAAGTCGAAGTCGGTCTGCGAGGCAGAGGGGAACCCGACCTCGATCTCCTTGAAGCCCATCCCCACCAGCAGGTCGAACATCTTGTGCTTGCGTTCGGGGCTCATCGGGTCGATCAGCGCCTGGTTGCCGTCACGCAGGTCCACTGCGCACCAGCGCGGGGCTTTGGTCATCACTTTGTCCGGCCAGGTGCGGTCGGGCAGTTCTACGGTGATCTGGTCCTGGAACGGAATGTACTTATGGATGGGCATTCCGGAGGGCTTTTGTGCGTTTCGCATTTTGGTGTGTGGCCTTTTCTCATGAGTGCTAATTGAAGAATTTTGGCCGGGCAACACAAACTCCGCAGCGAGGGTTCGGCCTGTCAAACAGAAGTTCGCGTGGCCTCGCCGCGGCAGCTAAGAAGGAGCATTCCTGCGCGCACAATTTCACACTAGCACGGTGCGTAGGATGTGAGGGAAACCCTGACGCAACTATGAAATGAGGCGCCATATGAGCCGCTCCGGAATCGTATTGTCCAACGTCGACCCGGCCGTCCGCCCGCAGGACGACCTCTTCCGACACGTGAACGGCACGTGGCTCGCGGAGACTGCCATCCCGGACGACCGGGCGCTGGAGGGCTCCTTCACCGCCCTGCGCGATGCCTCCGAAGAGGCCGTGCACGCCATCATCGAGGACGCCGCCCAGCACCCCGACCCGGCCAGTTCAGCCGGGAAGATCGGCGTGCTCTATGCCGGGTTCATGGACACCGAAACTGTCGAAGCCAAGGGCTTCTCCCCGCTGGCGGAGCAATTCGCCGCGATCGGGAAAATCTCCGACCGGGACGGCCTGCGCGAGATCATCGGCGCCTTCAGCCGCAGCGGCGCGGCCTATCCGCTGGCCTTCTTTGTCAACAACGACGCCGGCGACCCCACCCGCTACGCGATCTACCTCTACCAAGCGGGGCTGGGCCTGCCGGACGAGGCATACTACCGGGAAGACGAATTCGCTCCCGTCCGGGAGGCCTACCGCGGCTACGCCGCGAAGATGCTGGAACTGGCCGGATTCGATCCGGCCCAGGCCGACGCGGCGCTGGATCTGGAGCACAAGCTGGCGGCCGGCCACCTGGACAAGGTCTCCTGCCGCGACCCGCAGCAGACCTACAACCTGCGCACCGCCGAGCAGGTGGCGGCCGTGGCCGGCTGGATGCCGGAATGGCTGGCGGCGCTGGGGCCGGAAGCGGCCGGCGCCGCCGACCTGGTGGTGTGCCAGCCGGACTTCCTGCTTACGCTGGACGGACTGCTCGAGAGCGAGCCGCTGGAGGGCTGGCAGGCATGGCTGCGGCTCCAACTGCTGACGACGGCGGCGCCTTACCTGCACGATGAAGCGGTCCAGACCCACTTCGGCTTCTACGGCCGCACCCTGAGCGGAACCCCGGAGTTGAAAGAGCGGTGGAAGCGCGGGGTGGCGCTGGTCGAAGGTGCCCTCGGCGAGGCCATCGGGCAGGAATACGTGGCCCGGCATTTCCCTCCCACGCACAAGGCACGGATGGAGGAACTGGTCACCAACCTGCTCGCTGCCTACAAAGAAAGCATCTCCGACCTGCCGTGGATGACCCAGGCCACGATCGAGAAGGCACTGGAAAAGCTGGCGGGCTTCCGGACCAAGATCGGCTACCCGGAGAAGTGGATCGACTATTCCAGCTTCGCCCCTGCGGACGACGTCTGGGCCAACGTGCAGGCCTCCAATGACTTCGAGGTCCGCCGGAATCTGGCCAAACTGGACGGCCCCATCGACGAGGCCGAGTGGCACATGACCCCGCAGACAGTCAACGCCTACTACATGCCCACCATGAACGAAATCGTCTTCCCGGCCGCCATCCTGCAACCGCCCTTCTTCGACGCGGACGCCGATGCCGCCGCCAACTACGGCGCCATCGGAGCGGTCATCGGCCACGAGATCGGCCACGGCTTCGACGACAAGGGCTCGCAGTATGACGGCACCGGCGCACTGCGGAACTGGTGGTCGGACGAAGACCGGGCCGCCTTCGAGGGGCTGACCGGCCGACTGGTGGCCCAGTACGCCGCGCTTAGTCCGGCCGAGGCCCCCGGCAGCACGGTCAACGGCGAACTCACACTGGGCGAGAACATCGGCGACCTCGGCGGGCTGGCCATCGCCTACCGCGCCTACCAGTTGAGCCTGCAGGGCGGGGAGGCTCCGGTGGTCGACGGGCTGACCGGCAGCGAGCGGTTCTTCTACTCCTGGGCCGAATGCTGGCGGCAGAAGATCCGCTCCGAGGAAGCGGTGCGCCGGCTGGCGATCGACCCGCACTCACCGAACGAATTCCGTTGCAACCAGGTGGTGCGCAACCTGGATGCCTTCCACGACGCCTTCGGCACCGCCGAAGGGGACGGGCTCTGGCTGAAGCCCGAGGAGCGGGTCCGGATCTGGTAGCCGGCTAGAAGGCGCCGGACTGCTGGCAGGTCACCTGATCGGCAGTCTGGCCCTTGAAGCCGCCCGCCACACCGCCGGTCTTCGCCAGCTGCTTACCGCTGGTGAAGTCCTTGCCCACCGAAAGCGCCACTCCGTAGTAGTCGCCGGAGACCAGCACGTTGGCCTGCGCAACGTTGAGTTCCTTGGCCAAGGACCGAGCCACCTCTTCAAAGCCGGCAGAGTAGTAAATCTGGGTCGTGGTCCGTTCTGCATCACCGGCCACCGGGGCAGCCAACAGGTAGCCCAGCGCGTGCAGCTGCTGGCTCAGTTCCTCGCCGCGGTCCGCCGCGCCGGAGGCATTGACCACCTGGACGGGCTGCACGGCCGGATCGAAGGCGGGCCCATCCTGGCCGGCGGAGGGTTCGTTGCCCGGCGTGGTCGCGCCTGCGTCAGCGCCGCCGTCGGCCGCCCCACCGCCGTCGGCCGCCCCGCCGTCGTCGGTCGCGGGCGCGGAAGCCCCGTCGCCCGCATCGGCGGTAGAGCCCTCGCCGGCCTTGTCGGTGGACTTGGCGTCGGACGATCCGGCGGTATTGACCTCCGGGGCGGTCACATCGCCGTCCTCGCGCAGGATCCGGAACAGCTCCTGGGCCGGTTCCTCGTCCAGCACCAGGCGGTTTCCGTCCACCGGTGAGGTCTGGGTGGGCAGCGACACGAAGGCGACCTTGCTGAGGTCGACGGTCTTGACCCGGTCCGCCAGGGCCAGCAGCCGGGGAATCTCCGCCAGTCCGTCGTCCACGGTCAGGTTGCTGACCACGGCCTCGGCGATGGAATACAGGCGGGGCACATTGGTCAAGGTTCCCTCGGACTGGATCTTGCGGGCCATCGAGGCCAGGAAGCTCTGCTGCGCCCTGATCCGGCCGCGGTCCCCGCCGTCGCCGAAGGAGTGGCGGGTGCGCAGGAAGGCCAGCGCTTGTTCGCCCTGCACCGAGCTCACGCCCGCCGGCAACTTCAGTTTCGAGTAACTGTCGTTGATCGGTTCGTTGACGCAGACGTCCACGCCGCCGATAACGGTGGAGAGTTCCTTGACCGCGTTGAAATCGGCCATCATAAAGTGGTCGATCTCCAGGCCGGTCATCTCGTTCACTGCCGCGACGGTGCAGCCCGGTCCGCCGTAGCTGAGGGCGGCATTGAGCTGGGCTGACTGCTGTTCCGGATAGACCTGCCCGTTCTCCGGATCGGTGCAGCTGGGGATGGCGGTGAGCAGGTCGCGGGGCAGGCTGACCACGGTGACGCGTTTGCGGTCCGCCGACATGTTCAGCAGCATCATCACGTCCGATTGGCCCCAGCCCGCGGACGAGTCGCTCGAGCCGTACTTGCCGTCGGTGCCGTCCCGTGTGTCCGTGCCCAGGATGAGGATCTGCACGGGATCCCGGCTCAGGTCCACCGGCAGCCCCGGGCCATCGGTGCTCAGGTTCAGCGGCGACGTGGTGATGCTGTCGCGCAGGCCAACAATTTTGAACACGACGACGCCGACCCCGGCTGCCAGAGCCAGGGCCAGCACGCCCGACACGATCTTCAGCCAGAGCAAACGGGGGCCGCGGCCCATGTGGCGCGGGGTGGAACGGCGCGACGGTCCGCGCCGCTGCGGGCCTGAACCGGCAGGGGTCTGCGGACGGGAACCGGCCCGGGCCTGCGGATGTGAGCCGGCCGGAGCCTGCGGATCATCACTGGAGCTGCCGCGATGAACCACTGGCTTTCCCCTCTAAACGGTTGAAACGATTGATGCGCGATCGGGCTGACCGAACGCAGGCCGCTAAGTATTGTACGGCCTGAAGCTGGGGAAAGTTCCCGGTTTGTACCCCGGCCTAGAAGCCCAGCCGCACCAACTGCTTGGGGTCGCGCTGCCAGTCCTTGGCGATCTTCACGTGCAGGTCCAGATAGACCCTGGTGCCGAGCAGGCCCTCAATCCCGTGGCGCGCCCGGGTGCCGACGTCGCGCAGCCTGGCACCGCCCTTGCCGATGATGATGGCCTTCTGCGACGGACGTTCCACGAACAGGTTGACCCGGACATCCAGCAGCGGATTGTCCGCACTGCGCCCTTCGCGGGGAACGATCTCCTCCACCACTACGGCCAGCGAGTGCGGCAACTCGTCGCGCACGCCCTCCAGCGCTGCCTCCCGAATGAGTTCAGCCACCATCACGGCCTCCGGCTCATCGGTGAGTTCGCCGTCCGGATACAGCGGTGGCGAGAGCGGCATCTGCTGGACCAGGACGTCGGCGACGGTCTGGACCTGATCGCCCTTGGCGGCGGACACCGGCACGATGGCCGCGAAACCGTCGGCGCCGAAGACTTCCGTGCCGAGAGCGGCCACCGACAACAGTTGTTCGGCCAGCGCCTGCTTGTCCACCAGGTCGGTCTTGGTGACCAACGCCACCACGGGCTTGCGGTTCAAGCCCGCCAATTGGTTGGCGATGAACCGGTCGCCGGGGCCAATCTTCTCATTGGCCGGCAAGCAGAAACCGATCGCGTCCACTTCCGAGAGCGTATCGGCCACCAGGTCATTCAGGCGCTGGCCCAGCAGGGTCCGCGGCCGGTGCAGTCCGGGAGTGTCCACCAGCACCAGCTGGGCATCCGGCCGGTGCACAATGCCACGGATCGTATGCCGGGTGGTCTGCGGCTTGGCGGAGGTGATGGCCACCTTCTGCCCGACCAAGGCGTTGGTCAGCGTGGACTTGCCCGCATTGGGCCGGCCTACCAGCGAGACGAACCCCGCGCGATAGTCCTCCGGCCAGCCGCTGGACGGCATCGCCATCGCCTTATCAGGGGTGTTCTCTGTCATCGTTCCCTCTCTGTCCCGGGCAGGCGCGCGGCATCGTTGGCGGCAGCGCCGTCGTCGTGAGTGGACTGCGTCCGGGCCGGCGCGTCATACCAAGCCAGGACGTGGCTGACGCGGTTGCGCCGCCCCTCCAGCCGTTCGGCGCGCAGGTGCAGGCCCCCGAGCAGGACTTCGCTGCCCACGATGGGCACCCGGCCGAGGCTCTTGGCCAGCAGCCCGCCGACGGTGTCCACCTCTTCATCGTCCAATTCCAGGCCGAACAGCTCGCCGACGTCGTCGATGCTGGTGCGGGCGCTGACCCGGAACCGTCCCTCCGGCAGCGCCTCGATCTCGGGCCGTTCGGTGTCGTACTCGTCAACGATCTCGCCGACGATCTCTTCAATCAGGTCTTCCAAGGTGACCAGTCCGGCGGTCCCGCCGTACTCGTCGATCACAATGGCCACGTGGGTGGACTCGCGCTGCATCTCCTGCAGCAGCTCCCCCACCGCCTTGGACTCCGGGACGTAGCGGACTTCGCGGCAGATCTGGTCCACCAGCATGCCGGCGCCGTGGTCGGCCCGGCCATGGATTCTGGCGGCAACGTCTTTCAGGTAGAGGATGCCGCGGACCTGGTCCGCGGTATCCATGATCACCGGGATGCGCGAGTAACCGGACTGCAGGAACAGCGTCATGGCTTCCTGCAGCGTGGAGCCGGAGTCGATGCTGAGCATGTCCGTGCGCGGCACCATCACCGCCCTGACCTTGGTGTCGCCCAACTCGAAGACGGAGTGGATCAGTTCCGCTTCCGTGTCCTCGATCATGTCCGATTCATTGGCCCGGTCCACCAGTTCCCGGAACTCCTCTTCGGTGAAGAAGGCAGCGTCGGCACGGGGCGCGTTGGGTGCCACCGCACTGCCGAGGCGGACCAGCCACTGCGGCACCGGACCCAGCACCGCGCAGAGCAGCCGAACCAGCAGGGCGGTGGAGAGGACGACGGCACTGGCATGCATCCGACCCAGCTGCCGCGGCGAAACCCCGACCAGCACGAACCCGACGCCGGCCATGGTGACGGTAGCCAGCAGCCCGGCCAGCCAGATGTTGTCGAGCAGATCGTGGAACAGCAGCGCGATGGCTACCGCGGCGGCCATCTCGAACCAGACGCGCCAGAAACGCAGCGCGTGCATGTGGGCCGCCGGCGAGGCCAGGATCACGCGCAGGCTGCGGCTGCGGCCGGAACGCAGCAAATGTTCGGCGTCGTGGCGCGGCAGGTAGGTGAAGGCTGCCTCGGCGGCGGTGAGCGCGGCGGCGACCAGTATGAAAGCCAGCGTCATGCCGGCAAGTATCCAGAGCATCGGCGCGTCTCTACAGCGTGGTTTCGGTGGGGGCAGCCTTGCCCGTGAAGGAGGAAAGCAGCTGGCGCTGGAGGCCGAACATTTCTTCCTTTTCGGCCGGCTCCGCGTGGTCGAAGCCGAGCAAATGCAGGATCCCGTGCGTGGTCAGCAGCAGCATTTCGTCCAGCAGCCCGTGGCCTGCCTTCTGCGCCTGTTCCTGCGCTACCTGCGGACAGATCACGATGTCGCCGAGCACCCCGGCGGCACCTGGCTTCATGGCGGTGCCGGGACGCAGCTCATCCATCGGGAAGGACAGCACATCGGTGGCGCCCGGTTCGTCCATCCATTCGATGTGCAGCCGTTCCATCGCCTCAGTGTCCACCATGATGATGGACAGTTCGGCTTCGGGGTGCACGTAGAGCGAATCCAGTACGAACCGGGCCAGCCGGACCAGCTCTTCTTCGTCGGCCGGGACCGTTGATTCGTTATTGACCTCGATGCTCATGCTCCACCCTCCGGGCCGGCCTCCGCTTCAATTTTCCGCCGGGCGGCCGGTGCGCGGTGCGGCGGGCGGCCACCCGCGCTGCGACGGTTCTCGTCCCAGCGGCTGTACGCCGTCACTATGTCGCTGACCAGCCGGTGCCGGACCACGTCCGAGGCGTCGAGCTGGGAGAAGCTGACGTCCTCGACGCCAACCAGGATCTCGCTGACGATCTTCAGGCCGGAGCTGGTGCCGCCGGGCAGGTCGATCTGCGTGACGTCGCCGGTCACCACCATCTTGGACCCGAAGCCCAGCCGGGTGAGGAACATCTTCATCTGTTCCGGGGTGGTGTTCTGCGCTTCGTCCAGAATGATGAAGGCGTCGTTGAGGGTGCGGCCGCGCATGTAGGCCAGCGGGGCCACCTCGATGGTGCCGGCGGCCATCAGGCGCGGGATCGACTCCGGGTCCATCATGTCGTGCAGTGCGTCGTAGAGCGGGCGCAGATACGGATCGATCTTGTCGCTGAGCGTGCCCGGGAGGAAGCCCAGCCGCTCCCCTGCCTCCACGGCGGGGCGGGTCAGGATGATCCGGTTGACTTCTTTGTGCTGCAGGGCCTGGACCGCCTTGGCCATCGCCAGGTAGGTCTTGCCCGTGCCGGCCGGGCCAATACCGAAAACCACCGTGTGGTTGTCGATGGCCTCAACGTAGTTCTTCTGGTTGAGCGTCTTGGGCCTGATATTGCGGCCGCGCGAAGAGAGGATGTTCAACGTCAGGACTTCGGCCGGCCGCTGCGCGGTCTGTTCACCGAGCATGCGCAGCAGCTGGGCGACCACCTGCGGCGTGATCCGGGTGTCCTTGGCGGCCAGCGCGCGGATCTCCTCGACCAAGTTCAGCGTGAGTTGGACCGCGTCGGCGGGACCGGAAATGGACAGCTCGTTACCGCGGACATGCAGGTTCACATCGCTGAACTCGGCCTCAATAACCTGCAGCACCTCGTCGTGGGCACCGAGCGCCCTGACCATGTGTTCCGGCGAATCGAAATGGACGGAACGGCTGCTTGATCCCAGCGGATCGACATCCAGGCGTGATTGGGACATAGTCCGGCCGATGTGGCCTTTCATCGCTCCTTCGGTGGGCGTTGCTTGCGGTGCTGCCAGCGCTGCTGCTGACGGTGAGCCGGAAGTATCCCGGCCCTGACGGTACAAGGTACATGCTACGGCACGGGGCACCGCGCAGTCCTCTACGGGGGCGAAAACGGCAAGATATCGATACTGCATCAATCGTGCATCAGTCCGGTTGAGGGCTGGTTAAAGCACCCATCAGCCCCCCTCCCATATGCCAAGCTAGTGGGGCAGGAAAGCCGTCAGCCACCGGTTCCTGCCCCGCTTTTACCCCGTCATTTCCGGACCGTCAGAAGGGACCCCGGCATTACCAGCAACCAGCTCCGGCAGCCTTCGGGCTCGGTCCCGACACGCCGCTTCGGCGCGTGGTTGGCGCTGGTTACCGCATCCTCGCTGGTGTTGCTCGGCTGCACACCGCAAGGCAGTGCCACCGGCGGGCAGACCTCCATGCCCGTCCCCACTGCCCCAACCGTGGCCAGCAGTCCGCTGGTGTCCAGCGCACCGGTGGAGACCCTGCGCTCTTCCGAGCTCTCCCCCCTCTATTGGCTGGGCACCAACGCGGACAATGTCTTCCTGTACCGCGAATACCGCCAGGCGGAGAACCTCGGAGACCCGATTACGACGGCGGTGTCCGCCTTGACCCGGCTGCAGCCTCTGGATCCGGACTACTTCAATCCGCTCAGCCCGGCCAGCAAGGTGGGCGCTTCCATTACCAACGGCTCGGTCATCACTCTGGACATCTCATCCGATGCCTTCGACCGCCGCGTGGATGCGGGCATCGCCGAACGCGCCGTGCAGCAGTTGGTCTATACGGCCACCGCGGCCGCCGCGAACGCAGGGCTCAGCAGCTCCGACAACCCGCTCGAAGTGGTGATCCTGGTGGATGGCCACCACGGCTACGAAGCCTTCGGCCATGTGCCGCTGGGCGAACCGATGGCCCGGGACAGCAGCCTGGCGGCCCCGGTCTGGATCATCGATCCGGCCCAGGGTGCCTCGTCCGAGGGGCGGGTGGAGGTGTTCGGCCGCGGCGTCGCCTTCGAATCGCAGCTGCGTTGGCAGATCTACCGGATGGCGGACGCTTCTGAAGACGCCGCCGACGGCAAGCTGGTCAAGTCCGGGACAGTCTCCGTTGACGCACCGGCCGAAGAAATCGGCGAGTTCAGGTTCAACCAGAAGCTGGACCCGGGCACCTACAAGCTCTATGTCTTCCATGAGGACGTGAGCGGGCGGACCGAAGAACGGCAGAATCCGGACAGCAAGGTCTTCACGGTCAAGTAGTCCGCCGCGTAGGCCGCGGCGAGCACGTAGACCGTGTCCGGCCAACTTGTTGGTTTAGCGCCAGCGACCCAGCAGCTCGCTGAGCAAGGTCAGGGCGGCCGGTCCTGCTGTGGAAGAACGCAGGACGTGGGGCCCCAGCCGCACCGCCACCGCTCCGGCATCCAGCATGGCGTCCATTTCCGCTTGGCTCATTCCGCCTTCGGGACCAACGATCATCAGCACCCGGGCGGCACTGCCATCGCCGCCGCGGGAAGCACCGCCCGTGTGGGAGGCGCCGCCGTCGGGCGAGGGACCGCCGTCGTTGTTTCCCCGCGCCTCCGCGCGGTTGGCGCCCAAGCCGGCGCGCTGCACGGCGTCTGCCACGCTGCCCTCAGCGTCTTCGTGCAGCAGCAGCGACAACCGGCTGGAGCGGATCAGGGCACAGAGCCCAGCGCGTTCCACCAGCGGTCCAACCTCCGGTACGCGCGCCCGCCGCGACTGCTTGGCGGCCGCCCGCACCGCCATCTGCCACTTTGCCGTGCCCTTTGCCGCCTTGTCGGCTTTCCAGCGCACGATGCTGCGTTCGGCCTGCCACGGGACCACGGCGTCGACGCCAAGCTCCGTGGCCGCCTCGATCGCCAGTTCGTCGCGGTTGCCCTTGGCCAGTGCCTGCACCAGCACCAGCTCCGGGTCCGGTTCCGGCTCCTGCAGAATCTGCAGCGCGCGGACCGTCAGTTCGCCGGACCCGCCGGACACGGTCTCGCCGATCAGCCGGCGGCCCCGGCCGTCGGCGAGGTCGACGAGTTCGCCGGGCTCAATCCGTTTGACCGTGACGGCATGCCGCGCCTCGTCCCCGGTCAGCGTGAAGCTATCGCCCGGGGCCACCGCGTCGAGCTCGCCCGGGGCGGTGAAAAACAGGTGGCTGGTCACGCCTAGAGGTTACCGAGCCGGTCGCGCAGCCGGGCGAAGACACCGGTGCCGGAGGATGCCAGCTTGCCCTCGGTGTATTCCTCGCCGCGGGCCTGCGCCAGCCGGCGAAGCAGGTCTTCCTGCTCCGAGTCCAGCTTGCTCGGTGTCTCCACATGCACATGCACCTGCAGGTCGCCGCGACCGTAGCCGCGCAGATGCGTCACGCCCAGGCCGCGCAGCGTGAGCGTCTCCCCCGCCTGCGTGCCGGGCTTGATGCTCAGTTCGCGTTCGCCGTCGAAGGTGTCCAACGTGACGTCCGTGCCCAGCGCAGCCGCGGTCATCGGCACCGACAGGCTGACGTGCAAGTCGTCTCCCTCGCGGATGAAGTTCTTGTCCGGATTGACGCGGATCTCCACGTAGAGGTCACCCTGCGGGCCGCCCGCCGGGCCTGCCTCACCCTGGCCGGCCAGCTGGATCCGGGTTCCGGTTCCCACGCCGGCCGGGAGCTTGATGGTCAGCGAACGGCGGCTACGGATGCGTCCCTCGCCGTTGCACTCGTTGCAGGGGTCGGGAATGATCGTGCCGAAGCCCTGGCAGCTGCCGCAGGCGGCAGTGGTCATGACCTGGCCCAAGATGGAGCGTACGGCGCGCTGGACTTGGCCGGACCCTCCGCAGATGTCGCAGGTGCGCGGGCTGGTGCCGGGGCGGCAGCAGCTACCGTCGCAGGTGGGGCAGACCACGGCGGTGTCCACCTCGATCTTCTTGTTCACCCCGAAGACCGCGTCCTTGAGGTCGATCCGCACGTTGATCAGGGCGTCCTGGCCGCGGCGGGTGCGCGACGCCGGACCGCCGCCAGCTCCGGCACCGCCGAAGAAGCTCTCGAAGATGTCCTGGAAGGCGAAGCCGGAACCGGAGAAACCGCCGCCGAACCCGGTGTCGTTGCCGTTTTCGTTGCCCGTGGTGTCGTAGACGCGCCGTTTCTGCGGGTCGGAGAGCACCTCATAGGCGTGGCTGACCTGTTTGAACTGCTCGGCTGCCTCCGGGCCCGGGTTGACATCCGGGTGCAGCTTGCGGGCCAGCTTGCGGTAGGCCTTCTTGATTTCCTCGGTCGAGGCGTCCTGGCTGACGCCGAGGGCGTCGTAGTGGTTGCTCACCTTGTAATACTTCACTTCCTGGAGATTGGTTCACCGGCGACGACGGCCGGTGCGGACCTTGCGCGGCAGTGGGGCTAGCCGGCGAGGATCCGTGACAAATAGCGTGCGACGGCGCGCACTGCCGCCATCGTGGTGGGATAGTCCATCCGGGTGGGGCCGAGAATGCCGACCTTGGCCGTGGCGCCGGGACCATAACCGGTGGCGACCACCGAGGTTTCCGCCAATGAGCCGTACGGATTCTCCCGGCCGATGCTCACCGACATGCCGTGGGCATCCTGGTGCATTTCGGAGAGCAACTGCAGCAGGACCACCTGTTCTTCGAGTGCCTCGAGGATGGGGCCGATGCTCAAGGGGAAATCCACCGTGGAGCGGGCCAGGTTGGCCGTTCCGGCCATCAAGATCCTCTCCTCGCTGGAGGCCGCGGCCAGCTGGGCAAGCGACGCGGACAGTTCGTCGACGATCCCCGCATGTGCGGGCTCCGCCGGCACCGGCGAAGCCTTCAGCCGGTGCGGCACTCCGGCCAGCGGTTTCCCGGACAAAGCGGCGAGGAAGGCCGTGCGCAGAGTGGCCAGCGCATCTTCCGCCACATCCATCGGCAGCACGGCAACATGCTGGTCCACCTTGCCGTTGTCGGCGATCAGCACCACCAGCACGCGACGGGGAGCCAGCAAGACGAACTCGATGTGCCGCACCTTGGCAGCACCCAACTGCGGGTATTGGATCACCGCAACCTGGTTGGTGAGCTGGGACAGCAGCCGCACCGTCCGTTCCATCACGTCGTCCAGGTCGTCGGCGCCGTCCAGCAGTTTCTGGATGGCCCGGCGCTCGGGGGCAGAGAGCGGCTTGACGTCAGAGATCCGGTCCACGAACAGCCGGTAGCCCTTGTCCGTGGGAATCCGGCCGGCACTGGTGTGCGGGGCAACGATCAGCCCGTCTTCCTCCAGCGCCGCCATGTCGTTGCGGATCGTGGCCGACGACACGCCCAGGCTGTGCCGGTCGACCAGTGCTTTGGAGCCCACCGGCTCGCGTGAATGCACATAGTCCTCGACAATGGCGCGGAGCACTTCCAGCCTCCGGACCTCGCTCACTGCACTCCTCCTGTCTTCGGCTCAACGTGATGACGAGTTGTTAGCACTCAACACGTCCAAGTGCTAAGTCTAATACGTTGCCCCCGTTGTTAGCATTGTCTTCGCGGCGGTGCCGTAGACGTACTACCTGTGTAAGGACTTGAAGCATATGAGCAGCTACGGCTGGGGCCCCCAGGATCTCACCGCGCCCAAGGCCCGGACACTGCGCGAAGTCGCCGCCGATCCCGGACAGGTGCTGGAGGACGCACAGAGCGGTTGGGTGGGTGCCGTAGTCCGGGTGGAGAAATCCGGCGGCGTGCACTTGGTCTCGCTGGAGGACCGCCGGGGCAAGGTGCGCTCCTTCCCGCTGGGCTTTGGCTTCCTGTTTGAAGGCGAACCGGTGAACGTGGTGCAGCCCGCGCCTGTTTCCAAGGCTCCGGTCCGCCAGCGGACGGCCTCCGGCTCGGTGAAGGTGGAAGGCCAGCGCGCCAGAGTGGCGCGCGCCAGCCGGATCTGGGTAGAAGGCAAGCACGATGCCGAACTAGTGGAAAAGGTCTGGGGCGACGACCTGCGGGTGGAGGGCATCGTCGTCGAACCCCTGCATGGCGTGGACGATCTGGCCGCGGCCGTAGCGGAATTCTCCCCCGGCCCGCAGCGCAGGCTGGGCATCCTGGTGGACCACTTGGTGCCGAATTCCAAGGAGTGGCGGATCGCCGAGGCCGCCATGGCCGTTCCGGCGGCCGCCGGCAACGTGCTCATTGTGGGCCACCCCTACGTTGACGTCTGGCAGGCCATCAAGCCGTCGGTGATCGGGCGGGCGAAGTGGCCGGTGGTCCCGCGCGGCACCGACTGGAAGACCGGCATCCTCGCCGGCCTGGGCTGGCCGCACCGGACCCAGATCGACGTGGCAGACGGCTGGAAGCGGCTGCTGGGCAGTGTGAACAGCTATGCGGACCTTGAGCCCAGCCTGCTGGGCCGGGTGGAGGAAGTCATCGATTTCCTCACCGTCTGAGCCGGTTTCAGCGCCCGCTGAGGCCCCGGTCTGCACCGGGCCGCAGGGTGGAACCGCTAGGCTAGGAACAGCAGTGAGCCATCAGCAGATTTTCCGAAGGTAGGTCCAGTGTCCGAGAACTCTGCTCGCAACCAGCAGCCGGAACGCAAGTCCGCGCCGCGCCCGCAGTACCAGAGCGCGTCGGCTTCCGCCTTGCCGTTGACCCCTTCCGAGGACCGGCAGTGGGCAACCATGGCGCATTTCGGCGGGATCCTGGGCTGCTTCCCGTCGCTGGTGATCTACCTGATCTTCAAGGACCGGGGACCGTTCACCGCCCAGGAGTCCAAAGAGGCGCTGAACTTCACGGTCCCGCCGACCGTGGTGGCCATTGTGGCCAACCTGCTGATCGTCATCCCGGCGGTCAGCGGCATCTTTGCCGTCGTCGCTGCGGTCATTTGGGTTTTCCTCACGGTCTATTCCGTGATCGCCGGCATCAAATGCAACCGCGGCCTCCCGTATCGCTACGCCTACAACCTGCGCCTGTTCCGCTAAGCCTGAGGCCGCGCGGGCTGCCGCTCCAGCTCCCGGTCATCCCGTCTTCATTCCTCCTTCGCTACGGCAGGCATGCTTGGCGCCTGGGCAGCCCTGCCCTGCCACGGCCACTTACCAGTGATTTCCAGCTCCAGCGACCAACTGAGGAACGTTCGGATCAGCACGATCGCGGCCAGCACCGCCACGCTTTCGAGCGTCGGGCTGATGGCGACGGTGCGGATGATGTCGGCGGCTACCAGCAGTTCCAAGCCGAGCAGGATCGACCGCCCCAGAAACCGACGGAATTGCTCATAGACTCCGGCCTGCCTCCGCGCCAGCCGCGGGATGGCGATCAGCGCAGCCATTATTGCGCCGGCCACGATGGCGGCAACCCCCGCGGCGTCCATGAGGCGGCCGACTGCCTCTATGACTTCCCCGAACTCCATGGCATCCCCTGACCTTCACGGTCCGTCACGGCACCGGCCCTATTCCAGCGGCAGTTCGGCGGAAATCCTGCGCAAGGTCACGAGGGCTACCGGTGGTTCCTTACGCAGCGCACCGCCTCGGCAGCTTTGCTTCACCGCTGGGGCTCATTGTCCGCCCAGGGCACGAGCGGCGCAATGGACCAAAGCCCGGCCGCCCGGGTCAGGATGTACCGCTGGACCGCGGCCGCCCGACCGCGTCTGCCTGCAGGCGCTGGCGGGCGGTGTTCAGCCCGGCTCCCACCGGCACGTGGCCGATGGCCGCCGCCAGCCCGAAGACCGGCATGTCGCTATACACACTTTCCCTGCCACCTGGCACCGTCTCATAGGTCTCGTGCCACACTCCGACGTCGCCGCTGCCGGCGGATTCGCGCATGAACCGGCGCCAGGGCTCAAGGTGCGGCGACGCCCGGTCGGCCGCGAAGCGCTGCAGATGCTTCGGGCTCTTCCAATAGCTGACCATGATGGTGGTGCGTCCGAACCATTGCTGATACCCCAGCAACCCGGCCTCGGGCGTCTGGGCCAGGTGCGCCAGCATTCTGGGCATTGCCGCCCCTACCCGCGCCACCTTCGCGAACTTCCACCATCGGTTGGCGCGCATACCGATCAGGAAAACCGTCACCGGCCCGCTGACGGGATCGGCGGTGAAGCGTCCTGCGTGCACTCGTTGCGACATCAGTTTCTCCATTCGTAACATCGTTATAAAACTGTGTTACGTAACAGTGTTATGCAATACTGATGGCATGGCAAGACCCCTCCTCCACGATGAGACCCTGCGCCGCACGCTGCTCGACACCGCGGCCGCCAAAATCGCCCGCGACGGCGCCGCAGCCGTGTCGCTGCGAAGCATCGCCGCCGCGGCAGGAACGTCGACAACGGCGGTGTATTCGCTCTTCGGGGGCAAGGCGGCACTGCTGACCGCAGTGCTCGACGACGGTTTCGCCTCCTTTGCTGCGTCCCAGCAGCAGGCTGCGTCCGCCGGCCTCGAAGCGCTGGGCCGGGCCTACCGAACGTGGGCGCTGGAGCATCCGGTCCTCTACGGCCTCATGTTCGGCGGGTCGCTGGCCGGCCAGGTACCGTGCCAGCCGACACCGGGAGCGGCGGAGCCGTCGATCGCGCCGCTGTTTGCCGCAGTTGCCGCCGCGCTGCCCGCGGCATCGGATGACGAGATCGCCTCGATGGTCGGCGTCGTCTGGGGCCAAGTCCATGGGCTGGTGTCACTGGAACTGGCCGGCGCGCCGGCGGCGGGCTGGAGTTGGGCTGCGGCCTACGATGCGGCCCTCGTCCGGATCGGCCGCTCGCTGGGGCGCTAGGAAGACTTAGTCTTCGAGCAGCCGCCGGACCACGGCGTCGGCCAGCAGCCGGCCTTTGAGCGTCAGCCGAATGGTTCCGGCGAAGGCCGCGGCCGGGTCGACGAGGGAATCGGCGATCAGTCCTGCCACGGCTTTCCTGCCGTTCGGCCCCAGATCCTGGGTGCGCAGCCCGTCGATAATGCGGGTCTGCAGCATCACGTGCTCCAGCTGCCGGGTACCGGCGTCGAGCGTTTCACGCCCGGCCGCCGGCGAGACTCCGGTGGCCAGACGCTGGGCATAGGCCGCCGGATGCTTCACATTCCACCAGCGCACGCCACCCATGTGCGAGTGGGCGCCGGGGCCGGCGCCCCACCAGTCATCGCCGCGCCAGTAGGCCAGGTTGTGCCGGCAGCGGTCGTCCGGCGTGCGGGCCCAATTGCTGACCTCGTACCAGCCGAACCCGGCTGCTGCCAGCCGCGCGTCGGCGATCTCATACTTGGCGGCATGGTCGTCGTCGTCGATGCCGGGCACCTCGCCGCGGCGGATCTGCGCCGCGAGTTTGGTCCCGTCCTCGACGATCAGCGCGTAGGCGGAGATATGGTCCGGCGCACAGGCGATCGCGGAGTCCAGGCTGGCCTCCCAGTCCGCGATGGACTCCCCCGGTGTGCCGTAGATCAGGTCAAGGCTGACCTTGAGCCCGGCTTCTCGTGCCCACTGCACTGCCTGCGGCACCCGTTCCGGATCATGCGTGCGGTCCAGCACCTTCAGCACGTGCGGCACGGCCGACTGCATGCCGAAGGAGACCCGGGTGAAGCCTGCATCGGCGAGGATCTTCAGCGATTCCGGCGTGACGGAGTCCGGGTTGGCTTCCGTGGTGACCTCGGCGCCCGGCTCCAGCCCCCACAAGCTTTCGGCCTGGGTCAGCATGGCGGCCAGGTCAGTTGCCGGCAGCAGGGTTGGTGTGCCGCCGCCGAAGAAGACGGTGGCCAGCGGCCGGTCGGGCAGGTCGGAATCGCGCAGCACGCGCGCCGCCAGATCCAGTTCGGTGTTCAGGGTGCCCGAGTACTCGTCCTGCGACGCCCCGGCACCGAGTTCCTTGGCCGTGTAGGTGTTGAAATCGCAGTAGCCGCAGCGCACCCGGCAGAACGGAATGTGCACATAGAGGCAGAAGGCCCGGCTTGCAGCCCCGTCTGCCGCCTGTGCGGGCAGCAGGCCGTCGGCCGGTGCCGGGTCCCCTACGGGCAGGACGCTAGGCACTGAGGCGAGCCTCCGCCGTCGTTGTTTTCAGCACTGTAAGAACTACTTCTTTGCCTTGTCCTTGGAATCATCCGACGACAGCGCGGCGATGAAGGCCTCCTGCGGGACCTCCACGCGGCCGACCATCTTCATCCGCTTCTTGCCTTCCTTCTGCTTCTCCAGCAGCTTGCGCTTACGGGAGATATCGCCGCCGTAGCACTTGGCAAGCACATCCTTGCGGATGGCGCGGATGTTTTCGCGGGCGATGATGCGGGAGCCGATGGCTGCCTGGATGGGCACCTCGAACTGCTGCCGCGGGATGAGCTCGCGCAGCTTGGAGGTCATCATCACGCCGTAGCTGTAGGCCTTGTCCCGGTGCGTGATGGCGCTGAACGCGTCCACCTGTTCGCCCTGTAGCAGGATGTCCACCTTGACCAGGTCGGCCACCTGCTCGCCGTCGGCTTTCCAGTCCAGCGAGGCGTAGCCGCGGGTGCGCGACTTCAGGTTGTCGAAGAAGTCGAAGACGATCTCGGCCAGCGGCAGCCGGTAGCGCAGCTCCACACGGTCCTCGGAGAGGTAGTCCATGCCCTTCATGTCGCCGCGGCGGGCCTGGCAGAGCTCCATGATGGTGCCGACGAACTCGTTGGGCGCCAGGATGGTGGCGGAGACCATCGGCTCGCGGACCTCGGACACCTTCCCGTCCGGGTATTCGCTCGGGTTGGTGACCGTCAGGGTCTTCTTGTCCTCCAGCGTGACCTCGTAGACCACGTTGGGCGCGGTGGAGATCAGGTCCAGGTTGAACTCGGCTTCGAGCCGCTCACGCGTGATTTCCAGATGGAGCAGGCCCAGGAAGCCGACCCGGAATCCGAACCCGAGGGCCGCGGAGGTCTCCGGTTCGTAGATCAGGGCCGCGTCGTTGAGCTTGAGCTTGTCCAGCGCGTCGCGCAGTACCGGATAGTCCGTGCCGTCAATCGGGTAGAGCCCGGAGAAGACCATGGGCTTGGGGTCTGCGTAGCCGCCGAGGGATTCCGCCGCCGGCTTGAGCAGATTGGTGACCGTGTCGCCCACCTTGGACTGGCGGACGTCTTTCACGCCGGTGATCAGGTAGCCGACCTCGCCGACGCCCAGACCGTTGGACGGCGTTGGCTCGGGCGAGCTGACGCCGATTTCGAGCAGTTCATGGCTGGCCCTGGTGGACATCATCTGGATGCGTTCACGCGGCGAGAGCTTGCCGTCGACCACGCGGACATAGGTGACCACGCCGCGGTAGGTGTCGTACACCGAGTCGAAGATCATCGCGCGGGCAGGTGCTTCGGGGTCGCCCACCGGCGCGGGCAGATCGCGCACGATCTTGTCCAGCAGCGCTTCGACGCCGACGCCGGTCTTGCCCGAGACCTTGAGCACGTCCTCGGGATCGCCGCCGATCAGGTTGGCCAACTCGGCCGCATACTTCTCCGGTTGTGCCGCCGGCAGGTCGATCTTGTTCAGCACCGGGATGATGGTCAGGTCGTTTTCCATCGCCAGGTAAAGGTTCGCCAACGTCTGGGCCTCAATACCCTGCGCGGCATCCACCAACAGCACTGCGCCTTCACAGGCGGCCAGCGACCGCGACACCTCATAGGTGAAGTCAACGTGGCCCGGCGTGTCGATCATATTCAGGGCGTAGCTGGTGCCCTCCAGTTCCCACGGCATGCGCACGGCCTGGGACTTGATGGTGATGCCGCGTTCGCGTTCGATGTCCATCCGGTCCAGATACTGGGCCTTCATATCGCGCGGCTGGACTACGCCGGTGAGCTGGAGCATCCGGTCGGCAAGAGTGGATTTACCGTGGTCGATGTGGGCGATGATGCAGAAGTTCCTGATGATCGCCGGATCGGTGGCGGCGGGCACCGGTGCGGTGCGGGCCATCGGTGACACAGATGGTTCCTTACTCTCGGACAAGCGGACGGGCAATGCGGCCGATACCACCAGCACGCAGATTTTGCTCAACTCTAAGTGTCCCACGCCCGTCAGGTATCTGCGCACCTTTACGGCGGTAAGGGCAGCCAGTGAGGTCCGGCAAGCGCTTCAGTAGCCTAGAGTCATGGCATTTTCCCCACAGGGTCTCAACCGGCTCCTTAACAGCGCGGTCCGCGCCTTCCGGGCGCTGTCCGGTTCCGGCAGCTCGGCATCCGGTTCCGGCAGCTCGGCGCGGCCGCGCGGCACCACGGCTTCCAAGCGGCCGAAGGGCACACTGCCGGGCAACCGGCCGCAGCCCCGAGGAGGCGGCTTCAGCGGCGGCGGGGCGGGCACAGCCACGGGCTCGCGGTATGCCGGCGACTATCTAGGCGCCGGGACCATCAGCTACTCCCCTGAAGCCGACGGCTCCCCCGATCCGGGTGAAATCGTCTGGACGTGGGTGCCGTACCAGGAAGACTACTCGCAGGGTAAGGACCGCCCGGTTTTGGTGATCGGCAACCACCGCGGCCGCCTGCTGGCACTGATGCTGACCTCCCGGGACCGGAACAACGCCCGCAGTCCTGACGAGGACTACGTGGACATCGGCTCCGGCCCTTGGGACGTGCACGGACGTCCGAGCGAGATCAAGCTGGACCGTGTGCTCCAACTTGAACCTGCTGCTGTGCGGCGCGAAGGGGCAGTGCTGCCGCGGGCGACCTTCGAGAAGGTCGCCCAGAGCATGCGCCGCCGCGGCTGGAAGTGACGGCGGCCCGCGTGTCGCCGAAGCGCTAATCGCCCGTCCGGAGCGCAGGTCTGCTAACATTTATAGCTGTGTGTCCGCGCAGGTCGACGGGCACCTCGGGCCGGTTGCCATTACGGTGCCCCACGCCGCTCAGTCAATGACCGGACCGAATGCCCTCAAAGACCAAAGTTCCTCAACAACAGAGAGTTATTTCGTGGCCAATATCAAGTCCCAGAAGAAGCGCATTCTCACCAACGAGAAGGCACGCCAGCGCAACAACTCGGTCAAGTCCGAGCTCAAGACCGCCATCCGCGCCGTGACCGGTGCCGTTCAGTCCGCCGATCAGGACGCCGCCGCCACCGCTCTGGTGACCGCGAGCCGCAAGCTGGACAAGGCCGTCAGCAAGGGTGTGCTGCACAAGAACAACGCCGCCAACCACAAGTCGGCACTGGCCAAGCAGGTCAACGCGCTCTAAAGCGCATCCGGCCGACAGGCCGAACCAATCGAAGGCCGGAGGCCGTCCCCCGCTCAGGGTGGCGGCCTCCGGCCTTTTCCTGTTCTTCATCCCCATCGGGTGATCTTTCCCCCCGTTGGCCGCCCCTATTCTGGCCACATGAAACGGACCACAACCGTCACCGCATTGGCAACAGGTGCAATCTTGCTGGCAGGCTGCTCGAATCCGTCGGGAGGCGGGGGCTCGGCAAGCCCGACGGAGACTGCATCTCCGGCGGCATCCCCGACAGCGACGACGCCCAGCGCGTTGAGCGGGTTCCTGTGTTCTCCGGACGAGAACGGGGTCTGGCGGGGCAAGGCCCGCCTGACGAACGTCGGTACCGCCACCAACACCTACACAGTCCGCTTCTCAGTGATCCAAACCGGGAGCCAAGACGTCCTCGGCATGAAGGAGGAGTCCTTCACCGTCGCGCCCGGCGTTTCCACCGACGTAGCAATTGCCAGCATCCACACGAGCAATGCCAAGGGTCTCGAATGCGTCGCGCGTGTCATTGCGGAGCCGGCGGCACCGGCAGAGTCCCCGGACATGACCCCGGAAGAGTCGCCGAACGGAAGCTGACCCCGCAGCCGCTAGCGAGGTTTGACCGAACGTTGCCCGCCGTGGGTGATGCCGCCTCGAGGTGGTAAGCGTGAGGATTTCGTGCTGTCCGGGCGGAACCGGGCCGGTACGCGAGCCGTCGGACGAGGGCCGTCGGCCGTGGGCGGCCCTAGCGCCGGGCGCTGGTGGCGATCATCGTGACCGCCCGCTCCACCGCGTATTCCGGGTCGCGGCCTTCGCCTTTGACCTGCGCGTCGGTCTCGGCCAGCACCTGGATGCAGCGGGCCAGCGCCTCCGATTCCCACAGCCGCGCATCCCTGCGGGCCTGGTCGAATTGCCAGGGGGCCATACCTAGGTCGCGCGCGTTGGCGGAGGCACTCTTGACCTTGGCAATCTGGCGCAGCTTCATGGCCAGGACGGCAACTATCGGCACCGGATCGACTCCTGTGGCCAGCGCATGCCGGAGCGACGTCAGCGCCGCCGCACCGCGGCCGGAAATGGCCGCGTCAGCGACCTTGAAACCGGTGGCCTCCACCCGGCCGCCGTAGTACTTTTCCACGGTCTCTTCGGTGACGGCGCTGTCGGCGTCGGAAATCAGTTGGGAGCAGGCTGCGGCCAGATCCGGCAGCGACGAGCCGACCGCGGACACCAGCGCCTGCGCCGCGGCTGGTTCGATGGCCCGCCGCGCTGCCTTGAACTCCTGCCTGACGAAGTCCAGCTTGTCGGCGTCTTTTTTCATCGCCTGGCAGTCAACCACCGGAGCACCCGAGGCCTTGACCGCATCCAGGAGTTTCTTGCCGCGGGTTCCACCCCCGTGGTGCAGGACCAGCCAGACCTCGTCGGCCGGTGACGCCAGATAGGCCAGCGCGTCCGCGAGGAACTCGTCGTTCATCTGGGCCAGCGAGAAGGCTTCGATGAGTTTTGCTTCGCCGAAAAGGCTGGGGCTGGCGAGCATGGTGAGTTCGCCGGTGGTGTAGGAGGAGGCATCCAGCTGGGTCAACTCGAGGTCCGGCTGCTTGCCGCGCAGCAGGTTGCGGACACGTTCTTTGGCCCGGTGGGCCAGGTACTCTTCCGGACCGCTGACGAGTACGACGGGGGCAGGCTCGACGTCGCGCCAAGAGACGGTCGCGGCGCTCTTCTTGGCGGCCGAAGCGCGGGATCCGGGGGGCGGGTTCACGTCAGGTTCCTCCTTGTTCAGGTCAAGAGTTTCACGTTCCGCGGTTTTTACCCAAAGCCGTCGGCAGCCTACCGGCCGATGAGCACGGAGAGCTTCCCGCGGTCGGCATCCAGCAGGACCGTCCCGAGCTGGTCGGTCCGCAACACCTGTACGCCTGCGGTCCGCAGCGCGGACAGGATTTCCGCCGCCGGATGGCCGTAGTCGTTCTCGGCACCCACGGAAATCAGGGCTGCGGCAGGCCGCAGGCCGGTAATGAGTGCCGTCCCACCGTTGCGGGCACCGTGATGGCTGATTTTGAGGACATCCACGGTGAAATCCGGGCCCAGGCGCCGCGTCAGCTTGGGCAGTTGTTCCTGCTCAAGGTCACCGGTCAGGAGCATCCTCACCTCTCCCCCGGTGTCCACTCGCAGCTTGATTTCGACGACGAGGCTGGAATCGTTCTCGGAGAGGCCGGCGCTTTCTTCTACCGGCCAATGCACGGTCCACTCGGCCGCTCCGGACGAACCGGTTTGACCGGATGCAGCGCGTTCGGCTTTCAGCCCATGGGCCTGGAGCGAGGCTCGAACGACCTCCGGCAATGCCTCCTTGGCACTCGAGTACAGGACGCGCTCCGTCTGGCGCCCTGCCAAGACGCCGTCGATCCCGCCATAGTGGTCCAGATGCATGTGCGTGAGCACCAGGACGTCGATCTGCTCCACGCCCAGTCCGTCCAGGCAACGGCCCATCACGTCCGTTTCCGGCCCGGCGTCCACCACGATGGCGCTTCGCTCGCCGGTACGGACCACCACGCCGTCGCCCTGGCCCACATCGCAGGCGGCAACGTCCCACGACCGCGGCGGTCCGCCCGGGCCCAGAATGCTGGCCAGCAGGCCGGCAGCCGCCCCCGCCAGCAGCGCCGGTACGGCTGTCCAACAGGCCAGCCGAAAAATCCGCCCGCGTGCGGCGAAACCGCAGCGTCCGCGGCCGGTCCCGGCCTCGCGCGGCCCATCCTCCGGGCGCCGATCCGTTCCGGACCTGCCGCCCGCCACCCGGCGGACACCCCAGAGGAGCGCCAGACCTGCAGCAGCGGCACCGGCAGCCCCGACCGGGCCGCCCGCCCACGGCACGGCCGCCAGCGGTAGCTCCGAAAACCACCGCGCCACGCCGGCCACCCACAGGGTCATCCACCCGGCCGTGTGCAGCACCAACTCACCGACGGCCGGCAGCAAGGGCAGCAGGGCGGTCCCGACCATTCCGGCAATCGTGATGAAGGGAACCACCGGCCCGGCCGCCACATTCGCGGGTATCGAGTACAGCGCCAGTTCCGGCTGCAACTGCACGATCACCGGGGCACAAAACACCTGCGCCGCCATCGGCATTGCCACGGCGTGGGCCAACGGCACCGGCAGGAACCGCTGCAGCCAACGCGAACAGGCGGGGCCCAGCAGCACCAGCGACAATGTTGCCAGCACCGAGAGCACGAAACTGTAATTGGCGGCAAGCCACGGATCCATGACCAGCAACACCAACACTGCCAAGGCCAGGAAGGAGAGCGACGCCCGACGCCGCCCGCTCAGCACGGCGGCCACTCCGATGGAGCCCATCACCGCGGCACGCAGGACGCTGGGCTCCGGCCGAACAAGCAGCACGAATCCCGCGAGGCTTGCCACCCCGACAACCGCTTTGAGCCATCGAGGCAGCCGCACGGCAGAAGCGAGCAGGTAAACGAACCCCAGAACGTAGGACACGTTCGCGCCGCTCACCGTCAAAAGGTGCGTCAGCCCGGTCCGCCGCATCGCGTCTTCCAAGTCGTCGCCCTGGTGTTCCTTATCGCCAAGCACCATGCCGGGCAGCAGCCCACGGGCGTCCGGCGGCAGCGGCTCCAGCGCCTCCACGAACTGCGCGCGAAGTCCGGAGACCCACACGTCCAACGGTGGTGCGGAACGATCCGCGGGAGCCGTCGACGCAATCAGCAGCGCCTCCACTGCCTGACCGGAGTCAGCTCCGGCCAGTTTCCCGGAGGCACGGAGCCGCTCCCCGTAGCGGACGCCTGACCAGTCCGGACCGCCCAGCACCAGCACGGGAGTATCGGCTTCGAAGCGCGTGCCTGCGGCCGTGGCTTCGACAATGGTCGCCTTCACGTTGAAGCGCGGACCGCTGCCAAATTGCCCCGGCACCTTCACCCGGGACGCGTCTCCTGAAACCACCAGGCGGGCGGTGATGGTCTCTTCGGCAACGATGGCCCCTTCGATCGGTCCGGCGAGTCGTTGCGACTGCTGCACGCCCACCATCAGCGCCAGCAGTCCGGTGCAACTGCACAGCACCAGCACGACGGCGGTGGCTCCCGTCCCGCCGCTGCCTCGCTTAAGCCGGCGCGTGCGCCGGAGGCCTGATCCGAGTTCGACGTCATGTAGACGGTGCGGATGGTGGAGTGCACGGGCATCGCGGCGCCGGGACAATGGATCATCTGCAGGCGACGGACGGATTTTCGGCAGCATTCTCCTGAGGCTCAGGAATCTGGCACACACGAGGCTCATCGGAAGCAGCAGGCGGGCCGACGCGGCGCAGGCTCCGCCCAAGAGCAGGGCCGCCGTCGTCAGTGCCACGCCAGTTGGAGCCTGCGGCAACACCAGCGCCGCTGCCCAGCAGCTCGCCGCGGCCAGTCCGAGCCGGAGGTCCAGCCGCCGCGTCTCTCCCTGCGAAGCCACCGCCGGCTCCGGCTTGATGTACTTGAGCAGCAGCTGCCGCCATGCCCCGCGCTGTCCTCCCGCGGGCAGGCTGCCGCCCCCTCTGTACGTGGCCGCGCCGCGCTCCCGGCTGCCAAGGACACCGCCGGCCTCCGCTCCACCTGGGACAGCGCCGTCCTCCGGCCCGGCAGCGACCGGCCGGCGGGCAGCATCAGCGTACCGCTGCCATCGCGCGCCGCTCACACCGTCACCAGCTCCACCAGTGCCTCAAGCATGACCGGCCCGATGCCCGGCACCGCGTCCAGGTCGGACGCTTGCCCGTAGGGACCGTGCTGCTCGCGGAACTCGACGATCCGGCCGGCCAGCACCGGTCCCACACGCGGCAACTCCGCCAGTTCCTCGGCGGTGGCCGTGTTGATGTTGATCTTGCCAGCGATGTCTGCGGCGCCTCCGCCCGCCCCGGGTCCGCCTGGGCCGCTGCCGGAGCCACCGCCCGAGCTTCCGGTTCCCGGCACCGGCGGTGGCCCGGCCTCGTCGGGCGTCGGCACATACACCTGCTGCCCATCGGTCAAAGGTGCGGCAAGGTTCAGTGCCTCGAGCTGTGCCTCCTTCCTGGCACCACCTGCCGCTTCGATCGCCTCGAACACCCTGGCGCCCTCGACCAGCCGGACAATTCCTGGCGAGGCGACTGCTCCCGCCACGTGGACGATGATGCGTGCCCCGCCGTTGCCACCGCTAGCCGCACCGCCGTCGGCACCGGGGGCTGCCCCGTCGTCACCGGCTGTCCCGCCATCACCAGTGCCGCTGCCGGCGCCGCCCACAGACTCCCCTGATCCATCACCGTCGGCACCTGCGGGTTCGTCACCGCCGTCTTCACCGGTGGTTGGCCCCGAAGAGGGGCCCGACTTCAACGGGATGCTGTCCAAAACCGGAGCGGCCGATCGGTTCAGGTCTGCGGTCGCCACCGAGACGATCCCGTAGCCCAGACACAATCCGGCCACCACGAAGGCAGCCCCGAGGGCGATGCGGAAGCGCGGTGTGCGCCCCAGCCGCGACGCAGTGCCGTCGCGGGCAGCTGCGGGAAGCCAGCGGTGTCGGCCCATGCGGCAACACTAGGTCCGTGGCATGGATACCCTCATCCGCCCGTCACGCGATAGTGGACGGACCGTCCGACGCCGCGGGCTGTGGAGGAAAAGACGTACAACAGGCTCGGAGAATCCAAGAGGCTGGAAGCCGCCGTCGCCCCTTCGCGCAGGACTACGGCAGCCGTCGGTCCTCGGGACACTGCAGGCGCAGCCACTTGTAGCCGAACCCCTCGAGGGGCAGGGTGCACGTGCCGTCCTCGGCGATTTTCACGTCCGCATCGCCCAGCAGGTCAAGCAGCAGCACTTCCTGGAGCGCTTCCGCGGGCCGGTCCTCCGTGGCCAGGTCCAGCTCTACAGTGACCGGATCGGGCGAGAGGTTGTGCAGCAGGACCATGCTGGACTCCTCCCAGATGCAGCGGTGGGCCAGCACAGATTTCTCCGGCTGCTTGAGGATCTCGAAGTGTCCCCAGCCCAGCTCCGGGCACTCGCGGTAGCGCTTGATCAGCGTGGCCATGAAGTTCCACAGCGAATCCGGATCCCGTTTGGCCTGGGCCGCATTGACGAACTGCGGGCCGAAGCCCCCGTCCACCACCGGCGAGACCAGTTGTCCGGACTCAGCCGTGGAAAAGCCCGCGTTCGGACCGTTAGTCCATTGCATGGGAGTGCGGACGGCCAGTCGGCCTTCCTCTTCCAGGTTCTCCCCCATCCCGATTTCCTCGCCGTAGTACAGCACCGGGGTGCCGGGCAGGGAAAACAGGAGCGAGTACACCAGCCGGATTTGGCGCGGATCCCCGCCCAGCATCGGGGGCAGTCGGCGCTTGAGTCCGCGGCCATAGAGCTGCATCTCTTCCTCGGGCCCGAAGGCCGCGAAGACCTCTTGGCGCTCCTCATCGGTGAGTTTGTCCAGCGTCAGCTCGTCGTGGTTGCGCACGAAGGTGGCCCACTGGTTGTCCGGATTGATGGCGGGCCTGCCCGTCAGGGCCTGCGCCAGCGGACCGGCGTCCTGCCGGGCGAGCGAAAGGTACATCCTCTGCATGGCGATGAAGTCGAACATCACGTTGAGTTCGTCGCCGTCGCTGCCGCCGAAGAAGGTCAGCTGATCCTTGTACGGAAGGTTGACCTCGCCCAGCAGGATTCCGCCGCCGCGGCGGCGGCTCAGGTAACGGCGCAGGTCCCGCAGGAACTCGTGCGGATCCGGCAGCCCGGACGCGTCCTGCCCCATGGTTTCCAGGAAGAACGGCACGGCGTCCACGCGGAAGCCGTCAAGCCCCAGCTCCAACCAGAAGCCCATGGCCTTGGCGATGTGGTCCCTGACCTCCGGATTGGTCACGTTCAGGTCCGGCTGATGCCTGTAGAAGCGGTGCAGGTACCATTCCCCCGTGGGCTTGTCCTTGGTCCAGATGGACTGCTCCTGGTCCGGGAAGACAACCTCCCTGGAGGTGTCCGGCGGCGGATCGGAGCGCCACACGTAGTAGTCCCGGTAGGGACTGTCCTTGGACTGGCGCGCGGACTGGAACCATGGATGCTGGTCCGAGGTGTGGTTGACCACCAGGTCCGCGATGACCCGCATGCCGCGGTCCCGGGCGGTGCGGAGGAACTCCACCAGGTCCCCGTGGTCCCCCAGCCTCCCGTCCACGCCGTAGAAGTCCATGACGTCGTAGCCGTCGTCCCGCTCGGGCGTGGGGTAGAAGGGCATCAGCCAGATGCAGGTGACGCCCAGTTCAGCCAGGTAGTCCACGCGCTGGGCCAGACCGGCAAAGTCTCCCACGCCGTCGCCGTCGGAATCGAAGTACGTCTCCACATCCAAGCAGTAGACAACGGCTGTCTTCCACCACAGGTCGGAGGTGTCGGTAATCCTCACTGGCTTCTCCTCGCTATGCGTCCGGACGGTCCAGGGCAGGCTGTCAGCGCAGCTTCGGCAGGACCTCGCCGCCGAACGTCTCGATGAAGGGCCGCTGCTCTTGGCCCACGAAGTGCAGGTACAGCTCGTCGAAACCCAGGTCCAGGTACTCCTGCAGCCACTCCGCATGCTGGCCCGTACTGGCCGTGACATTGACCGCCTTGCGCAACTGGTCCTCGCCGACGTGCTCGCTCACGGCGTCGAAGTGGCTGGCCGTGGCCAGATCCGCCGCTACGTGCGGGGCGAACGTGTTGGAGCGCCACTGGTCCAAACCGATGCCGACGGCGGCCTCCTCCGTCGGTGCCCAGGAGAGGTGTACCTGCAGCGCGGCCTTCCCACGGCCGCCATTGTCCCGGTAGCCGGCGAGGACCTTCCTGAGCTGTACCGGCGCTTGGTTGACCGTGATCAGTCCGTCCGCCCAATGCGCCGCGCGGCGGGCGGTCTCCACGCTGATGGCGGGGGCGATCAGTTCCGGCTTCGGCTCCGGTACCTCCCAAATCCGGGCGTGCTCCACGGTGACCAGTCCTCGGTGGGTGACCTCCTCGCCGTCGTGCAGCCGTCGGATCACCTCCACCGACTCCTCCAGCCGCTGCTGACGCACGTCCTTCGAGGGCCAGGCATCGCCCGTGATGTGCTCGTTGGAGTTCTCGCCGCTGCCCGGCGCCATCCAGAACCGCCCCGGAAACATGACGGCCAGGGTGGCGGCGGCATGCGCGATAATTGCCGGATGGTAGCGCTGGCCGGGTGCGGTGACGACGCCGAAACGCATCGTAGTGGTGGCCAACGCCGCACCGAGCCAGGACCAGGCGAAGCCGGAATGTCCCTGACGCGCGGACCACGGCTCGATGTGATCCGAGCACATGGCGGCATCGAAACCCGCTTCCTCCGCAAGTTTCACATCCTGCAGCAGCTGGGCGGGCGAGATCTGTTCGTGGGATGCATGGAATCCGATGACAGGCACCCCTCCATCCTTACCGTGCCCAGCACGGGTTGTCGAGGGATGGGGAGGCCCGGAGGAGACCGTTCAGCCCAAGTGCGGCGTCGGCGGGCCGACCACCACGGCGATGACGCCGAGTCCGGTGTGCGCGGCCAGGACCGACGGCACCGGGGTGACCAGCACGTCGTCGCTGAGGTGCTGCTGCAGGGTTTCCGCCAGCGCCCGGCTTTCGGATTCGTTGCCGAAGTAGTGCACTGAGACCCGTGGTTCGTAGTCGAGTTCCTCGATCCGGCGCACCACCAGTTGCTGCAACCTGGCTTGGGCGCGCGCGGCGGTGCGCACCTTTTCCAGCGGGATGATCGCACCGTCACGGATGCCGAGCAGCGGCTTGATGGACAGCAGCGAACCCAGCACGCCGGAGGCAGCGGAAATCCGGCCGCCGCGGCGCAACTGGTCCAAACTGGGCACGTAGAAGTAGACGTCGGAGCAGACGGCGGCTGCCTTGGCACGCTCTGCCACGGTTTGCCGGTCAAAGCCGCTCTGCGCCGCGATCACCGCGTCGATGACGGCGAACCCCTGGCCCAGCGCGGCGCTGCGTGTGTCCACCACTTCCACCGGGATGCCAACGCCGTCGGCGGCCAGGCCCGCGGCCTCGATGGTGCCGGACAGCTCGGCCGAGAGGTGGATGGAGACGATAGCCTCGAAGCCCAGTTCCTCGAGCTCACGGTAGGTCCGCTCCAAAAGCCCCGGCGACGGGCGCGAGGTCTTGATGTCGCGCCCCTCGGCGAGGCCGACCGCCAAGGCTGAAGCGACGTCGTCGACCCCTTCCCCGTAAATCTGGCCGGAGATCATCACCGGCATCGGCACCACCCGCAGCCAGTCTGCGGTGTCCGGCTGGTTGACCCAGTCCGCGGGCAGCGACGCCGCCGAATCAGTGACGACGGCGACGCGATGCCGCGGCTGGCCCGGCCGGGCAGGCGGCTGCTGCAGCAGCCGCTTGGACCGCTGCACCAGTTGCTCGAGCCAATTCATGGGCTACCAGCCTGTCCGGTCAGGCCGGAACGATGTTGACCAGCTTCGGTGCGCGGACAATCACCTTGCGCACTTCGCGGCCTTCGAGGGTGCGGATGACCTGGGGTGAGGCCAGCGCGAGCTTCTCCAGTTCGTCCTCGCTGACGTCAGCCGCCACCTCCAGCCGGTCGCGGACCTTGCCGGCCACCTGCACCACGGCGGTGACCGTGTCCTGCACCAGCAGGGACTCGTCCACGGCGGGCCAGTCGGCCTTCACCACGGACGGTTCGTGGCCCAGCTGGGCCCACAGGTCTTCCGCGGTGTAGGGGGCGAACAGGCTCAGGATGATGGCCACCGCCTCGGTGGCTTCCCGCACGGCCGGATCGGCCGCGCCGGGACCGGCGTCGATGGCCTTGCGGGTGGCATTGACCAGCTCCATCAGCTTGGCGATAACCACGTTGAACTTGCCGGCGTCCAGCAGGTCCGCCGCGTCGGCAACCGTGCGGTGGATGACCGAGCGCAGGGCGCGGTCGCCGCCGTCGTACTCGGTGCCCGGCGCCGACGCGACGTCCTGGCCCAGCCGCCAGGCACGGGCCAGGAACTTGGCGGAGCCGGACGGCGAGACGTCGGCCCAGTCCACGTCGTCTTCGGGCGGCGAGGCAAAGATCATGGTCAGGCGAACCGCGTCCACGCCGAACTTGTCCAGCTGCTCGCTCAGGTCCACACCGTTGCCCAGCGACTTGCTCATCGCCTTGCCGCCGTTGAGCACCTGGCCCTGGTTCAGCAGCGCACGGAACGGCTCGTCGAAATCGATCATGCCCATGTCCTTGAGCACCTTGGTGAAGAACCGGCTGTAGAGCAGGTGCAGGATGGCGTGCTCCACGCCGCCCACGTACTGGTCCACCGGCAGCCAGCGCGCCGTGGCTTCCTTTTCGAACGGGCCCTCGGTGTAGTCGGGGGAAGCGAAACGCAGGTAGTACCAGGACGAGTCCACGAAGGTATCCATGGTGTCCGTGTCGCGGCGCGCAGCCTTGCCGCAGTTCGGGCAGTCCGTATTGACCCAGTCCGCGGCCGCGGCCAGCGGGGACGTGCCCTTGGGCGAGAGTGCCTCGCCGCGCAGGTCGTCGGGCAGCCGCACCGGCAGCTGCTCGTCGGGGACGGGCACCTCGCCGCACTCATCGCAGTGGACGATCGGGATCGGCGCGCCCCAGAATCGCTGGCGGGACAGCAGCCAGTCACGCAGCCGGAAGTTCACGGTCTTCTCGCCGGTGCCGGCGGCCTCCACCAGCTCGATGGCGCGGGCGATGGCTTCCGTCTTGGACAGGCCGTCCAGCTCGCCGGAGTTGATCAACTTGCCTTCGCCGCTGGTGGCGACGCCGGTCACGGCCGGGTCCTCTTCACCGGTATCGACGACGGCGCGCACCGGCAGGTCGAAGGTCTTGGCGAAGTCCAGGTCGCGCTGGTCGTGCGCCGGGACGGCCATGATGGCGCCGGTGCCGTAGTCGGCCAGCACGTAGTCCGCGGCCCAGACCGGCAGCTTTTCACCGTTCAGCGGGTTGACCGCATAGCGGCCCAGAAAGACGCCGGTCTTCTCGCGTTCGGTGGACTGGCGCTCGATGTCGGAGAGCGCCTTGATCTTTTCGCGGTAGTCCATCAGCGCGTCGTGCTGCTCCGGCGTGACCAGGTCCAGGGCCAGATGGGCATCGGCGGCCACCACGAAGAAGGTGGCACCGTGCAGCGTGTCCGGCCGGGTGGTGAAGACGGTGACGTCCTTGTCGGCGCGCCCGGCGGCTCCCTCGACGGTGAACCGGACGTGCGCGCCTTCGGAACGGCCGATCCAATTGCGCTGCATGGCCAGCACGCGCTCCGGCCAATGGCCCTTGAGCTCGTCCATGTCGTCCAGCAGGCGGTCCGCATACTCGGTGATCTTGAAGTACCACTGGTTGAGGCTCTTTTTTGTCACCGGCGTGCCGCAACGCTCACACGCGCCGTTGACCACCTGTTCGTTGGCCAGCACGGTCAGGTCCTTCGGGCACCAGTTGACCGGTGAATTCTTGCGGTAGGCCAGGCCTCGCTCGTAGAACCGCAGGAACAGCCACTGGGTCCAGCGGTAGTACCCGGGATCCGAGGTGTGCAGCCGGCGGGACCAGTCGGCGCTGATCGCGTAGCGCTTGAAGGAGGCCGCCTGCGTATCGATGTTGGCGTAGGTCCACTCGCTGGGGTGGGCATTGCGCTTGATCGCGGCGTTCTCGGCCGGCAGGCCGAAGGAGTCCCAGCCGATCGGGTGCAGGACGTCGTAGCCCTTCAGCCGCCAGTAGCGGGCCACCACATCGCCCATGGCGAAGGCCTCGGCATGGCCCATGTGCAGGTCGCCCGAGGGGTACGGGAACATGTCCAGCACGTAGCGGCGCTCGCGCGACCCGTCGTCGGCGGGTGCGAAGACATCAAGGTCCTCCCACACGGCCGGCCATTTGGCCTCCATGGCGGAGAAACTGTACTCGTGCTGTTCCGTACCCGGCTGCGTACTCACTGTGCTTGCCTCGTCCTCTTGTCTGTACTGCGCACTGGCCTGACTCCCCTAGACACACAAAAGCCCCTCATCATCGGAGGGGCGGGCCGCTGAAGCAGGGTTTGGGAACCCGCGGCAGCGGCTAGCTAAGGAGCAGTGCGAACATGGCACCACTTTACCGTACGATCACCGCACATCGTCGTCGATCCAGTCGAAGGTCCGGGTGACCGCCTTCTTCCACAAACGCAGCCTGCGCTCCCGCTCCTCAGCGGGCATCTGCGGCTCCCACACCTTGTCCTGCGCCCAGTTCCCGGCCAGCTGTTCCGTGCCTTCCCAGAACCCGACGGCGAGGCCCGCGGCATAGGCTGCGCCCAGGGCCGTGGTCTCGGTGACCCGCGGCCGCATCACCGGCACACCAAGGATGTCCGCCTGGAACTGCATCAGGGCGTCATTGGCGACCATCCCGCCGTCGACCTTAAGAGCTGTCAGCGGCACCGCGGCATCGGCGTTGATGGCATCCAGCACCTCCCGGGTCTGGAACGCCGTGGCTTCCAGCGCCGCGCGGGCTATGTGCGCCTTGGTGACAAACCGGGTCAAGCCCACCAGTGCGCCGCGGGCATCCTGCCGCCAGTAGGGCGCGAAAAGTCCGGAGAACGCGGGCACAAAGTAGCAGCCGCCGGTATCTTTCACGGTGCCCGCCAACTGCTCGGCCTCCTGCGCGGAGGAAACCATGCCGAGGTTGTCCCGCAACCACTGGATCAAGGAGCCGGCGACGGCGATGGACCCCTCCAGCACATATTGCGGCGCGGATGTTCCCAGCTGGTACCCGACGCTGGTCAGCAGTCCGTGCGAGGACCTAACAATTTCCCCGCCCGTGTTGACCAGCACGAAGCACCCGGTGCCGTACGTGTTCTTCGCCTCGCCGGGCTTGAACGCGGCCTGCCCGAACGTGGCGGCCTGCTGATCGCCGAGGATGCCCGCCACCGGAACATGGCGCAGCAACTGCGATCCGTGCACGTCCGCATACACCTCGGAGGACGAGCGGATCTGCGGCAGCATCGCCTTCGGGATGCCAAAGACGTCCAGGATTTCCTCGTCCCACTGCAGCGTGCGCAGGTCCATGAACAGGGTGCGCGAAGCGTTGGTGACGTCGGTGGCGTGCGTGCCGCCGTCCGGCCCGCCGGTCAGGTTCCACAGCACCCAACTGTCCGTTGTACCGAACAGCAACTCGCCCGCCTCGGCCCGCTCGCGGGCGCCGTCGACATGACGCAGGATCCACGCCAGTTTGGTGCCGGCGAAGTAGGGCGCCAGCGGCAGGCCGGTCTGCTCGCGGAAGCGGTCGGCCCCGCCGTCAGCCGCAAGTTCATCGCAGATCTGCTGCGTGCGCACGTCCTGCCAGACAATGGCGTTGTACACCGGCTTGCCCGTGCTCTTTTCCCACACCACCGTGGTTTCGCGCTGATTGGTGATGCCGACGGCGGCGATATCGTGCCGGGTCAGGCTGGCCCGGGAAAGCGCCGAGCCCACCACTTCGCGGGTGTTGTCCCAGATCTCCAGCGGATCGTGTTCCACCCAGCCCGGCTGCGGGAAAATCTGCCGGTGTTCCCGCTGTCCGGTGGAGACCGGCGTTCCGCTGTGGTCGAAAATGATCGCGCGCGTGGAGGTGGTGCCCTGGTCGATCGCCAGCACGAACTCCGCCATCTAAGCCCCTCCACGATTCGTCCGGGCAACTGTGCCCGGCTGCTGTTGAACCTAACCGGCCGCGCACGGCAGCGTCAATTGCGCATTGCCGCGCGCACTCCTACCGTTCCCACGCGCCGACGTAGCCGGGCTGCGCATTGCCGCGCGCACTCCTGGCGTTCCCACGCGCCGACGTAGCCGGGCTGCGCATTGCCGCGCCGTCGTATCGGTAAAGTCGAAGGCATGGAATCTGCAGGAAGCCAGTCGTGACCACCGTGGCTGGACGCGCACTCCGGCGCGAGATGCTGCTCGACGGAGCCCGCGTGCGTTATTGGGAGTACCCCGGCCACGACGACGGCGCGCCCACCCTCCTGATGATCCACGGCTTCCGCGGCGACCACCATGGGCTGGAACTGGTGGTTGACCAACTGCCCGGATACCGCGTGATCGCCCCTGACCTGCCCGGCTTCGGCGAATCCGAACCGCTGGCCTCCGGCAGCCACGACGTCGAGGGCTACGCCCGCTTCCTGCACAGCCTGGCCGGCGCGCTGGAACTGGGCCCGCAGACCTACATCCTGGGGCACTCCTTCGGGTCAATCGTGGTCAGCCACTATCTGGCGGCGCACCCGGACAGCTTTCGGGCCGTCATCCTGGTCAACCCGATCAGCGAACCCGCACTGCAGGGGCCCAAAGCGATCGCCTCCCGGCTCGCCGGCTTTTACTATTGGGCCGGCGCCAAACTGCCCGAACGGCTGGGCTTTGGGCTGTTGCGCAACCGGGTGATTGTCCGCGCGATGAGCATCATGATGGCCAAGACCCGGGACCCACAGCTGCGCACCTACATCCACGCCCAGCACGATGCCTACTTCAGCGCCTTCGCGAACCGAAGTGTGGTCTTGGAAGCGTTCCGGGCATCCATCTCCGCCGACGTCGCCCAGGTGGCCGGACGGCTGGACCTCCCGGTGCTCCTGATAGCCGGGGAACGCGACGACATCGGCTCCGTGCCCAGCCAGCGCAAGCTCGCCGCCGCGATCCCGGACGCCCGGCTGGAAGTGATTCCCGCCGTCGGGCATTTGATCCACTACGAAACCCCGGCCCCGGCCGCCGCGTACATCCGGGACTTCATCGACGGAATGAGTGCATGAAACTCCTGATTGACGCCCGGTTCACCCGCACCGACCAACTGGACGGCATCAGCCGCTACGGCGCGAGCCTGATCGAAGCCACCGCCCGGCTGGCCGACGTGGGCATGCTGATCAACGACGAGCGCCAGCTGCAGTTTTTGCCGGATGTGCCGTGGACCAAGATCAACAGTCCGCTCTCCCCCGCCGAGCTCTTTGTGGCACGCCGCGTGAACAAGCTGGGCGCCGACGTCGTGGTCTGTCCCATGCAGACCATGGGCAGCTTTGGCCGCGACTACGGGCTCATCCTGACGCTGCACGACCTGATCTACTACTCGCATCCCAAGCCTCCCGGATTCCTGCCCAAGCCGGTGCAGTTGCTCTGGCGGCTCTACCACAAGGCCTATTGGCCGCAGCGCCTGATGCTGAACCGTGCCGACACCGTGGCTACGATCAGCCACACGACTCAGTCGCTGATGGAGCGGCACCGGCTCACCCGCAAACCCATCCGGATTGTCTCCAACGCCGCGCAGCCGCACGGCGCGCCGCGGGATCCCGCCGGCGGCCGCGACAAGACCCTGCTCTACATGGGCTCGTTCATGCCATACAAGAACGTGGAAACCATTATCGACGGCATGGCTTTGCTGCCGGACTATCAGCTCCACCTGCTCAGCCCTATCCGCCCGGAGCGGCAGGCTGAACTGGAGTCCCGTGCAGCGGATTCGCGCCGTTTGGTCTTCCACAACGGAATTTCCGACGCCGGTTACCAGCAACTGCTGCAGCGCACCACCGCGCTGGTCACCCTCTCCCGGGACGAAGGCTTCGGCCTGCCGCTGATCGAGGCCATGGCTGCCGGCACCCCGGTGATCGCCAGTGACATCCCCATCTTCCGCGAAGTAGGCGGCGGCGCGGTCACGCTGGTCGATCCGGACCAAGCGGCTGACTTCGCCCATGCCGTGGCAGCATTGGACCAACCCGGCGCCTTCCGCGCCGCCTCCGAAGCCAGCATCGCGCGAGCCGCCGCCTACGACTGGGACGAATCGGCCAAGCAACTGGTGGCTGCCGCCGAGGAAGTCATGGAGCGCCGGCGCCGGGAGCGGTAGAGCCATTGGCCCGGTCTTCTGATCGGCAGCTTGGCCGGCCGGACCTGTGACTCAGCTTGCGGTATCAGGCTACGGGTGGCCCGCCAGGCGGCATATCCGTCCACTACCGGTTTTTCGCGTCGCGAGCCCAACGTTCGCACGCTCAGATTTGGACGCTCAGAACGGTGGCGGTGTGAGGTCCGTGGCGATTCCGTTGTGGGTGACATGCGGTGTGGGCGGGTGCGCGGCTTGGTGCTTGCGCCACGCAACCTTGAGCTTGGTGTTGAGCTCGCTGATTTCACGGCGTTCGAGGATATCGGCCAGCTCCCCCGGCGGTGTGACCGCCAACGGTTCAGCCGTGGTGGAGTAGGTGATCCCCGCCGCGGTGGTCCAGTCGATGGTGCCCGGGAGCGGCTGGCCCACCTTCGCATAGCCAGCTGTCTTCAGGGCATGGTGAACCTTGCAGAAGCAACACATGCAGTCGACATCAGTCTTCCCGCCCTTCGAATAGGCGTGGACATGATCGATTTCGCAGTGTTCGGCGGCCCGGTTGCAGCCAGGTGCCCGGCAGGTCCGATCCCGAGTGCGCAGGAAACGGCGCTGTGCCTTAGTGGGCCGGTACTGTTTGCGGTCGAGTGCGAGGACCGCACCGTTGATTGGATCGGTCAGAATCCGGGTGAAGGACGTTGCGTCGCCGACCAACCGGCGGGCCACCTCTGGTGCGATGGGACCATACCCCTCAAGCTCGGCTGGCTCCTCACCAAGCCCTAGCAGCGTCAGCACCGGTACGGTGATGTCAGCATGCGAGGCGATCCTCGGTTCCGGCCTGCCCATCCGCGGTCCCGGTGACACGCCAGTCAGCAGCAGGTCGGCGAGGACATCCGCCCGCAACTGGGTGAGCGTGCGTGACTCCTCGGCACCCTGCAACGCAACGGCTGTGGACTGGATCCGGTTGAACGCCGCGACCGCTTCCTCAGCCGGCAGGCACGCGTTCAGCCAGGCCATGCCGTCCTCGTCCGGGTGCAGTTCGATCCGCCGGTCCCGGCGTGCGTTGGCGTGGCGGACGGAGAGCGATTCGGGGTGTTCCCGTTCGCGCCGAGTCCTGGCGCGCGCGGCGAACTTGGACCGTGTCATCGCGTCTTCGGTCGCGGCCGGCAGCATCACGGCTTCGAACCCGGCGCGGGCGTCTTCGGGCAGCGAACCGGCCTGGTCGACCAAAGCTTCGGCGATCCCGGCGCTGGTGTCACCGGCAGACAGCGCGGCCAGCGTGTTCCGGAAGGTGCCGTGCAGCTTGAGGGCCAGCGCGAGCTTCTCTTGGGCCGTCCTCCGCGCAAGCCGCAGCGCGCGGGCGGCTTCGTCCACCACCGAGGACTCGGCGTCATGGCCGTTCGGACGGCGCCCTTCCGGTTCGTACGGGGTGGCCCAGGCATCTTCCTGCCCGTCCAGCGCCTGCTGGTACAGGGTGTTGAGCAGGCTGAACTTGTGCGCTTCCAGCCACGCTAGCACCCGCCCGGTCTGGACCAGCGCGCACGCGGCTTCCTCGTAAACCATGAGGGCAGGCTCCTGCCGGGCCACTTCGTCCAGCAACTCCCGGCCGGACAACCGCAACCCGGCACCCGTCCCGCCCGTGCCGGCGTCGGCCGCCGCACCGGAGGGAAGACCGGCACCGCCAGCCGAAACAGGCGAACCAGCCGAATCACGGAAGCCGGTCTGTTCAGGCAGATCCGCGCCAGCGGGCCGGACACAGGATTCGTCGTCGAAGAACTCCCTCGGCAGCAACCCGTTCAGCGGGTCCACGCACGGGTCGTCAAGCGAGACGTCTAAGGACGCCTCCAGTTCCGCCCAGTAGGCCTCCGCTGCGGGAGAATCATCCCACCGACCCGAGACCCAGCCCGGATCCGGATCAACCGGTATCCCGTCGCCATCAAATTCCTGAACCACGCCAAAACGGCGCCCCTGCCCCACCATCGGCGCCCGGCATACAGCGCCGCTGGCAGGTTCAGTCTGCGACAGATCAGCTAGCGACCGCTTGAAGGCGTCTGGCACCTGAGGCTCTAACGGCGCCTTCCCCTGGCCGGAGATGTCCGGCACCCGTGGATCGAATGGCACACAGCCTCGGCCGGAGGTGTCCGGCTCATCGGGTTCGAGTGGTGCGGATGCCATGCTCTTATTTTACTAGTATGTGAATTCGAACACAATAGGTAGAAAGTAGTTCTTAGTTTCGAGAGGAGGGAGTTGTCGGAATCCGGAACAATGCGCTGCATCCTCAGAGCAAGTCGACACCGTCGCAGCGCACCTGCACCGGATCGGGTACCCGTTTGGCGGCCAGTGCCGCCTTGCGGTGGCGCAGCGCCGCAGTCACTGCCGGCCCGTCCTGGTAGCTGAAGAACAGCAGCAGGCGGTGCTCGCTGGTCTCCCCCGGCCGCAGCTGGGGACCACGCAGCTGGGGACCACCCGCCTGGGGACCACGTGTTTGAGGCTCACGCGCCGGAGTCTCACGCGACGGCAGCTCAACCGGGCCGACGCTGCGCAGGCTGCCGCCGAGTTCAAAGTCGGCCATGAAGGCTTCAATCCCGGACGCCTTTCCAGTCAGAGCGGCAATCCGAACCGCCGGTGGCAACTGGAGCTCGCGCCGCAGCTGCATTTCCCTGGCCGCCGCGCCCGCGGGGTCCCAGCGGACCAACGGGGCCACCACAGTCGCCAGGTCGGCGGTGACCACCACCAGCCCACCCTCGGAAGAAGGTTTCACCAAGGAGGCAGCACGAAACCATCGGCGCAGCACGTCTTCCGGCGTCCGCAGGGACTCTCTGGTGAGCATGGCGTTTCCGTCCAGTAGGAGGGCCGCAGCGTAGCCTTCGGGCGCCACCGGCTCGGCCCCCGGGGTGGCAACCACCAGGGCCTTCTTCGACTCCACCACGGATTTGATGTGGTCCCCCGACGAGGACACCACTGTGGCGCCGGGGAAGGCGCGCCCGAGTTCCTCGGCCGTCCTCAGGGCACCCGCAACCGAGGCGCGAAGCCGGTGCGACCCGCATTCGGGGCAGGCGTAATTGGTGGCGAGCCGACCGCACCAACGGCAGGCAGGAGTGGCGGTGCGGCCCGATTGCGCCAATGGACCATTACAGTCGGTGCATCTGGCCGGCGTGCGGCAGTCTTGGCAGGACAGCGCCGGCGAGAAACCGGTCCGCGCCACCTGCACCAGCACGGGGCCGCGTTCCAGCCCTTCCTGGGCCGCCCGCCACGCGGCGTGCGGCAACCGCGCGTGCCGCAGCATCGGGTCGCGTTCCTGTTGGAACGAGTCCGCGGTGTTGAGGATGCGTGGCGTCGCCTGCCGCAGGAAGGGCCGGGAGGGCGTGAGCGCCGCCGCCCAGCCACTCTCGACCAGCCGCTCAGCCTCGCCGCTCCGCGAAACAGCGGCGAACAGGGCCGCGCAGCCGCTCTGCGCCGTCCGCAGCAGCAGCACTTCGCGGGCGTGCTGATAAGGCGACCGCTGCTCGAGGAGGAGGTCATCGCCGTCTTCCCATAGGGCAACCAGACCAAGATCCCGCACCGGCGCATAAGCCGCCGATCGCGTGCCGACCGCCACGGAAACCTCGCCGTGCAGCAGCCGCAGGTAGTTCCGGTAGCGCGGTGTGGGACCGTCCTCGGCGGTCAGCCGGACGTACTTATCCGCTCCCAGCACCTGCTGCAGCTCTGCTTCCAGACTGGCTAGGTCCTTCGCGTCGGGAACCACGACGACGGCGCCGCGCCCGCTCTGCCGAACGCTGGCGACCGCGTGGGCGACTTGGGCGGCCCAGGAAGCCGGGCCGTAGGACTTGTGGCTGGCCAAGACAGCCCGCGGCGCCGCACCCGCGGCCAACTGGGCCAGGAAATCCCCGGCTCCCTCGTAACCGGCATAGGCCTCGGCGGCACCCGGTGGCGGCTCGGTCAGACCGGCGCCGTCGGCAGGCTTCGGTTGGGGTCCGGCGCCGTCGGCAGGCTGCGGTTGGGGTCCGGCGCCGTCGGCAGGCTGCGGTTGGGGTCCGGCGCCGTCGGCGGGCTGGGGCTGGGGCTCGGCGGCATGAAGGGTGGAGGCGTCCGGATCCGAATTCGCTGAGGCTGTTGCACCATCGGCTAACGGCGCATCTTCAGCCGCGGACTCCGCTTCCCGGGCGGCGAACTCCTTGTCCACTTTCGCGACGCGGGCCGGGATGGCGGCGCGCAGCACGTCGCTGACGTTTCCGGCGTAGCGCTCCGCCACGGCGGTCGCCAACTGGAGCAGCTCGTCGGTCAGCACCGGCTGCGCGGACACCACCTTGGCCAGGGGGGCCAGCTTGACGCCTTCCGGCGCGTCGGAGGTCCTGCGGGTGATGAAGCCGCTCATCTCCTGGCCGCCGAAACGGGCCTTGACCCGGGCGCCGGGAACGGCCTCGGCGTCGAGAGTTTCGGGCACCAGGTAATCGAAGATGCGGTCGAGATGCGGCAGCGACGTTTCGATCAGCACCTGTGCCACCGGGTTGTTGGCTGCCGCCGGCGACGTGCCGGGAGCCTTCTTCGGCGCCCCAAAGCCCTGCAGCAGGCTCAGCTGGTGCGGATCAGAGCCCATCGGGCTCAGGCGTTGAAGTAGCTGCGCAGTGCGTCGGCGCGGTCGGTCCGCTCCCAGGTGAAGTCCGGAATTTCGCGGCCGAAGTGGCCGTGCGCTGCGGTCTGCTTGTAGATGGGCCGCTTGAGCTGCAGGTCGCTGATGATGCCCAGCGGACGCAGGTCGAACACCTCGTTGATGGCCTGGCCAATCCGCGCCGGATCCACCGTCTCGGTGCCGAAGGTCTCCACGTAGATGCCCACCGGGCGGGCCATGCCAATGGCATAGGCGATCTGGATCTCTGCCCGGCGCGCCAGGCCGGCAGCCACCACGTTCTTGGCTACCCAGCGCATGGCGTAGGCCGCCGAGCGGTCAACCTTCGACGGATCCTTGCCCGAGAACGCGCCGCCGCCGTGGCGGGCCATGCCGCCGTAGGTGTCCACAATGATCTTGCGTCCGGTCAGTCCGGCGTCGCCCACCGGTCCGCCGATCACAAAGTCGCCGCCGGGGTTCAAGATGTAGCGAACGTCTGTGGAGTCCAGCGAACTGGCCGCGAGCACGGGCTCGATCACGTGCGAGGCCAGATCGGCACGCAGGTGGCCAAGGTCCACGCCTGCCTCGTGCTGGCTGGAGATGACCACGGAGTTCACGGAGATGGGCTTGTCGCCGTCGTAGCCGACAGTCACCTGAGTCTTGCCGTCCGGGCGCAGGTACGGCAGGGTCCCGTCCTTACGCACCTCGGTCAACCGCTCGGACAGCCGGTGCGCCAGCCAGATCGGGGCGGGCATCAGCACTTCGGTCTCGTCGCTGGCATAGCCGAACATGATGCCCTGGTCGCCGGCGCCCTGAGCGTCCCGCTCGTCATGTCCGGTGCCCTCGCGGACCTCGTAAGAGTTGAAGACACCCGAGGCGATCTCCGGCGACTGCTGGCCGATGGAGACGGAGACGCCGCAGCGCGCCCCGTCGAAGCCCTTGTCCGAGGAGTTGTAACCGATCTCAAGGATGGTCTCCCTGACAATCTGCGGAATTTCCACGTAGCCCTGGGTGGTGACCTCGCCGGCCACATGCACCAGGCCGGTCGTGGTCAGCGTTTCCACGGCCACCCTGGATTCGGGATCCACGCGCAGCAGGGCGTCGAGGATGGCGTCGGAAATCTGGTCGCAGATCTTATCCGGATGGCCTTCAGTCACGGATTCGGACGTGAAGAGCCGCAGATTGCTGTCAGAAGAAGTCACAGACATACCTTACTTGCTGGCGGGGACCGGCACGGAACCGGCAACACTACGCCGAGGCGCCGGTCATGAAGCGAAACAGGGGGACATATGGGGCACGGAGGCCGGAGCCGGCACCGGCAGACGTTCAGCCGGCGAGTTCGGCGACGATGCGCTGAATCACCGTGGCGGCGGCGCTGTCCTTGCTGCCGCGGTGCGACTGCGGTTCGGCTCCGCTCCGGGCCAGCACGGTGATCTCGGTATCGTCCTGGCCAAACACCAGGTCGCGGCCCACGCGGTTGAGGACCAGCAGGTCGCAGCCCTTGCGTTCGAGCTTGCTGCGCGCGTAGTCCAGCACGTTCCCGCGGTCGTCGCCGGTCTCCGCGGCGAAGCCGACAACCAGCGGCGTGCCGTCGGTGCCGCGCTGCTGCACGACCTCCACCAGGATGTCCGGGTTGCGCACCAGCGTGATGATCGGATCCGCGGTGTCGTCACGCTTCTTGATCTTGCTCTCGGTCACTTCGGCCGGCCGAAAATCAGCCACTGCCGCGGCCATGATCACGACGTCGGCGCGCGCCGCTGCTTCGAGCGTCGCCTCGCGCAGGTCAAGGGCCGTTTCCACTGAGCTGGACTTGATCCCGTCGGGGATGGCAACGTCGATGTGCGCGACGATCAGTTCCACCTCGGCACCGGCGGCCGCTGCGGCACGGGCCAGCGCGACGCCCTGTTTGCCGGAGGACCGGTTGCCGAGGAAACGCACGGGGTCCAGCGGCTCGCGGGTACCACCGGCGGTGATCAGCACCCGTTTGCCGGCCAGCGGGCCCGGTTCCGAAGCAACGGCTCCCGGCAGGGAGGCGCCTGGCGCCGCCGGCTCAGGCACCGCCGTCGGACGCTGTTGCAGGCTTCCGTCGGCGAGGCCACCGGTGATGAAATCGTAGATGTCCGCCGGTTCGGGCAGCCGGCCGGGGCCGGTGTCCTTGCCGGTCAGGCGCCCGACGGCCGGGTCCATCACAGTGCTGCCGCGGCCGCGCAGTGTGGCCACATTCGCCACGGTGGCCGGATGCTGCCACATTTCGGTGTGCATGGCCGGCACGAAGACCACCGGCGCGGTGGCCACCAGCAGCGTGTTGGTCAGCAGGTCTCCGGCCAGGCCGGCGGCGGCACGGGCCAGAAGGTCCGCGGTGGCGGGGCAAACCACCACCAGGTCGGCCTCCTGACCGAGCCGCACGTGATTCACCGAATCCACGTCGTCGAAGACGCTGTTGCTGACCGGGTTGCCGGAGAGAGCCTCCCAGGTGGCGCGGCCAACGAACTTCTCGGCGGCGTCGGTGGGAATCACGGTGACCTGGTGGCCGGCTTCCTTAAACAGCCGAAGCAGGGATGCCGATTTGTAGGCGGCGATGCCGCCGCCTACGCCCAGAATGATCCGCATGCCTGCCCCGGTGTTAGACGCTGTAGAAGGTTACTCTGCGACCGTTTCCACGGGCTTGCTGACCAGCAGGCCCTCGTTGATTTCGCGCAGCGCGATGGACAGCGGCTTCTCGTTCAGCTTGGTATCCACCAGCGGGCCAACGTACTCGAACAGGCCTTCGTGCAGCTGCGAGTAGTAGGCGTTGATCTGGCGGGCACGCTTGGCACCGTAAATCACCAGCGCATACTTCGAATCCGCTGCTTCCAGCAGGGAGTCGATCGGCGGGTTGATGATGCCTTCGAGGTTGGTCGACACAAAATCTCCAATTTTGTTCCGGGACAATTCTTCCAAGACCTGCTCAGCGCGGGTGCGGAAGAAGTCCCATCAGTGAAACGAGCTCGTCTGCCGCCCGCTGGACATCGTCGTTAACGACGGTGAAATCGAACTCGGGCTCGGCAGCAAGTTCTAGTTTAGCGGTTTCCAGCCGTTGCTGCTGTTCCTCGGCTGTTTCGGTGCCGCGGCCCACTAGCCGGCGGACCATTTCGTCCCAGCTGGGCGGGGCCAGGAACACGAAGGTGGCCTCCGGCATGGACTCCTTGACTTGCCGTGCACCCTGCAGATCAATCTCCAACAGCACGGACTTCCCGTCTGCCATGGCGTCCTCCACCGTGCGGCGCAGCGTGCCGTAGCGGTTCCGCCCATGGACCACGGCCCACTCCAGCATGTCGCCGGTGGCCACCAGCCGGTCGAACTCTTCGGCGCCGACAAAGAAATAGTGGACACCGTCCTGTTCACCGGGGCGCGGTTCACGGGTGGTGGCGGAGACGGAGAGCCAGACTTCGGGGTAGTTGTCACGGATATAGGTGGAAACGGTGCCCTTGCCGACGGCGGTGGGGCCGGCGAGAACGGTAAGGCGGGGTTTGTCGGACATATCTTCCATCTGTTACTGGGACTCCAAGTGGTCAATCAGTGCACGGCGCTGGTGGATGCCGAGGCCGCGAAGCCGGCGGCTGCGGGCGATGCCGACCGTATCCATAATGGCGGCGGCGCGGACTTCTCCGATGCCCGGCAACGATTCGAGCAGCTCGGCGACCCGCAGGCGGCCGATCGATTCCATCGACCCGGCGGCCTCGATCACCTCCGCGATGGTCATGGCACCGGACTTCACCTTGGCCTTGATTTCCGCGCGGTCAGCCCGGGCTGCCGTGGCCTTCAGGCGGGCGGCAGTGCGTTCGCTCTCCGTCAACGGTCGAAGACCCACAGCTCCTCCAGACAATCCGGCCCGTCGGACAAGCCGGCCCGGCGGGCACTTTTGGGCATGAACTGAACTTACCAGAACCACACCGTTCCGGCGCCGGTGCTGGAACGGTGCCCAGGGCGCTGCTCGGACCGGAGGCTGGCCGGAGCCCGGAGCCGGTTGCGGCGCTGCTCGGACCGGAGGCTGGCCGGAGCCCGGAGCCGGTTGCGGCGCTGCTCGGGCCGAAGAGTCAGCGGCCGGTTCAAGGCCGCCGCCACGGCGGACCGCTCAGCCGGAGAAGGCTGGCAGGCCAGTCAGGGTGCGTTCGGTCGCCTCGCGCAGGGCGGCGGTGTTCGGACCGGCTTTGAGGATGTCCCGGCTGGAGGTGGCCAGCACATTCCCGACGGCGGGGCCGAAGGCTGCCGCGATGTCGGCGCCGGTGGCTCCCTGGGCGCCCAGTCCCGGCGCCAGCATCGGTCCGTTGACGGCGGTCAGGTCCAGCCCCAGCCGTTCCATGACGTCGGCCCGGACCGTCGCGCCGACCACCAGGCCCACCGAGCCCAGTTCGCCGTCGCGCCCGGCCGCGGCGTTGTCGGCCGCGGCCGCTTCCGCAACGCGGCGCGCCACCGACTCGGCGCCGCCCACGTGCTGCACGCTGGCGCCTTCCGGGTTGGAGGTCAGCGCCAGCACGAACACGCCGCGCCCGGTCGCCGCGGCCAGGTCCAGCGCAGGCCGCAGCGATCCGTAACCCAAGTACGGGCTCAGGGTCACGGCGTCGGCCGCCAGCGGGGAACCGTCGCGCAGCCAGGCGTCGGCGTACGCCGCCATAGTGGAGCCGATGTCGCCGCGCTTGGCGTCCGCGATGGTCAGCGCCCCCGCCTCGGCGGAGGCGGCCAGCAGTTTCTCCAGCACGGCGAACCCGGCAGAGCCGTGCCGCTCGTACAGTGCCACCTGCGGCTTCAGGGCGGCGGCCTGCTCCCCCACCGCGTCCAGCACGGTGAGGGAGAAGCGTTCCAGCCCCCCGGCGTCGTCGTTCAGGCCCCAGGCGGAGAGCAGCGACGGGTGCGGGTCGATCCCCACGCACAGCGGCCCGCGGGCCGCCATCGCCGCCCGCAGCCGCTGCCCAAAGCTGGGCAGCGGCCGGGCATCAGGCTCAGGCATGGATGGCGGCCTTCAGCTTTTCGGCATGCTCCTGCAGGCTGGTCACGTCCCACTCGTACTGCCGCATCGCCTCGATGGCCTGGATGGCCGCACCAAATTCCGACACCGTGGTGATGATCGGCGTGCCCACCGAGGTGGCTGCGGCGCGGATCTCGTATCCGTCGCCGCGGGCTTGGCCGCCGGAGGGGGTGTTGAGCACAAGTCCAACCTGGCCTTCGGTGATCAGGTCGACGATGGTGCCCTCGCCGTCGTCGGACCTTCCCTCGGCGATCTTCCGCACCGTGGTGGACTGGATGCCGTTGCGGCGCAGCACGTCGGCGGTGCCGCCGGTGGAGAGGATTTCGAAGCCCAGATCAACCAGCAGCTTCACCGGCATGATGATGGAGCGCTTGTCCCGGTTGGCCACCGAAACAAAGACCTTGCCCGACGTCGGCAGTGCGCTGCCGGCCGCGGCCTGGCTCTTCGCGAAGGCGGTGTCGAAGTACTTGTCAATGCCCATGACCTCGCCGGTGGAGCGCATTTCCGGGCCGAGCAGCGAGTCAACCACGGTGCCTTCGGGCGTGCGGAACCTGCTGAACGGAAGCACTGCTTCCTTGACCGCCACCGGCGCCTCCAGCGGCAGCCGGGACCCGTCGCCGGTTTCCGGCAGCAGCTTGTAGACGCTACGCAGCATGTCGATGTCCACGCCCGTGCCGATCAGCGCCGCCGCCTTGGCCAACTGCACGCCGGTGGCCTTGGAAACGAACGGGACGGTGCGGGACGCGCGCGGGTTCGCTTCGATCACGTAGAGCACGTCGGCGGCCAGCGCGAACTGGATGTTGATCAGGCCGCGCACTCCCACGCCGTCGGCGATGGCCGCGGTGGCGTTGCGCACGCGCTCCAGCACCTCGGCGCCCAGCGTGATCGGCGGCAGTACGCAGGCGGAGTCGCCGGAGTGGATGCCGGCCTCCTCGATGTGCTCCATGATGCCGCCCACGTAGAGGTCCTTGCCGTCATAGAGCGCATCGACGTCGATCTCGATGGCGTCTTCCAGGAAGCGGTCCACCAGCACCGGGTGGTCCGGCGTGATCTCGGTGGCGTTGGCAATGTAACGGGAGAGGTTGGCCTCGTCGTAAACAATCTCCATCCCGCGGCCGCCGAGCACGTAGGACGGACGGACCAGCACCGGGTAGCCGATCTCGTCGGCAATCTTCTTGGCCTCGTCGAAGGAGACGGCGGTGCCGTTCTTCGGGGCGATCAGGCCGGCCGAATCCAGCACGCGCTGGAACGCACCGCGGTGCTCGGCCAGGTCGATCGCTTCCGGCGAGGTGCCGAGGATCGGGATGCCGGCGTCGGCCAGGGCCTGCGCCAGCTTCAACGGCGTCTGGCCACCCAGTTGCACGAAGACGCCCAGCACGCCGCCGGTGCGCTCTTCGGCCGCGATGACCTCCAGCACATCCTCGAGCGTGAGCGGCTCGAAGTACAGGCGGTTGGAGATGTCGTAGTCGGTGGAGACGGTCTCCGGGTTGCAGTTGATCATCACCGTCTCGTGCCCGGCCTTGCGCAGCGCCATGGTGGCGTGGACGCAGGAGTAGTCGAACTCGATGCCCTGGCCGATCCGGTTGGGACCGGAACCGAGGATGATCACGGACGGCTTGGCGTGCAGCTCAACCTCATCCTCCTCGTCGTAGGACGAGTAGTGGTACGGGGTGTAGGCGGCGAACTCCGCGGCGCAGGTGTCAACAGTCTTGAACACCGGGCGAATGCCCAGCGCGTGCCGGACGCCGCGGACCACTGCCTCGGAGGTGTTGGACAGCTTGCCGATCTGCTGGTCGGAGAAGCCGTGCCGCTTGGCCAGCCGCAGGATGTCCTCGGTCAGCGCCGGGGCCTTGCGGATCTCGGTGGCCACTTCATTGATCAGCTGCAGCTGGTCCAGGAACCACGGGTCGATCGCGGTGGCCTCGAAGACCTGCTCGACGGTGGCGCCGCCCAGCAGCGCCCGCTGCACCAGCGAGAGCCGCTCGGTGGAGCCGAACTTGGCCTTGGCCAGCAGCTCGGGCACGTCGTAGTCGTTGACCGGGGCGAACTCCAGCTGGGCGCCCTTCTGCTCCAGCGACCGCAGCGCCTTCTGCAGCGCTTCGGTGAAGTTGCGGCCGATGGCCATCGCCTCGCCCACGGACTTCATGGTGGTGGTCAGCGTCGGGTCGGCGGCCGGGAACTTCTCGAACGCAAAACGCGGCACCTTGACGACGACGTAGTCCAGGGTCGGTTCGAAGGCGGCAGGGGTCTGCTGCGTGATGTCGTTGGGGATCTCGTCCAGCGTGTAACCCAGCGACAGCTTGGTGGCGATCTTCGCGATGGCGAAGCCGGTGGCCTTGGACGCCAGCGCCGAGGAGCGGGAGACGCGCGGGTTCATTTCGATCACCACAACGCGGCCGGTGTCCGGTTCGATGGCGAACTGGATGTTGCAGCCGCCGGTGTCGACGCCCACCTCACGGATGACCGCGATGGAGATGTCCCGCAGCTTCTGGAACTCGCGGTCGGTCAGCGTCATGGCGGGCGCCACCGTGATGGAGTCGCCGGTGTGCACGCCCACCGGATCGAAGTTCTCGATCGAGCACACGACTACGACGTTGTCGTTCTTGTCGCGCATCATCTCAAGCTCGTATTCCTTCCAGCCCAGGATGCTCTCTTCGAGCAGCACCTCGCTGGTGGGGCTGTACTGGATGCCGGCTCCGGCGATCCGGCGCAGGTCGTCCGGGTTGTACGCCATGCCCGAACCCAGGCCGCCCATGGTGAAGGACGGGCGCACCACCATCGGGTAGCCCAGTTCGTCGGCGGCGGCGAAGGCCTCGTCCATCGAGTGCACGATCACCGACTTGGCGGATTCGGCGCCGCAGCGTTCGACGACGCCCTTGAACTTCTCGCGGTCTTCACCGAGCTCGATGGCGGCGATGTTCGCGCCGATCAGCTCCACGTTGTACTTCTCCAGCACGCCGTTCTTGTCCAGCGCGATCGCCGTGTTCAAGGCGGTCTGGCCGCCCAGCGTGGGCAGCACGGCGTCCGGGCGCTCCTTGGCGATGATCTTTTCGACCACCTCGGGCGTGATCGGCTCCACGTACGTGGCATCGGCGAACTCCGGGTCCGTCATGATGGTCGCCGGGTTGGAGTTGACCAGGATGACCCGCAGGCCTTCCTCCTTCAGCACGCGCAGCGCCTGGGTGCCGGAATAGTCGAATTCGGCCGCCTGGCCGATCACGATCGGACCGGAACCGATGACCAGGACGGATTTAAGATCTTCTCTCTTGGGCATTACTTGCTTTCCTTCGTGGTCTCGGAAGTCGTCGGGGAAGCCGGCTCAGCAGCCGTCTCGGCGGCGCTGTCAGCGGGGCTCTCAGCGGCGGTCCCGGTCTGGGAGCGGCGGGAATCCATCAGGTCGGAGAAACGGTCGAACAGCGTGGCCGCATCGTGCGGGCCGGCGGCCGCTTCGGGGTGGAACTGGACGGAAAAGGCGGGGATGTCGAGGCAGGCGAGGCCCTCGACGACGTCGTCGTTCAGGCAGACGTGGCTGACCTCCACCCGGCCGAAGCGCTCCTCCGGTGCCAGCGTCGGGCCGTCCAGCGGGGCGTCGACGGCGAAGCCGTGGTTCTGCGAGGTGATTTCGACCTTGCCGGTGCGCCGGTCCATCACCGGCACGTTGATACCGCGGTGGCCGTAGCGCAGTTTGTAGGTGCCGAAGCCCAGCGCGCGGCCCAGGATCTGGTTGCCAAAGCAGATGCCGAAGAACGGCAGTCCGGCATCGAGCACCTTGCGCAGCAGCAGCACCTGGCGGTCGGCGGTGGCGGGGTCGCCCGGCCCGTTGGACATGAACATGCCATCGGGCGAGACAGCCTGGACGTCCTCGAAGGTTGCGGTGGCCGGCAGCACGTGCACCCGGATGCCGCGCTCGGCGAACCGGACCGGAGTCATCGCCTTGATGCCCAAGTCGAGGGCGGCGACGGTGAACCGAGGCTCGCCCTCCCAGCCATGGTCTGCCGGTTCGACGACGTAGGCTTCGGTGACGCTGACCTCTTCGGCCAGCCGGGAGCCTTCCATCGACGGCTGCGCGAGGACCTCGGCCACCAGCACCGTGGCGGAGCGGTCGGCTGCCTCGCCGGAGAAGATGCCGGCCTTCATCGCGCCGCGCTCACGCAGGTGGCGGGTCAGCGCCCGGGTGTCCACGCCCTGGATGCCCACGATGCCCTGGTTGACCAGTTCGTCGTCCAGGCTGCGCTCGGAGCGCCAGTTGGACGGACGTCGCGCTGGATCGCGGACCACGTAGCCGGCCACCCAGATTTTGCGGGATTCGGCGTCCTCGTCGTTGACCCCGGTGTTGCCGATGTGCGGTGCTGTCTGGACCACCAGCTGGCGGGCGTACGACGGATCGGTGATGGTCTCCTGGTAACCGGTCATCCCGGTGGCAAAGACCGCCTCGCCCAGTGCGGTTCCCTGGGCACCGTAGCTGCGGCCGCGGAAGGTCCGGCCGTCTTCGAGCACCAGCAGCGCCGGTGCGGTTGCGGAGGTTGATTCTGCGCTCACGATGTTTCCTAGTCTTCCTGTACGGCGGGTAGGTATGTCTGCAGCTGCGCCAGCAGCGGTTGTTTATCGGCGGCCTGCCGGGTGCGGAAGGCGGTGTCGACGTCGCGCTCCCCCAGTTTCCACGTGATCACGGCGAGCCCTTCGGATTCCACGAACTTGCCCACCATGCCGCTCTCGGTGCGCACACCGGAGATGGCTGCGGCCGGAATGTAGACGTCAGTGGAACCGGGGCGTTCGATCAGCACGCCGTGCGGATAAGTCCGCAGCGCGGCCTTCGTCCGGACGCCCAGGCCGTGCACGGCCACGCGGTCGAGCCAGTCCCCCGCCGTCGTTGTGACCACATACATGCCTTCGTAGTAGCCGGTGGGGTTGGCGGTGTCCGCCGGAATCTGCGGCAGCGGCGCGATGTCCTGCTGGCGCTTGAGCCGGTTCCGCCAGCCCACCGCCACCAGCACCAGGAGCACGACGGCGACGGCGAGCATCACCAGGCCTGCTTGGAGTTGGTTCATCTCAGCCCTCCGCTGCCGGCCGTGCGGGCTTGTTCAGGGCGCCGTCCAGCACGGTGGGGTGTCCGTTGAGGAAGGTGGCCTCCACGCGGCCGGGCAGCTGCCGGCCGGCGAACGGCGAGTTCCGGCCCTTGGTGGCCATGGCCGACGGGTCCACCGTCCAGCGGGCGGCGGGGTCGACCAGCGTGATGTTGGCGGCCGATCCGGTGGCCAGCGGCTGGCCTTGGCCGGCCAACCGGCCGATCCGCGCCGGCATGGCGGAGGTGATCCGGGCGAAGTCCGCCCAGCCGATCAGCCCGGATTCGATCATGGTGTGCTGCACCACGGACAGCGCGGTCTCCAAGCCGGTCATGCCCATCGCGGCCTGCGCCCACTCGCATTCCTTCGCCTCGGAGGGGTGCGGGGCGTGGTCGGTGCCGAGCACGTCGATGGTGCCGTCGGCCAGGCCGGCGCGCAGCGCCTGCACGTCCTCGTCGGTGCGCAGCGGCGGGTTGACCTTGTAAACCGGGTCGTAGCTGCGCACCAGTTCGTCGGTCAGCCACAGGTGGTGCGGTGTGACCTCGGCGGTGACCTTGATGCCGCGGGCCTTGGCCCAGCGGATGATCTCCACCGATCCTGCCGTCGAGACATGGCAGACGTGCAGCCGCGAGTCCACGTGCTGGGCCAGCAGCACGTCGCGGGCGATGATGCTCTCCTCGGCCACGGCTGGCCAGCCGGTCATCCCCAGCACCGCCGAAACGGTGCCCTCGTTCATCTGCGCCCCGTCGGTCAGCCGCGGCTCCTGCGCATGCTGGGCGATCACGCCGTCGAACGCTTTGACGTATTCCAGCGCACGGCGCATCAGCACCGGATCCGAGACGCAGATCCCGTCGTCGGAGAACACCCGGACCCGGGCGCGGGAATCGGCCATCGCGCCGAGCTCGGCCAGCCGCTCACCGGCCAGCCCCACAGTCACAGCGCCCACCGGGCGGACGTCGGCCCAGCCGGCGCTGCGGCCCAGCGTGTAGACCTGCTCGACCACGCCGGCGGTGTCGGCCACCGGCGACGAGTTAGCCATCGCGTGCACCGCGGTGAAGCCGCCCAGGGCCGCGGCGCGGGTGCCGGTCTCCACCGTCTCCGCGTCCTCGCGCCCAGGCTCGCGCAGGTGCGTGTGCAGGTCCACCATGCCGGGCAGCGCAATCAGACCGTCGGCGTCAATCACGACGGCGCCTGCCGCACTGAGCGCGCTGCCGACCTCGGCGATCCTTCCGTCGCGGACCAGCAGGTCGGCCCGGTCCCCGCCGGTGAGCGAGGCCCCGCGGATCAGGTAGCTGGTCCCTCCGTTGGACACGGTGTTGGACCCGGAACTGGACTCGGTCACTTGGCCTCCTGGGCGGCAGTGGGTGCGGGAGCGGCGGACACGGTGCCGCCGGACAGCAGAAGGTAGAGGGCGGCCATCCGGACGGCCACACCGTTGCGGACCTGGTCCAGCACGGTGGACCGCGGCGAGTCGGCTGCGGCGGAGGAAATTTCCAGCCCGCGGTTCATCGGGCCGGGGTGCATGATGATGGTGCCGTCGCGGCCGGAGGCGTCCAGCGCCGCCAGCCGGAGGTCGTTGAAGCCCCAGCGGCTGGAGTACTCCTGCGTGGACGGGAAGTAGGCGGCGTTCATCCGCTCGCCCTGGACGCGCAGCATCATCACCGCGTCCGTCCCGGCGGCCAGCGTGGCGTCCAGGTCGTAGCTGATGGTGCACGGCCACTCGCGGCTGCCCACCGGCAGCAGCGTGGGCGGCGCCACCATGGTGACCTCGGCGCCCAGCGTGCGCAGCAGCCACAGGTTGGAGCGGGCCACCCTGGAGTGCAGGATGTCCCCGACGATGGCCACCTTCATGCCGGATAGGTCCGTGCCGGTGGAGGCGGTGCCGTTGAGCTTGGCCCAGGTGCGCCGCAGCGTGAACGCATCCAGCAGCGCCTGGGTGGGGTGCTCGTGGGTGCCGTCGCCGGCGTTGACCACGGTGGCGTCGATCCAGCCGGAACCGGCCAGCCGTGCCGGTGCCCCGGAGGCCCAGTGCCGGATCACGACGGCGTCGGCGCCCATCGCTTCCAGGGTCTGCGCGGTGTCCTTGAGCGATTCGCCCTTGGACACGGAGGACCCCTTGGCGGCGAAGTTGATCACGTCGGCCGAGAGCCGCTTAGCCGCGGCCTCGAAGGAGATGCGGGTGCGGGTGGAGTCCTCGAAGAAGAGGTTGACCACGGTGCGGCCGCGCAGCACGGGGAGTTTCTTGACCTCGCGCAGGGACACGGCGGACATTTCCTCGGCCGTATCCAGGATCTGCACCGCGTCGGATTTGGCCAGGTCCGCGGTGGACAACAGGTGTTTCATGCGCTGAAGTCCTCGATCACTACCTCGTCGGAGGCCGGGCTGCCGTTGTTCGTATCAATTTCGGCCAGCCGGACCCGGACCTTTTCCACCGAGGAGGTGGGCAGGTTCTTGCCGACGTGGTCGGCCCGGATCGGGAGCTCGCGGTGCCCGCGGTCCACCAGGACGGCCAGCCGGACAATCCGGGGCCGGCCCAGGTCAACCAGGGCGTCCAGGGCTGCGCGGATGGTGCGGCCGGAGTAGAGCACGTCGTCCACCAGCACCACCACCTTGTCGTCGATGCCGGCTGCCGGCAGCTGGGTGGGCAGCGGGGTGCGCGTGGGGTGGCGGCGGAGGTCGTCGCGGAACATGGTCACGTCCAGCTGTCCGATGATGTCTTCGGCAGCGACGGAGGGATCGGCGGCGGCGATTTTGGCTGCCAGCCGCCGGGCCAGCGGATACCCGCGGCGTGGAATGCCCAGCAGGACCAGGTCTTGGGACCCCTTGTTCGCCTCGAGGATTTCGTGGGCGATACGGGTCAATGCGCGGTTGATGTCCGCTTCGGCAAGTACAACTCGCGACGATGCCGGCTGTCGCGCCGGCGAGTCGGTGCTCATCTTTTGCCGCCTCCTTCCCCGCCTCACTGGACGGAATTTAAAGGTTGCTTGCGCCCTCAAAATTACCACGGCCAGCCCCGCCCGATTGCTTCGTGACGGCCGCACGACGGCGATCTGGTGCCGATGTGCGCAAGCTCACCGAACGCCGGGCCGCCGGTGGCGGCTGTCCAACGCAGATGCGCTGGCCGGACCGGACGCGTCGACAGAGGATGCCCGCCGCACAGGCCGGCGGCCGGCCGGGACGCAGCGACGGCGGATGCCCGGCACGTGACCATGCCTGGCCGGGACGTGGCGACGACGGGTGCCCGCTAAAGGTGGGCGCCCGCCGTCGTCCGTGGGGATGGTGGCTGAACAGGCGGCTTAAGCCAGCAGCGTGGGCTTGAGCTGCTGCAACCGGCCCAACAGGCCGTTGACGAAGGATGGCGACTCGTCCGTTGACAGAGTCTTGGCCAGCTCCACGGCTTCGCTCACCGCGACGCCGTCGGGCACGTCGTCGTTGTAAAGCAGTTCCCACGAGCCGACGCGCAGGATGATCCGGTCCACCGCGGGCATCCGGTCCAGCGTCCAGCCCTGCGCGTAGGTGGCGAGGAACTCGTCGATGGTGGGCTGCAGGGCGGCGACGCCCTCCACGATCTGCGCTGTGTAGGGGTTGATCACCTGATTGGTCTTGTCCCGACCGGCCAGCGCCTCGGCAGCACTCACGCCGCGCTGCTCGGCTTCAAAAAGGACGTCGACGGCCCGGCGGCGGGCCTTGCCGCGGGCTGAAGTAGGGGCACTCACTAGTCGTTGACTCGTCCCAGGTAGTCGCCGCTGCGGGTGTCGACCTTGACCTTGGTGCCGGTCTCCAGGAACAGCGGAACCTGGATCTGGTAGCCGGTCTCCACGGTGGCGGGCTTGGTGCCGCCGGTGGAGCGGTCGCCCTGCAGGCCGGGCTCGGTGTAGGTGATCTCCATGACCACGGAGGCCGGCAGCTCGATGTAGAGCGGCGTGCCGTCGTGCATGGCGATGTTGACCTTGATGTTTTCCAGCAGGAAGCTCTCGTCATCGCCGACTACCGGACCGGGCACGGTGACCTGGTCGTAGTCCTGCACGTCCATGAAGACGAAGTCGTCGCCGTCTTTGTACAGGTAGGTGTAATCGCGGCGGTCCACCGTGGCAGTTTCGATCTTCAGGCCGGCGTTGAACGTCTTGTCCTGGATCTTGCCGCTGACGACATTCTTGATCTTGGTGCGCACGAACGCGCCGCCCTTGCCCGGCTTCACGTGCTGGAACTCAATGACGTTCCACAGCTGGCCGTCCAGTTTCAGCACGGTACCGTTCTTGATGTCGTTGGTTGTGGCCACAGTTTCACTTTCGTCGATGATGGCGGGCCGCCGGCGGAAGGTCCGCCCGGCCCGGAGCGAAGTCCAGCAGACATTCTACCTGCTGGCGGCCTGCCTGCCCGAAGCGGCCGGGGTTCCCGGGATCTATCCGGCCGGGACCGGTGGGTTCAAGCCGTCTGGTGGAGCCGGCGTGTTCAGGGTGCGAGTGCCGGTGGCGGGGCAGGTTCTTCAGGGCAGGGTATCCCTGTCCAGGACGGGGTTTATCTGCGAGGGGATGGTTTATGGACCCTGCCCTCGCAGATACACCCAGCCCTGGCGGCCGCCACGACCGAGGGAACGGACCCGAGGCATGGGGAAGGACGACGACGGGCGCCCGGGACTTTCGGGGAAGGACGACGACGGGCGCCCGGGACTTTCGGGGAAGGACGACGACGGGCGCCCGGGACTTTCGGGGAAAGTCGACGGGCGCCCGGCCCGCACTCCCGTGGGCCGCCTGCTACGCGGCGATTTCCTGGTAGGCGGCGAACAGCAGCGAGGTGTCCGGCACGTCGAGGATGCCGGGCTTGGCCAGACCGTCCAGCACCACGAACCGGAGCAGGTCGCCGCGGGCCTTCTTGTCCCGCTTCATGCCGTCCAGCAGCGCGGCCCAGCGGTCGCGGCGGTAGGTCACTGGAAGCCCGAGGGAGGTCAGGATCGCCTGGTGCCGGTCGGCGGTGGCGTCGTCCAGCCGGCCGACCATCCGGGAGAGCTCGGCGGCGAAGGCAAGGCCGATCGACACGGCGGCGCCGTGCCGCATCTGGTAGCGCTCGGCCAGTTCAATCGCGTGGCCGAGCGTGTGCCCGTAGTTGAGGAACTCACGGCGTCCGGACTCGCGCAGGTCGGCGGACACCACCTCGGCCTTGACCCGGATGGAGCGCTCGATGATCTCCCGCAGCTGGGCAGTGCCGGCGGTGCTGGCCGCCGTGGGGTCGGCCTCGATCAGGTCCAGGATGACCGGATCGGCGATGAAGCCGCACTTGACCGCCTCGGCCATTCCGGTGATCAGTTCGTTCGGCGGCAGCGTCTGCAGCGCGTCCAGGTCGGCCAGCACGGCGGCCGGCGGGTGGAAGGCGCCCACCAGGTTCTTTCCCTCGGCGGTGTTGATGCCGGTCTTGCCGCCGACTGCGGCATCGACCATGCCAAGCAGACTGGTGGGGATGTGCACCACCTTGACGCCGCGCAGCCAGGTCGCGGCCACGAAGCCGGCCACGTCGGTGACCGCTCCGCCGCCCACCGCCACAATGGCGTCCGAACGGGTGAAGTCGTTCTTGCCCAGCACTTCCCAGCAGAACGAGGCCACCTGGATGTGCTTGCCTTCCTCCGCGTCGGGGATCTCGGCGGTCAGCGCCTCCATTCCGTTCGAGGCCAGGTCCTCACGCACGGCGTCGCCGGTGGCACGCAGCGCCCGCGGATGGATCACCAGCACCTTGCGGACCCGCTCCCCCAGCACCTGCGGCAGCCGGCCCAGCAGCGCATGGCCAACAACGACGTCGTACGCCTCCTGGGGGGTGGTCCCGGTGACGGGGATGACGGTTGCCTCGGGGGTGTTGCTCACGGTTCGTGCCTTTCCTCAAGCAGATTCTTCAGTTCGGCCAGCAGTTGCTGCTGGCTTTTGCCGCGGGTGTCCAGCACCAGGTCGGCCAGGCGCTCGTAGACCGGCCGCCGCTGCCGGAGCGTCTCGGTCCAGCGGCCCACGGGGTCACCGGCGAGCAGCGGCCGCCCGGTGTCCTTGATGATGCGCGGACGCACCGTGTCCACGTCAATGTCCAGGAACACCACGGTGCAGTTGGCCAGCAACTGCTGCGTGCCGGTGTCCAGGATGGCGCCGCCGCCCAGCGAGACCACGGCGGGCGGCTTGCCTTCGGCGAGCAGCGTAGCCACTTCGCGGGCCTCAAGTTCGCGGAAGGCATGCTCGCCCAGCGACGTGAAGATCGCGGGAATCGGCCCGTGCCGTTCAACCAGCCGCTTGTCGCTGTCGGCGAACGCGAGTCCGTGCCGGCTGGCAAACTGGCTGCCCAGCGTCGATTTGCCCGACGCCATCGGCCCAATCAGCACCAGGTGGCGCCGCAGCCGCATCGGTTCCCCGGCCGCCACTACTGGCCGATCGAATCCAGCGACTCCGGGATGGCCGCCAGATAGGACCGCAGGTTGCGTGCCGTCTCGGCCACGGAGTCGCCGCCGAACTTCTCGATGACTGCCTCGGCCAGCACCAGGGCCACCATGGCCTCGGCAACGACGCCGGACGCCGGCACCGCGCAGACATCGGAACGCTGGTGGTGGGCCTTGGCCGGCTCGCCGGTGCTGACGTCGATGGTGGCCAGGGCGCGGGGCACCGTGGCGATGGGCTTCATGGCCGCACGGACACGCAGCGTCTCGCCGATGCTCATGCCGCCTTCGATGCCGCCGGCGCGGTTGGTGGCACGCACGATGGTGCCGTGCTCGTCGCGGACGATTTCGTCGTGGGCGGCGGATCCACGGCGGGCGGCGGTGAGGAAGCCGTCCCCCACCTCCACGCCCTTGATCGCTTGGATGCCCATCAGCGCGGCGGCCAGCCGGGCGTCCAGCCGACGGTCCCAGTGCACGTAGCTGCCCAGTCCCGGCGGCAGCCCGTAGGCCAGCACCTCGACGACGCCGCCCAGGGTTTCGCCTTCCTTGTGCGCCTGGTCCACTTCCTGCACCATGGCCAGCGATGTTTCGGCGTCGAAACAGCGCAGCGGATCTTCGTCCAGGGCCAGCACGTCGTCCGGCACCGGAACCCGGCTGCCTTCGGGAACCGAAACCCGGCCGACGGCGGTGGTATGGCTGACCAGCCGGATGCCCAGCGCGGAGAGGAACTTTCCGGCTACCGTGCCCAGCGCTACCCGGGCGGCAGTCTCGCGGGCGCTGGCTCGTTCCAGCACCGGACGGGCTTCGTGGAAGCCGTACTTCTGCATGCCGGTGAAGTCAGCGTGCCCGGGCCGGGGCCGGGTGAGCGGGGCGTTGCGGGCCAGATCCTCCAGCTGTGCAGGATCGACCGGGTCGGCGGACATCACGGTTTCCCACTTAGGCCATTCAGTGTTGGCTACTTCGATGGCTACCGGGCCGCCCTGGGTCAGGCCGTGGCGGACGCCGCCCACCAGGGTGACCTCATCCTTTTCGAATTTCATCCGGGCGCCGCGGCCATAGCCCAGACGCCGCCGCGCCAGCGCATCCTGCACCTCGGCTGCTGTCAGTTCGACGCCGGCGGGGACGCCTTCGATAATTCCTACCAGGGCCGGACCATGGGATTCACCGGCGGTTAACCAACGCAACATGGATTCAATACTGCCATGCATCCGGGGGCGGTTTAGCGCCGCGGTGCACCCACCGCGTCACACATCACATTTGTGACATCGGCGGTGTGGCTGAAGCGGTCGCCGGCGAACAGCCGCACCTGTTCCACCGCTTGGTAGATGAGCATTTCCAGACCGTGCACCACCGAGCCGCCTTGTCGCTGCCAGACCGCTGCCAGCTCGCTGGGCCACGGATCGTACGCCACATCGAGCAGCACGCTCCCGCCGCGGTCCGCTCCCGGCTGGGCCGCCAGCTGGGCAGCCAACGGGTCGGCAGAATGCGGCGGCAGGGTGCAGACCACCGTGCCGGCCAATTGGATTGCTGCTGCTGCCTGGTCCCAGCCGGCCACCTGGAGCGGGAGTCCGAGGTGCCGGGCGATGGCCTGCACGTTATGCGACTTCGCCGGATCCCGCAAGCACAGGGTCACGCTGGACGGTTTCAGCTCCGCCAGGGCCGCGGCAGCGGCGGCAGCGGTGCCGCCGCCGCCGAGAATGACCGCCGGCCGGCCCTCCTGGGCCCCGCCGTGGCGCAGCGCCCCGACGATTCCCGCGACGTCGGTATTGTGGCCGGACAGCGTCACCCGACCCTCGCCGTCGTACTGGGGAACCACGGTGTTGAGCACGCCCAGCAGATCCACCAGCGGGCTGGTGCGGTCCATCTGGCCGACCATCGCCGCCTTCAGCGGCATGGTGACCGACAGGCCCGCCCACCCCCGCTCGCTGCGCAGGGTCTCGACGAACCGCGGCAACTGGTCCACGGTGACGTCGATGGCCCGGTAGCTGCAGTCGAAGCCGATCAGCTCGTAGGCGGCTTGATGCAGCGCGGGCGACCGGGAGTGGCCGATCGGGTGCCCGAGCACCGCGGCCTGGTACCGGCGTGCCGCCGGCAGCGTGCCGCCGACCGCGTGGCCGGCAGAGGTGCCGCCGGACACGCGGCCGACATGCACACCGTCGGCAGACACGCTGTCGGCGGGACCGGCGGTCAACTGCACCGGCCCTCTTTCTGAGTGCTGCACCACTGCTGGTATTCCTTGGTGTACGCGTTGTGCTGTTCCAGCGTCTCGGCGAACTTCGTCTCGCCGGTGTCCAGGTTGACCGTCACCCAGTAGTAGTAGGGCACGTCGGCCGGGCTGGCGGCCGCGTCGATGGCCGGTCCGCCGGGTGAGTTGATCGGTCCGGCGGGCAGCCCGGTGTGCGCGTAGGTGTTGTAGGGGTTGGACTTGTCCGCCTTTTCCTCCGGCGTGATGTCGTAGCCCTTCCGGCCCAGCCCGTAGGTCACCGTGGCGTCCGACTGGATCAGGCCGTTCGTTTCGGTGTTGTCCGGCTTTAACCGGTTCTGGATGGCGCCGGCCACCGTGGCGTAGTCGGCTTCGCCGGCCTCGGCCTCGATGATGCTGGCGATGGTCAGCACCCGGAACTGTTCCTGCGGATCGGAAATCCCGTCCTTGGTCAGCCGGTCCACGGTGTTGCCCACCAGTTCGGTGAGAATGTCCTTGGCGCTGGTCTCCAGCGGCCAGCGGTACTCGCCGGGGAAGAGATAGCCTTCCAGATTGCGCGCGTCCTCGGGCAACCCAAACTGCTGCGGGTTTTTGGCCAGTTCAGCAAACTCGGAGGCCGGGATCTGCGTGCCTTCGCTCAGTGCCGCGAAAACCTCTTCTTCGCGCCAGGTGCGGTTGATGGCGGCGTAGGAGACCTTCTCCCCCACGTCCTCCAACAGGATGGCTGCGGCGTCCGCGGCCGGCAGCTTGTATTGCATCTGGTAGTCACCGGGCTGAACCTCACGGCCGTCCGCTTGGCTGGCAAGTTCGCCCAGGAAGGTCTCGCTGTTGGAGATGATGTCCTGCTCCACCAAGGACTCGGCGATCACCAGCGGGCCAGCGCCCTGTTGCACCGTGAAGGTGACTTGTCCCTCGCCGGGGCCCGGATAGTCTTCGGGGCCGCCGCCCATGCCCAGCAGGTTCTGCAGGAACAGCACCACGCCAACCAGGCCCGCGGCGAAGACCGCGAAGACCACCAGCATGATGGTGTTGCGCCGCCGGCGGGCGCGCTTCTTGGTGCGGACCGGACGCTTCCGGCCGGAGGCAGGTTCGTCCTCGAAAAAGTCCAGCCGACCGTCGTGGTAAATCTGGCCGTCATCCTCGTAGCCCGGGTCCGCGTCGGCAGCTTGCCAGTCGCGCTCTGCGGAGTAAGGGGCGCTGTCCGCCCCAGGAGCCGCGGAGCCGGCGGCACCCGCAGAATATTCTGCGTCGGGTTCTGCCGCTGGCTGTGGCTCCGGCTGCGGACGACGGCGGGGCTCACCGCGGGCGGGCACGTGATGCTGGATCACGGTGGCCGGCTCCGGGTCGTCCCAGCCGGTAGCCGGTTCGTCCGCTGCGGGAGCGTTGGGGGGCGCGGCCGGCTGGCTGGCCGGATCGGGCCAGGCCTCGTCCGCGGGCGGCTCTTCCCATTCGGGTACCGCGTCGTCGTCCCAGTAAGGGGGAACGGTGTCGTCAAAGCGCGGATCAGCGGCCTGGCGTCCGCGCGCGGCTCGCCGGGACGGCAGGTTGGTCCAGTCGTCGGGGTGCTTACTCACGTTCCCGGATCCCCGCTTCGATCATGTCCGTGCGAAATCGTCGGCTCCTCATGGCTGGCGTCCGGCACATCTCGGCCGGCGGGCGGTGCGACAGGTGTCCCCACGTCCTGTCCTTGGGCCCGTTGCATGTCAATGGCCTGCTGCAGGATACCTACCGCAGCTACCTGATCAACCACTTTACGATGTTGACGCGTATCCATGCCAGCATCGCGCAATCCACGGTGCGCCGCCACGGTGGTCAGGCGTTCATCAATCAGGCTGACGCTGGCCGGCGATCCGGCCGCGGCCAGCGCCGCGGCCAGCTTGCGGGCGTAGCTGCGGGCCATCTCGGTGGACGCAGATTCGCCGCCGGAAAGAGTCCGCGGAAGTCCCACGAAAACCTGGACAGCTCCCCGTTCAGCGGCCTCGCGCACCAGCACCCTGATGTCGCTGTCCTTCTTGGCGTCGCGCTTCAGGGTGCGCACCGGCGTGGCCAGGATCCCGTCCGGATCACAGCTGGCCACGCCCACGCGCACTGCACCGACGTCCACACCGAGTTTGGTGCCGCGCGGATAGTCGGTCGAAGACACGATGCCGGGCCCCTAGCGGTTCGCGACCGCGGCCGTCACGGCGGCCAGTGCCTCGTCGATCTTGGCTGCATCGGATCCGCCGCCCTGGGCAACGTCGTCCTTGCCGCCGCCGCCGCCGCCCAGCACTCCGGCGGCGACCTTGACCAGCGCACCGGCCTTGACACCGGCGGCGCGTGCCGCCTCGTTGGTCGCCACCAGGATCAGCGGACGGCCGTTGGCCACGCCCGTCATCGCCACGGTGACCGGCTCGGACCCCAAGCGCGTCCGCAGGTCCAGGGCCAGGTTGCGCAGGTCGTCGGCGCCGTTGAGGTCGCCAACGTTGTGCGCCAGCAAGCGGATGCCTGCCACGTCCTGCGCCTGGGAGACCAGCGCGCCGGCGGAGGCTGCCAGTTGTTCCTTGCGCAGCTTGTCCAGTTCCTTCTCCACGGACTTCAGCTTGGCCAGCGTGGCGGCGATGCGCTCGGGCAGCTGGGCGCCGGGAACCTTGAGCATCTCGGACAGCTCGGTCACCAGTGCGCGCTCGGCGGCCATGTGGCGGAAGGCCTCCATGCCCACGAACGCCTCCACCCGCCGGTTGCCGGAGCCCACGGAGGCCTCGCCCAGCAGCATCAGCGAGCCGATCTGCGAGGTGCCCTCCACGTGGGTGCCGCCGCAGAGTTCGCGGGACCAGGCGCCGTCGATCTCCACCACGCGCACGGTGTCCCCGTAGGCCTCGCCGAAGAGCGCCGTGGCGCCCAGCTCGCGGGCCTGGGCCAGCGGCATCACGCGGGTCTGGACCTCGAAGTTGTTGCGGATGGCCAGGTTGGAAACCTCTTCGACCTCCGACTTGGCGGCGTCGGAGAGGCCCTCGCCCCAGGAGAAGTCGAAGCGGAGGTAGCCGGCCTTGTTGAAGGAACCGCGCTGCAGCGCCTCCGGGCCCAGGATCTGGTGCAGGGCGGCGTGGATGATGTGCGTGCCGGAGTGCGCCTGCTCGCCGGCGTGGCGGCGCTGCGCGTCCACTGCGGCCTGGACCGTGGCGCCGGCGGGCAGTTCGCCTTCGCGGACCACGGCCTTGTGCACGCTCAGGCCCTTGACCGGCTTCTGCACGTCCAGCACCTCGACCACGAACCCGTCGCCGGTGATCAGCCCGACGTCGGCGGCCTGGCCGCCGGCCTCTGCGTAGAACGGGGTCGCGTCGAGCACCAGCTCGATTTCCTCGCCCTGGCCGGCGAAACCGCGCACCTCGCCGCCGCGGACAATGCCGCGCACGGTGGACTCGGTGTTCAGCTCGTCGTAGCCGGTGAAAACGGTTTCGCCCTCGGCCAGCATTTCGCGGAAGACGGTCACGTCGGCGTGGCCCAGCTTCTTGCCGCGGGCATCGGCCTGGGCACGCTGGCGCTGCTCGGCCATCAGCGTGCGGAAACCGGCCTCGTCCACCTGCAGGCCCGCTTCTTCGGCCATTTCCAGCGTGAGGTCGATCGGGAAGCCGTAAGTGTCGTGCAGGGTGAAGGCATCCTCGCCGGAAAGCGGCTTCGACGCGGCCTTCGATTCCTTCACGGCCTCTTCCAGCCTCGCGGTGCCGGAGGCGATGGTGCGCAGGAAGGCCTTCTCTTCGGCATAGGCGATCCTGCTGATCCGCTCAAAGTCGTCCGCCACCGCCGGGTAGGTGCCCTTCATGGCGTCGCGGGAGACCGGCAGCAGCTCCGGCAGGCATGCCTTTTCCACACCAAGCAGGCGCATGGCGCGCACGGCACGGCGGATCAGGCGGCGCAGCACATAGCCGCGGCCCTCGTTGGAGGGGGTCACGCCGTCGGAAATCAGCATCAGTGCCGAGCGGATGTGGTCGGCGACCACGCGCAGCCGCACGTCGTCGGTGTGGTGCGGATCGTCGTCGGACTCGGCGCTGGTGTATTCCCGGCCGGAAATTTCCGCGGCCTTGTCCAGCACGGGGCGGACCTGGTCCGTCTCGTACATGTTCTCCACGCCCTGCAGGATCATCGCGAGGCGTTCCATGCCCAGGCCGGTGTCAATGTTCTTCTGCGGCAGCTCGCCGAGGATCTCGAAGTCTTCCTTACCGATGCCGGCGCCGCGCTGGTACTGCATGAAGACCAGGTTCCAGATCTCGATGTAGCGGGTCTCATCGGCGATCGGGCCGCCCTCGATCCCGTACTCCGGACCGCGGTCGTAGAAGATTTCCGAGCAGGGGCCGGCCGGGCCGGGCTGGCCGGTGGACCAGTAGTTGTCCTTCTTGCCGGATTTCTGGATCCGGTCGGCCGGGACACCTACCTGGTCGCGCCAGATGGCGAGGGCTTCCTCATCCTCTTCGTAGACGGTGATCCAGAGCTTCTCCGGCGGCAGGCCGTAGCCGCCCTGCTCCACCGGGCTGGTCAGCAGTTCCCAGGCCATCGCGATGGCCTGCTCCTTGAAGTAGTCGCCGAAGGAGAAGTTGCCGCACATCTGGAAGAACGTGCCGTGCCGGACCGTCTTGCCGACCTCTTCGATGTCCGCGGTGCGGATGCACTTCTGCACGCTGGTGGCGCGCGGGTACGGCGGCGTTTCGCGCGCGGTCAGGTACGGGATGAACGGCACCATGCCCGCCACGGTGAACAGCAGCGAAGGGTCCGGCGACACCAAGGACGCCGACGGGACCACGGCATGGCCCTTTTTCTCGAAGAAGTCGAGCCAGCGGCGGACAATCTCGTGGGATTTCATGGTGCCTGTGTCTTACCTTCCAGGGTACAAACCGCCCGTGCGGGCCGGTGCGTGGCTTGAATGCCGTCCTAAAAAACTTAGCGCGTGCGGACGTCGTCGGCGGAATCGATGCCCAGGGCCAGGCGCAGGTCCATTTCGCGTTCCTGCATGCCGTCCCGGACCGCGTCGGCGAAGGTGGCCACCGAATCGGCCACCTGTCCCAGCGCGCGGTTCAGTCCGGCCGGTCCCAGCGCGTCCCGCGTCTGGGAGAGCTTGCGGACCGCCAGCACGCCGATCGCCACACCTGCGGCCATCCAAATCATTCGCTTCATGTCGGTTCCTCTCGCGGATTAGCGGCCGCGGCGGCGCTTGCCCTCGGGCGCGCCCTTGCCGGCGGTGTTGAAGGCGCTGCGCACGCCGTAGGAGAAGGCTGCCACCTTAATCAGCGGCGAGCCCAGGGTCGCGGAGAGCAGCGACGTCAGGGCGGAAACATTGGCCGAGGCGTCCGACACGTTGTTGGAGATGCCGTCGACCTTCCGCAACTGTTCGTTGGTGGTGCTGACCGTGGTGGTGACTTCGCCAATCAACGGGGTGGTGCCGTCGCTGAGCTCGCGGATGGCCTGGCGCAGTTCATCAAACACTTTGCCGAGCTTCCATACCGGGATGGCCAGCAGGGCCACCAGCACCGCGAATACTCCCGCGGCGATCAGACCGGCGATATCTCCACCTGACATAGGTTCAAACGCTCCTCTTGTTGGTTGACGGCGCCATCCGGTCCGCGCGCAGCGCAGGCAAGCCTTGTGCTGCGGGGTCCGGCTGACGACGGCGGGGCGTGCCTGGTCCAGGCATCTTTCCCGCCGCTCTCATCACCTTACCTACTGAACAGCCCGCGGCCGATGCCGCGGGCTGTTCAGCGCCGCCTCCGTGCACGGAGGCGGCATCTCGCTGGGGTGGTTCCGTAGGTTTTCAGGCCCCGGAACTACGTTTCTAGCGAGCGTAGTATTCGACCACCAGCTGCTCTTCGCAGGTCACGGGAACCTCGGAGCGCTTGGGGCGGCGGACCAGGCGGGCCTGCAGCTTCTCCAAAGCAACATCGAGGTACGCCGGAACGTTGGGGAGCACGTCGCGGTGAGCGCCGGCAGCTGCCACCTGGAACGGGGGCATCTTTTCGGAGCGCTCGTGCACGTGGATCAGCTGGCCCTCGGAAACGCGGAAGGACGGGCGGTCCACGCGCTTGCCGTTGACCATGATGTGGCGGTGCACCACAAGCTGGCGGGCCTGGGCGATGGTGCGGGCGAAGCCGGCACGCAGCACCAGGGCGTCGAGACGCATTTCCAGCAGCTCGATCAGGTTTTCACCGGTCAGACCGGCGGTGTTGCGGGCTTCCTCGAAGACACGGGTCATCTGTGCTTCGCGGATGCCGTACTGGGCACGCAGACGCTGCTTTTCGCGCAGACGTACGGCGTAGTCACTGTCCTGCTTGCGGCGGGCGCGTCCGTGCTGGCCGGGGCCGTACGGACGACGCTCCATGTACTTCTCAGCCTTGGGCGTCAGGGCAATGCCAAGGGCACGCGAAATGCGGACCTTGCGGCGGGCTCGTGTGTTGTTAGCCACGATGTCCTTCCAGTTATGTGCGGTGTAATGGTTTGCTGGCCTCCAAGTCCCGGAGAGCGTTGGTCAACCGCTACCTTCAGCTACAGTCCGTCCCGGGCACGCTTCTCCCCTTCGCTGAAGAGCTCAAGGGATCGACGGCGCAAGAACGGCTTGCCAGTCAGCCAACCATTCTAGCATCAGCCGACCGGCCGCCCTGCCACGTCTAGGCTGGCTGGATGCGAGCCATTCTGCAGCGCGCGAGCCGCGCCAGCGTCAGCGTCGACGGCACGGTAGTGGGCGCCCTGTCCGGCCCGGGGTTGGTGGTGCTGGTGGGCGCCACCCACTCCGACACCGGCCAGGACGCCGCGGTGCTGGCGGAGAAGATCTGGCGGCTGCGCATCCTGGACGGCGAGCTCTCCTGCGCCGATGCCGGCGCACCGCTGCTGGTGGTCAGCCAGTTCACGCTGTACGCAGATACCCGGCGCGGCCGGCGGCCGTCCTGGTCCGCGGCCGCGCCCGGTGATGTCAGTGAACCGCTGCTGGATCGCTTCGTCGCGGAGCTGCGCGGCCTGGGCGCCCAGGTGGCGACCGGTGTCTTCGGCGCCATGATGGAGGTGGAACTGGTGAACTCGGGCCCGTTCACCATCAGCCTGGACACCGAGGATTTCGCCAAGCCGCGCCGCGGGTAAGGCGGCCTGCCGTGGAGGAGCCGGGACCCCGCCGTCGTCAGGATCCACGGATGATCTTGCGCAGCCGGTCCACCCGGGCCGAGATCTCCCGCTCCGCGCCGTTGGTGGTGGGTTCGTAGTAGTTCCGGCCCACCAAGTCGTCCGGCGCGTACTGCTGGGCGGCAATCCCGTGCGGGGCGTCGTGCGAGTACACATAGCCCTTGCCATGGCCCATCCCCTTGGCCCCCGCGTAGTGGGAGTCGCGCAAGTGGACCGGAACCCCTTGGCCGCGCCCCGCCCGGACGTCCGCCACCGCGGCGTTGATCGCGTCGTGGCAGGCCGGCGACTTCGGCGCCGTGGCGATGTGGACCACGGCCTGGGCCAGCACCAGCCGGGCTTCGGGCATGCCGATCAATTGGACGGCCTGGGCCGCGGCGACCGCAGTCTGCAACGCGGTGGGATCGGCCATCCCCACGTCCTCGGAGGCGTGGACCATGATCCGGCGCGCCACGAAGCGCGGATCCTCCCCCGCCTCCAGCATCCGCGCCATGTAGTGCAGCGCGGCGTCCACGTCGGAGCCGCGCATCGACTTGATGAAGGCACTGGTGATGTCGTAGTGCTGGTCCCCTGCCTTGTCGTAGCGCAGGGCGGCACGGTCCGTGGCGCGCTCGGCGTGGCTGAGTTCCACCCGGACCGGGGCGCCGTCTTCACCTTCCCCGCCGGACTCGCCCCAGGCCACGCCCGCGGCGGCCTCCAGCGAGGTCAGGCCGCGGCGGGCGTCGCCGGCGGCCAGTCGGACCAAGTGTTCCAGTGCCTCCTCGCTCAGCTCCACGCGGCCGGCCAGCCCGCGCTCGTCCTGGACCGCGCGCACCAGCAACTGCTCAATATCGTCCGCGGTCAGCGGCTTCAGGGTCAGCAGCAACGAACGGGACAGCAGCGGCGAGACCACCGAGAAGGATGGATTCTCCGTGGTGGCGGCAACCAGCACCACCCAGCGGTTTTCGACGCCCGGCAGCAGCGCGTCCTGCTGTGCCTTGTTGAACCGGTGGATCTCATCCAGGAACAGCACCGTGGTGGTGCGGTGCAGGTCCCGGGCGGTCAGCGCCTCGTCCATCACCCGGCGCACGTCCTTGACGCCGGCGGTGATCGCGGAGAGTTCCACGAACTTGCGGCCCGGGCCGCGGGCGATCACGTGCGCCAGCGTGGTCTTGCCGGTGCCGGGCGGACCCCACAGCATGACCGACGACGGTCCCGCCGGTCCGGTGGCCGCACCGCCGGCCGCCAGCATGCGCAGCGGTGACCCGGGCTGGAGCAGGTGCTGCTGGCCCACCACGTCATCAAGCGTACGCGGCCGCATCCGGACCGCCAGCGGGCTGCGCGGACGGGTGGATCCGCCGCCGTCACCGGACGCCGAGTTGTGGCCGTGGCCGCTGCCCCCGCCGTCGTAGTCTTCGTCGTCATCCGCGGCTGCACTGAACAAATCACTCACACCGTCAAGGCTATCCGTTCATCCGCCCTGCTCCGCCGGCAGCGTCCAGGGCCGCGCCGGCGCGGTTCTGCCTGCGGCGCCGCGGCCTGCCGACGTCCCCGCAGGGCGCGACGTCCGGTTAGCGCTCGAAGTCGATCCGCATCACTGCCCGGCGGGCGGTGGGGCGGCTGACTTCGCGGAAACCGGCCGCGGCGAAGATGCTGCGGCTGCCAACGTAGAGTTCACCCCACGTCATTTCCTGCCCGGGCTTCGGAATGAGCGGATACCCTTCGACGGCCCGGGCGCCGTTCTCCTGCGCCCAGCCCGGCACGGCCGCGGCCAGCGCCCTGCTAATGCCGCGGCGCCGGAACCCCGCCCGGGTCACGAAGCACACCGCGGCCCAGACGGTGCCGTCGTCCGGGTCCTCGTCGCGGCCGGCCCACACCACACGGCTGGTCCGCAGGCGCCGGTAGGCGGTCCGCGGTTCCACCGCGCACCAACCGGCCGGCTCACCGTCCAAATAGGCCACCAGACCGCTGGTGGAGGCGGCCGCCGGGTCACCGCAGCCGGTCTCGGCCCGGAGCCGGTAGGCCCGTTCCTCCACGTGCTCCTCCCGCCATTGGGCGGCCGGGGTCTGGAACCACTGGCACTGGCAGCGGGACGCCTCGCCGCGGACACCCAACACTGACTGCAGTTGGTCCCACGAGGATTCATTCGCAGGCACGATCGCCACGTCGGCGCCGGTGTCCGTAGTCATGCCCCCAGCAGACAACACGGCGGGCGCGCACCACAAGAGGTGCGCGCCCGCCGTCGTCCGTCAGTGCCGAATGCGTTGCCGGACCGGTGCCCGGTTGCTTGGCGCCGGGCTACTTGGCCTCAGACTCGGCCGATTCCTTGGCGGAGTCCTTATTCTGCTCCTTGGGCTGCGGCTCGGCGTCCACGCCCGCTTCCTTGCGCTGCTGCGGCGTGATCGCGGCCGGGGCAGCGGTCAGCGGATCGTAGCCGCCGCCGGTCTTCGGGAAGGCGATGACCTCGCGGATGGAATCCTCGCCGGCCAGCAGCGCCACCACGCGGTCCCAGCCGAACGCAATGCCGCCGTGCGGCGGGGCACCGTACTTGAAGCCTTCCAGCAGGAAGCCGAACTTGGTCTGCGCCGACTCCTTGTCCAACCCCATCACCTTGAACACGCGCTCCTGCATGTCGCGCTTGTGGATACGGATGGATCCGCCGCCGATCTCGTTGCCGTTGCAGACAATGTCGTAGGCGTAGGACAGCGCCGACTCCGGATCGGTGTCAAAGGTGTCCATGAACTCCGGCTTGGGCGAGGTGAAGGCGTGGTGCACGGCCGTCCACTTGCCGGAACCGACGGCCACGTCGCCCGAGGCCACGGCGGCTTCGGCGGGCTCGAACATCGGCGCGTCAACCACCCACACGAAGGCCCAGTCGCCGTCCTTGATCAGTCCGGTCCGGTGGCCGATTTCCACCCGGGCCGCGCCGAGCAGGCCGCGCGAGGCGGCGCGGTCGCCGGCGGCGAAGAAGATGCAGTCACCGGGCTTGGCGCCAACCGTGCCGGCCAGGTTTTCGCGCTCGAAGTCGGTGAGGTTCTTGGCCACCGGGCCGGTCAGCTCGCCGTCCTCCTGGACCAGCACGTAGGCAAGGCCCTTGGCGCCGCGCTGCTTGGCCCATTCCTGCCAAGCGTCCAGCGTGCGGCGGGCCTGCGAGGCGCCGCCGGGCATCACCACGGCCCCCACGTACGGGGCTTGGAAGACGCGGAAGGTGGTGTCCTTGAAGAAGTCGGTCAGCTCGGTCAGCTCCTGGCCGAACCGCAGGTCCGGCTTGTCCGAGCCGTACTTGTCCATCGCCTCGGCGTAGGTCATCCGCGCGATCGGGGTGCTGATTTCGACGCCGATCAGCCGCCACAGCGCCTGCACGATCCGCTCGCCCAGCGCGATGATGTCGTTCTGGTCCACGAAGCTGGCCTCGATGTCCAGCTGGGTGAACTCCGGCTGGCGGTCGGCACGGAAGTCCTCGTCGCGGTAGCAGCGGGCAATCTGGTAGTACTTCTCGAAGCCGCCCACCTGCAGCAGCTGCTTGAACAGCTGCGGGGACTGCGGCAGCGCGTACCAGGAGCCGGGGGCCAGGCGTGCCGGCACCAGAAAGTCGCGGGCGCCTTCGGGCGTCGAGCGGGTCAGCGTCGGGGTTTCGATCTCCACGAATCCGTCGGCATGCAGCAGTTCGCGTGCCGTCCGGTTGACCTCCGAGCGCAACCGCAGCGCCTTCGACGGGCCGGGCCGGCGCAGGTCCAGGTAGCGGTGCTTGAGCCGGGCTTCCTCGCCCACCTCCACGTGCTCGTCCACCTGGAACGGCAGCGGGTCGGCGGTATTGAGAACGACGACGTCCTCCGCGATGACCTCTACCTCGCCGCTGGCAAGGCCCGGGTTTTCGTTGCCCTCCGGGCGCTTCTCCACGGTGCCTTTAATCTGCAGCACATATTCGTTGCGCAGCGCGTGGAAGACATCTTCTTCGCGGACCACCACCTGCGCCACGCCGGAGGCATCGCGTAGGTCCAGGAAGGCCACACCACCGTGGTCGCGGCGGCGGGCCACCCAGCCGGCGAGGGTAACGGTTTGTCCGATGTGCTCGGCCCTGAGGGTGCCGAGGTCGTGTGTGCGCAGCACAACAGTCCTTCCGGTAGAACGAATTGCTCAGCTGTCCGCCCGCTGTTGTTTACCTGGTGCGGCGGCGGGGTACGGCTATGGTTAGTGGAGACGTACACGAGTTTACCGTTGATCACGCGGCGCCCCGGACCCGAACCCCGGCCATGTGGCCCCAGTGGCCCGGCGGGCCGCAGACCCCGCGGGCCCCGCAGCTAGGAGCTGTGGCATCTGTGAGTAGTGAATCATCGCTGGAACGCCGGCTGGGCGGGGTGGACGCCACCACCGTGGGCGTGGGCTCCATGATCGGCGCGGGCGTCTTCGTGGTTTTCACTCCGGCCGCCGCAGCCGCCGGACCCTGGCTGCCGCTGGCGCTGGCCATCGCCGGCTTCGTGGCCTACTGCAATGCCAGCGCCACCGCGCAACTGGCCACCCTCTACCCCACCAGCGGCGGCGCCTACATCTACGGCCGGAAGCGTCTGGGTGAATGGCCCGGCTTCCTGGCCGGCTGGAGCTTCGTCACCGGCAAAATCGCCTCCTGCGCGGCCATGGCGTTGACCTTCGGCATCTACGTTTTCCCCGAGTACGCCACCGCCGCCGCCGTAGCCGCGGTGGTGGTGCTGACGTCGGTCAACCTGCTGGGCATCACGAGGACCGCCTGGGTGACTCGCTGGATCGTGGCTTTCGTGGCCGCCATCTTGGTTTTTGTGGTCGTGGTGGCGTTCGACGCCGATCCCATCGGCGGCCCGGCGACGGCGGCCGAATTTTCCCCGTACGGAGTCCTGCAGGCCGCCGGGCTGTTCTTCTTCGCATTCGCCGGCTACGCACGGATTGCGACCATGGGCGAAGAAATCCGCGAACCAAAGAAGCTGATTCCGCTGGCCATCTTCTCCGCGCTATTGATCACGTTCGTGCTCTACGTGCTGATCGGTCTGGGCCTGCTGCGCTATCTGGGACCGGAACTGCTGGCGATGACCGAGGCCCCCCTGCACGCGGTCATGGAAGAGGTCGGCGGCGGCGTGGGCACCACGGCCATTGCCATGGCCGCCGCCCTGGCCAGCCTCGGCGCGCTGCTGGCCTTGATCGCAGGCATCGGCCGGACCACCTTTGCCATGGCCCGGGAAGGCGACCTGCCCCGGGTGTTCAGCAAGGTGGGGACGCGCTTCAAGGTTCCGTGGGCGGCGGAACTGGTGGTCGCCGCCGTCGTCATTTTCCTGCTGCTCACCCAGGATGTGCTGGCCGTGGTGGGCTTCTCCAGCTTCGGAGTGCTGATCTATTACAGCGTGGCCAATGCAGCCGCCCTGACTCTGGACGAGCGGCCGTGGCATGCGCCGAAGCTGCTGAACGTTGCCGGGCTGGTCGGTTGCCTGGTCTTGGCCTTCACGCTGCCGTTTACCTCGGTGGTGCTGATGGTGGCTGTCCTCGGCGCCGGCGTGGTCGGCCGCGCCGCCCTGGCGCCGGTCCGCCGTCGGCCCGGCGCCTAAGCACCAACGTCGTCGGGCCGGTCGCCTTGCTGCCGACGCTCGTGCACCGGCATCAAGGCTGCGGCTCACCGACGCAGGGAACGTCCGAGGTCAGTGCGCGGCGTGCGTGACCTGCGGAACCAAGTCCTCGGCCGGCGGCGTCCAACTGGCGGGATCGGCAGCGTGCTGGTCGCCGGAACGGATGTCCTTCACCTCATGGCTGTGACTGCCGTCCTCTGCCACCGAGGTAAACCACACGAACGGGATGCCGCGGCGGTCGGCGTACTTAATCTGCTTGCCGAACTTGTCCGCTTTGGCGGCCACTTCCACGCTGATGCCGCGTTTGCGCAGCTGGCCGGCCACGTCCTGGGCCTGCGACCAGCTGTCCTCGTTCGCCAAGGTGACCAGCACCGCCGTCGGGACCTGCCGCGACGCGGTGGCGAACTCCTGGCCCAGGATCCGCATCACCAGCCGGGTCACGCCGATGGAGAGCCCGACGCCGGGGAAGGTGCGGTTGCCCTTGGTGGCCAGCGCGTCATACCGGCCGCCGGAGCAGATGGAGCCGAGCTGTTCGTGGCCCACCAGCACGGTCTCGTAGACGGTGCCGGTGTAGTAGTCCAGCCCGCGGGCGATGCTCAGGTCGGCCATCACCTTGCCGGGGGCGCGCCGGTGCGCCTCGCCGATGACTTCCTCCAGCTCGGCCAAGCCGGTTTCCAGCAGTTCGTGCTCGACGCCGAGGGCCCGCACCTGCTCCACGAAGGACGTGTCTTCGGTGCGAATGGAGGCCAGCTTCAGCGCAGCCTGCGCCTGATCGTCGGTGGCCCCGAGCTCTTCCTGGAGCAGCGCGGCAACCTTTTCGGGGCCGATTTTCTCCAGCTTGTCGATGCTGCGCAGGACGCCTGCGGTATCGGTCAGGCCGATGCCGCGGTAGAAGCCCTCGGCGAGCTTGCGGTTGTTCACGCGCAGCTTGAAGTCGGGGATGGGCAGCGCGCCGAGGGCCTCGACGATCACCAGCGCCAGCTCCACGTCGTAGCGGAACGGCAGCTCGCCGTCGCCCACCACGTCGATGTCCGCTTGGGTGAACTCGCGGGCGCGGCCCTCCTGCGGACGCTCCCCGCGCCATACCTTCTGGATCTGGTAACGACGGAACGGGAAGGCCAGGTGGCCGGCGTTCTCCACCACATAGCGTGCGAACGGCACGGTGAGGTCGAAGTGCAGGGCCAGCTTGTCATCGCCCTTGCCCTCGGCTTCGTCGGCCTGCAGTCGGTGCAGGCCATAGACCTCTTTATCGATCTCGCCCTTGCGCAGCAGCTGGGCCACGGTTTCGACGGCGCGTGTCTCGATGGAGGAGAAGCCGTGCAGCTCAAAAGTCCGGCGCAGGGAATCCAGCACATGAAGTTCCACGAGCCTCTCCTGCGGAAGCCATTCCGGGAAGCCTGACAGCGAGGCCTTGCGTGCCATACGGACGTATCTCCTAGTAGATGAGGGATCAAGAAGCGGGTCGTTCTGAAGCCGGCGACCGCGCGGCGGCACTGAATCGCTAAACTGGCTGCTGGACCATTTTAAGGCCTGCAACGGCAGCGGAACCAAACAGCCCTGCCGGTGCGGCCCCGCTGGCGGGGCGGACCCAGTCAGCGTAGACCAGGAGGAGCATTGGCACGGAACAGTCCGGACCGCGAGGCCCGGCGGCGTATTGCCAGGATGGAAGCCAAGCGCGACCTGCGCCGGGAGCAGCAGGCGCGGCGCAAGCGGGACAACATTGCCGCCGGCGTGGCCATCGCGGCTTTGATAGCCGGCGCCGTGGCCCTCCAACTGACCGTGTTCGCCGCTAACCCCACCCCGTCCGAGATGGAGCAGGTCCGCCAAGGCCTCGAGGACCCCGCAGCCGCGCCCTCGCCGTCGGCCTCCGCCAACGCAGCCCACATTCCCTCGCCGGAGGTCGCCGCCGGTAAGACTTTCAGCGGCACCATCGCGACCAATGAGGGCGATATCGGCGTGGAACTGGATGGCAAGGCAGCTCCCCAGGCGACGGCGGTCTTCAGCACCTTGGCGAAGGACGGGTTCTTCGAAGGCAAAACCTGCCACCGGCTCACCACGGCCACCAGCATGGGCGTGCTCCAGTGCGGTTCAGTGGACGGCGCCGGCAGCGGCGATCCCGAATATCAGTGGGGACCGGTGGAGAACACCCCCGAGGACGGCGTCTACCCGGCGGGCACCATCGCCGTCGCCCGCGGTGCCGATACCTACAGCAACGGGACGCAATTCTTCATTGCGTGGAAAGATTCGACGATCCCGCAGGATACCGGCGGCTACACGATTATGGGTAAGGTAACCGAAGGGCTGGACGTGATCGAGCAAATTGCGGCCGGCGGCGTCGAGGATGCCAATAGCCAGGACGGCCCGCCTAAAATACCGGTAACAATTAAGTCGTTCACCCTTCAGTGAGCCCAACACCACGACGGTGCCGCCTCTACCGGCGGCCCCGGACACAAGCGAAAGAGTTCTAGCGGTGACACCTAGTCAACAATCCGACGAAACAGCGCCGACCACCGAGACCGAGCAGGCCGCGGCCACTTCGGCACCGGCTCAGCAGGCGCCGGCTCAGCAGGCGCCGGCCGAGCAGACCCAGGCTGAGCAGGCGCAGGCCGAGGCAGTACCGGCTCCGGCTGTGCAGGCGCAGGCTGAGGCAGTACCGGCGCAGGCTGAGCAGGCGCAGGCTGTGCAGGCGCAGGCTGTGGCAGAACCCGCTCCGGCTGAGCCCGCGCAGGCCGAGCAGACCCAGGCTGAGGCAGAACCGGCCCCGGCCGAGCAGTCTCAGGAAGCGGCCGCTCCGGAAGCACCGGAACCCGCAGCTGCCGAACCGCAGGCTTCCTCCGAAGCGGCCCCGGCCGTCCCCGAAGCTCCCAGCCAGGCCCCGAGCCCGGCCGCCAAGCCGACGCCGAAGCCCATGCCCGGACCGAAGCCAACGCCGGCCGCTATGCCCGGTAAGAGTGCTGCTGGCGCTCCGGCACAGCAGGTCATCCCGGCCCCGGCGGTCGCCTCGACGCCGTTGTCCGAGGCGTCCAAATGGGCCCGGGTAACCGACGACGGCCACGTATTCCTGCTCATCGACGGTCAGGAACACCCGGTCGGGCAATATCCGGACACCACCAAAGACGAGGCGCTGGCGTACTTTGTGCGCAAGTACGACGACGTCGCGGCCCAGGCGGCTCTGCTCGAGCAGCGGGTGGAAGCCAAGGCCCCGTCCACCGACATGCACAAGACCCTGGAGCATCTGAAGGCCCAGACGGCCGAGCGCCACATGGTGGGCGACGTGCCCGCCCTGGAGGCCCGGTTGGAGGCACTCGGCGCTGCCATCAGAGAACTGCAAAAGTCCGAGAAGGCCGGCCAGGAGGCCCAGCGCTCGGCTGAACTGGCTGCCCGAGAGGCCATCGTCGCTGAGGCCGAGGAGATTGCGGGCAAGGATCCGTCGTCGGTGCAGTGGAAGACCAGCAGCGCCCGCATGAACGAGCTCTTCGACGCTTGGAAGTCCGCCCAGAAGAACGGCGTCCGGCTGGGGCGCAGCACAGAGGACGCACTCTGGAAGCGGTTCCGCTCGGCCCGCACGGTCTTCGACCGGCACCGCCGCGCATTCTTCAGCCAGCTGGACAGCGACAACGCTGCGGCCAAGGCTGCCAAGGAAGCCCTGATCGCCCGCGCGGAAGAGCTGTCCAGCTCGACCGACTGGGGCCACACGGCCGCCGAGTACCGCAAGCTGATGGACGACTGGAAGGCTTCCAAACGCGCGAGCCGCAAGGACGATGACGCGCTCTGGACCAGGTTCCGTGCAGCCCAAGACAAGTTCTTCGCTGCACGCCAGTCCGCCAATGAGGCTATCGACCAGGAGTTCTCCGCCAACTTGGCAGTCAAGGAGGCGTTGGTAGCCGAGGCGCAGGCGCTGCTGCCCGTGACCGACCTGGCCGCGGCCAAGAAGTCATTGCAATCGATCCGCGACCGCTGGGAGGAAGCCGGAAAGGTTCCCCGCGGCGACATGCAGCGGATCGACGCCGGCCTCCGCAAGGTCGAGGATGCCGTCAAGTCGGCCGAGGACGACCACTGGCGACGGACGAACCCGGAAACCAAGGCCCGCACCAACAGCGCGCTGTCCCAGCTCGAGTCGGCCATTGCCGGGCTCGAGGACGATCTGGCACAGGCCGAACGCGCCGGAGACCAGCGCCGGATCACCGCCGCACGCGAGGCCCTGGATGCGCGCCGCCAGTGGCTGGACACCCTCCAGCGCTCTGCAGAAGACTTCTCCTAGCCGCCAAGCCCTACACAACCGGAGGGGCCGGGACCGCTTTCCACAAGGCGGTCCCGGCCCCTTCGGCTGTCGTGTGCCGTTTGGCATGCTGGCTGGCATGGTCCTTCACCTCTCCCCTGCATGGCCGGCTGGTTCTGCGGCGCAGGCGCCGCCGGCTGTGCTGCGTCCCGGATATCCGTTCAGTCGCAGCGAACTCGAGTGCATGCGGTTGGACGGCCTGTTGGTCAACGTCTACGGATCGGGGTTTGCGTTGCCATGGGACCAGATCACGCCGCGGCACCGAGCGTCTGCGGCCTTTTTCAGCCTGCCCGAGCAGGTTCGTCGGAAGGTGGTGCTGGGGAGGTTGACGGCTGCGTGGGTATACGGCTGCGCCCCGGAACCCGAAAAGCTCTCGGTACTGCTGGACCACCGGCATCGGGCAATCTCGCAGGGCCGCTACCGTCCGGCCCTGATCCATGAAGTGACGCTGGGCCCCTTGGATACGGTGACCATTGGCGGCGTCCCGGTCAGTACCCCGTTGCGGACCGCACTGGACGTGGCACTGCACGCCCCGGAACCGGATGCGGTCAGTGTCTTGAGCGCGCTGGGCGGAGCCAAGGGACTCGGTTGCCGGCTGGACGTCATCAGGCAGGCCATCGAGGCACGGCCCAGGTTGCCGGGCAAGGCCCGTGCGCTGCAGCGTCTTAACGCAGCGATGGGCGCGGACCGGTAGCCGGCATGTTCCGCCCGGCGCAGCCAAGGTCCACGCGCCGGACGCTCCGCCGCGCGCGGGCCAGTGCGGGCTGCAGCACCGGGTCAGCGGCGCTGTGACCCCGAGGTGCGGTAGACGTCGTACACGCCGTCGATGCGCCGGACGGCACTGAGGACGTGGCTCAGATACTTCGGGTCGCCCATCTCGAAGGAGAACCGCGATATGGCCAGCCTGTCGCTTGAGGTATGCACCGTCGCGGAGAGGATGTTGACGTGGTTCTCGGCCAATACGCGGGTGACGTCGGAGAGCAGGCTCTTGCGGTCCAGCGCCTCCACCTGGATCTCCACCAGGAACACGCTGGACTGCGTGGGCGCCCAGGCGACGTTGACCATGCGGTCGGGGCTTTCCCGCAGCTCGGCCACGTTGCGGCAGTCGGAGCGGTGTACGGAGACGCCCGAACCTCGGGTGACGAAACCGACGATCGGATCCGGCGGAACCGGCGTGCAGCACCGGGCCAGCTTGACCCAGACATCGCCCACACCGACCACGGTGACCCCGGAATCGGGATGCTTCGGCCGCTTGACCACAGTCGAAATGGACGGTTCGGATTCCTCGACAGCTTCCTGTCCGCCGAGCAGGCCCACCAGATGCTCGATGACGTTTTGCGCGGAGGTATGGCCGTCGCCCACCGCGGCATACAGCGCCGACACATCCGCGTGATGCAGTTCCTGGGCCACCGACATCAACGCGTCATGCGTCATCATCTTCTGCAGCGGCAGATTCTGCTTCCGCATGGCGCGGGTGAGATGTTCCTTGCCCTTTTCGATTGCCTCTTCGCGGCGCTCCTTGGTGAACCATTGGCGGATCTTGTTCCGCGCCCGCGGGCTCTTGACGAAGCCCTGCCAATCCTGGCTCGGACCAGCGCCCTCGGCCTTGGAGGTGAAAATCTCCACCCAGTCGCCGTGGTTGAGCTCGCTGTTAAGCGGTACCAGTTTGCCGTTGACCCGGGCGCCGATGGTGCGATGGCCCACCTCGGTATGCACCGCGTAGGCAAAGTCCACCGGCGTTGAGCCGGCCGGCAGCGCCATGACTTCGCCCTTGGGCGTGAAAACGAAGACTTCCTTCGCGTTAATCTCAAACCGGAGGGAGTCCAGGAACTCGGCCGGATCACTGGTCTCCTGCTGCCAATCGATCAGGCTCCGGAGCCAACCCATGTCGCCGCCGTCGGCCGTGCCGCCGCGGGCAATGTCCTTGTACTTCCAGTGCGCCGCAACGCCGTACTCGGCGCGGCGGTGCATCTCGTGGGTACGGATCTGGATTTCTACCGGCTTGCCGCCCGGGCCGATCACCGTCGTGTGCAGAGACTGGTACATATTGAACTTGGGCATGGCGATGTAGTCTTTGAACCGGCCAGGCAGCGGGTTCCACCTCGAATGCAGGGCGCCCAGCGCAGCGTAGCAGTCGCGGACGGTGTCCACCAGCACGCGGATGCCCATCAGGTCGTGGATGTCGTCGAAGTCCTTACCCCGCACAATCATCTTCTGATAGATGGAGTAGTAGTGCTTCGGCCGGCCCGTGATCGTGGCCTTGATCTTGACCGCACGCAGATCATCGCCGATCTTGGTGCGCAGGGTGGTCAGGTACTTCTCGCGTTCGGGGGTGCGCTCCCCCACCATCCGCACGATCTCCTCGTAGACCTTGGGGTGCAGGGCCGCGAACGAGAGGTCTTCCAGCTCCCACTTGATGGTGTTCATGCCCAGCCGGTGGGCCAGCGGCGCGAAGATCTCCAGCGTCTCGCGGGCCTTCTTGGCTGACGACTCCGGGGACACGAAACGCCAGGTGCGGGCATTGTGCAGCCGGTCGGCCAGTTTGATCACCAGGACGCGGATGTCCTTGGCCATCGCCACGACCATTTTGCGCACGGTCTCCGACTGGGCCGCGTCGCCGAACTGCACCTTGTCCAACTTGGTGACGCCGTCCACCAGCATGGCGACCTCTGGGCCGAACTCTTTCTTCAGCGTGTCGAGGGTGTATTCCGTATCCTCGACGGTGTCGTGAAGCAGCGCGGCGGCCAGCGTCGTGCCGGTCATGCCGAGTTCGGCCAGGATGGTGGCGACGGCCACCGGGTGCGTGATGTACGGATCGCCGCTCTTGCGCTTCTGGCCGCGGTGGCTGCGCTCTGCCACAACGAAGGCGCGCTGGATCAGGTCGAAGTCCTCGCGCGGGTTGTTCGCCCGGACGGTTCGCAACAGCGGCTCGAGGATCGGCGAATAGCCGGATCCTCCTCTGCCGGCCAACCGGGCCAGCCGGGACATGGTGCGTTCCCGGCGGCCCGGGAACGCGTGTCGGACCGGTGCGGTAGCCGGAGCTTCCTTGGCCGCAGGCACCTCGGCAGAACCAGAATCCGGCTTCGCGCCGCTATCACTGGCCTGCTCTGTCGACCTGAGGTTCTCGGCCAATCCTGCCCGCCTTCCGACTTGTCCTGGCACTGCCGCTGGCGTCGATTATTCCGGCCGCCGGCCTCAGCACCAACTCAATGTTGTACCGCAACGTCCAGTCTATGCCCGCTGGTACTGCCCGGCACCCGGAGCGGTGCCGGGCGGCGATGGCCGCAGAAGCCGGGTTAGACGGTGACGGCCTCGTTGCGGCGTCGTTCTTCGACCCGCTTGGCCTGCTTGACCAGCGCCGGTTCTTTGACCCGGATCCGTGCATACATCGGCGCAGCGATGAAGATGGTGGTGGCGGCGCCGATGATGATGCCGATGAACAGCGCCAGCGACAGGTCCTTCAGCGTTCCGGCGCCCAGAACGAACGCGCCGATGAACAGAATGGCGGCAACCGGCAGGACGGCCACCACGGAGGTGTTGATGGACCGGACCAGGGTCTGGTTCACCGCAAGGTTGACCTCCTCAGCGAACGTCCGCCGGGTGGACGTGTCCAAGTCCTTCGTGTTCTCACGGATCTTGTCGAAGACCACCACGGTGTCGTACAGCGAGTACCCCAAGATGGTCAGGAAGCCGATAATCGCCGAGGGCGTCACCTCGAAGTCGCTGAGCGAGTAGATGCCGGCGGTCAGGACCAGCACCACCACCAGCCCGCTGAGCGCGGAGACGGACATCTTCCACGTCCGGAAGTACAGCGCCATCATGAAGGCCGCCAGCACAACGAACACCACCAGGCCCCAGAGCGCCTGCCGGGTCACGTCTGCGCCCCAGGTGGGACCGACGTACGAGGAGGTCACTTCGTTGGCTTGCACGCCGTAGGCGCCAACCAGTTCATCGCGCAGTTGCAGAGTCTGGTCATCGTCCAGCCGTTCGGTCTGGATCCGCATGGTGCCGGGCGCGATGTTGGTCACCCGAGGATCGGACTCCGAGGCGACCTTGGCCACGGCAGCTTCGCCCGGTCCGGCGTCGGTGTTCTGAACGTTGGACACCGTGAACTCGGAACCGCCGCGGAAATCGATGCCCAGGTTAAAGCCGCCCTTGACGAACGGCACCACGATGGAAAGGAGAATGCCGACGATGGCGATGGCGAACCAGACCTTGTACTTGCCGACAAAGTCATAGGAGCGCTTGCCGGTGTAGAGGTCGTTACCCCACTTAGCAAAGTTGGCCATTAGTTGCTCTCCTTGTTGGCGCCGCGGCCTGCGCCGCTGGTCGCCTGCTGCTTCTCGGCCGCACGGCGTTCGGCGATGGTCTGGCGGCGGCCCGCTTCGGCAGCTGCCGCGGTGTTCTTGGCACGGACCGGTGCTGTGCGTTCGCCCGGCTGGCGCACGCGCCCTGCCCCTCGGTACAACGGCACCGCGCCCAGCAAGCGCGGATCCAGGCCGGAGAACCGATGGCCCTCGCCGAAGAACTTGGTCTTTGCCAGCAGCACCATGGTCGGATGGGTGAACAGGAAGACCACCAAAAGGTCAGCCACCGCGGTCAGGCCCAGGGTGAAGGCGAAACCTCGCACGTTGCCCACTGCCACGAAGTACAGCACGACGGCGGCCAACAGGTTGACTGCCTTGGAAGCCAACACAGTCTGCCGGGCACGCTTCCAGCCGTTGTCCACCGCAGATACCAGGCCGCGGCCTTCGCGCAACTCATCGCGGATGCGTTCGAAGTAGACGATGAACGAGTCGGCGGTCTGGCCGATGGCCACAATCAGGCCGGCCACACCGGCCAGCGAAAGCCGGTAGTTTTCCGTCCAGCCTAAAATCGCGATCGCCAGATACGTGATGAGGCCCGCCACCACCAGCGACGCTATCGTGACGAAGCCGAGCGCCCGGTACTGGAAGAGCGAATAGCCCGCGACCAGCACCAGACCGATGACACCGGCGATCAGGCCCATCCGCAACTGGTCGGCGCCCAGCGTGGCGGAAATCTGCTGCTCGCTTTGGATCTCGAAGCTGATCGGCAGCGCGCCGTACTTCAGCTGTTCGGAAAGGCCGCGCGCGGACTCTTCGGTGAAGTTGCCGGTGATCTGCGGTTTGCCGTCCGGGATGACGGCATTGGTCGTCGGCGCGGAGATGACCTTGCCGTCCAGCACAATGGCGAACTGGTTCCGGGCTCCGGAGAGTCCGAACAGCCGCTCGGTGACGGCCTTGAAGGTTTGGGTGCCTTCGCCGTTGAACTCGATGTTGACTGCCCACTGGTTCAGGGTCTGGCCCTGCTGGCCGCGGGTCTGGCCGAAGCTGGAGTCGGAAATATCGGTGCCGGGCACTTCCACCGGTCCGAGGATGTACTTCATCCCGGTGTCCGGTTCACAGGCCACCATCGGCTTGGCCGGATCGGCAGGCTGGGTTTCGTCAGCCGCAGCGGCCGGGTCAAGGCACTCGAGCGCCTCGAATTCCTGATAGAGCTCGGGCGTGATCCAATTCGGGTCGCTGAAGTTCTCCGGCTTGCCCGTCGGCTTCGGAATATCCTTCACCGGCGTCCGCTCTGCTTCGGGAACGGCCGCTCCCGACGCAGAGGTCAGGACCGGCCGGAACTCCATGTCCGCGGACGCCTGGATCAGTTCACGGGTGCGCTGGTCCGGAATACCGGGCAGGCTGACCACCACATTGCGCCCGGACTGTGTGGTGATTTCCGCTTCTGCCACGCCGGAGCCGTCAACGCGCTGGCGGATGATCTCCACGGCCTGGTTCAGTTGCTCGCCGGTGATCTCGCCCCCGGAGCCCTGGACCTTCGGGGCCAGGATCATCTGCGTGCCGCCCTCAAGGTCGAGCGCCAACTTAGGCGCCCAGCTCGCTTGGTTGGTGAAGACACCGCTGCCGAGGATGACGGTACCGGCGGCAAGCAGCACACCGAGCCAAATAAGTGTCCGCCGAGCAATGCTGGTGGAACCGGATCGTGCCATGGAAGATCTTTCTCTCATCGACTCAGGCGGCCGGCGAAACCGGCCGGTACACGGCGAAGTGGCGGGGGCATGCCCCGCCACTGCACGCCGATGCGGCTAAGCCGTCGCTGGCCTACTTGGTGTCTTTGTTCTGCTCTTCGTTGAGGCGCTTCAGGGTCTCCTCGGCGGTTTCCTCCGGCCGGTCGGCCTGCTCAGCGGTCAGCGAAGAGGCATCGTCCGGGACCTCGGGGGTCTCCGGCGTCACCACTTCGTTTACCGCCTGCGTGTGCACCGTGGCGGTGTTGCCCGGAGACAGTTCGAGGACCACCTTGTTGTTGTCGGCGTCGACGGAAACGACGGTGCCGAAGAGACCGAACTGGGTCATCACCTCGGTGCCGGGAACCATCTGTTCCTTGAGACGCTCAGTCTTTTCGCGCATCTGGGCCTGGACCTTCTTCTGCTTGCGGAACATGAAGAAGATCAGCAGCGCGAAAACAGCGAACAGGCCGATGGTCATCACATCGATGCCACCGCCGGACTGCTGCTGGGTATTGGTAGCAGCGAAGAGATTTACGAACACAGGAAATTTCCGTCCTAGAAGTCTGGGGCGGACCGGCAGGAGATTCCGGACCGTATACGCAGCCTGCCGTGTTCCTCACGGAACGGCGCACTCCGCACGTTCCTACCATTCTACGCGGTGACCGCGCTTACACGGCCACTTCAGTTATCGGCGAAATCCGTGTCCGGTTCCAGCAGTTCCGCGAGCAGGTCCCCGGACTGTCCCGCGGCCAGATGATCCGGCACCGCCAGCCCCAGATGCCGCCAGGCGGCAGCAGTGGCGATCCGCCCGCGCGGCGTCCGGCCCAGCAACCCTTCCCGGACCAAGTAGGGTTCGGCCACTGTCTCTACCGTCTCGGTCTCCTCACCGACAGCAATGGCCAGCGTGGACAGGCCGACCGGTCCGCCACCGAACTTGGTGATCAGCGCGGTCAGCACCGAACGGTCCAGCCGGTCCAGGCCTCGCTCGTCGACCTCGTACATGTCCAGCGCAGCCGCTGCCGCCCGGGAATCGATTTCGTCGATCTTGTGCACCAATGCCCAGTCCCGGACCCGGCGGAGCAGACGGTTGGCGATGCGGGGCGTGCCGCGGGAGCGGCCGGCAATCTCCGAGAACCCTGCTGAGCTCACCTTCAGGTCCAACAGCATCGCCGAGCGGCGGAGCACCAGTTCCAGCTCTTCGACCGCGTAGAACTCCAGGTGCCCGGTGAACCCGAACCGGTCGCGCAGCGGACCTGGGAGCAGCCCGGCCCGGGTGGTGGCTCCGACCAGCGTGAACGGGGGCAGATCAAGCGGGATGGCTGTGGCGCCGGCGCCCTTGCCCACCACGATGTCCACCCGGAAGTCTTCCATGGCCATGTACAGCATTTCCTCCGCCGGACGCGACATCCGGTGGATCTCGTCGAGGAAGAGGATTTCCCCTTCGGTCAACGAGGACAGGATCGCCGCCAGGTCGCCGGCGTGCTGGATCGCCGGACCGGAACTGATCCGGAGCGGCGCGTTCATTTCCGCAGCGATGATCATCGCCAGCGTGGTCTTGCCCAGCCCGGGCGGACCGGACAGCAGGACATGGTCGGCCGTCCGCTCGCGGATCCGGGACGCTTCCAGCACCAGCGACAACTGCTGCCGGACTCTCGCCTGGCCCACGAAATCATCCAGGTTCTTGGGCCGCAGCGCCGATTCGACGGCCCGCTCTTCGGCCTCCGAGGCGGTGGAGACCAACCTGTTCTCCCCGGCGTCCTCGAGCACGCTACTTCACTCCCGCAGGGCGCCGCGCCGAGCCGGTCCGGGCACCGTCCTGCCCGAGCCGCCGCAGCGTCAGCCGCAACAGGTCGCCCACCTGGCCGGCGGCGGCTGCCTCCGGATTCTCCTCGGCGGTGGTGTCCACGGCCGCCGCGGCGTCCTTGTCCGACCAGCCCAGGCCGGAGAGCGCCTGCTGCACCTGGCCCTTCCAGCCGGCAGCCTGCTGCGGAGCCACTTCGCCGGTCGGCACCAGCTTGCCGGCCAGTTCCAGCACGATCCTGCCGGCGAGCTTCGGCCCGATGCCGGGCACCTTGCTGAACGCCTTGTTGTCGCCGTCCGCGGCGGCAATCCGCAGGGCTTCGGGCGAGTGCACCGACAGCGCCGCCAGGCCCAGCCGCGGGCCAACGCCGCTGACCGAGATGAGGGTCTCGAAGACTTCCCGCTGCGCGGCGTCCTCGAACCCGTACAGCGTCATGGAGTCTTCGCGCACAATCATGGTGGTGGCCAACCGGGCTTCCCTGCCGACGAACAGCGTGCCAAGGGTCTGCGGCGTCGCCTGGACGAGCATGCCGAATCCATTGACGTCGATCACGGCCGAGTTCAACCCCACCTGGGCGACGACGCCGCGCAACGAGCTAATCATGATCCAACTCCCACTTCCGGCACTGGCTGCTGTCCGGAGCCCGCTTCCCGGACCCGGGCACGGGAGGGATTGTCCGAACATATTTACGAATAGCTTACGGGGCGGCGCCGACATTACCGGCAACCGCCACGCCCCTTGGCAGCCTTCGCGCCGGGCCGCACCGGTCGGCTCAGCGGCGGTTGCGCTTGGCCTTTGCTTCGGCTTCCGCCCAGAGCCTCTGGGCGGCCGTCATGCCGCCGCCCGCGGCCGGCTTCGCTGCGCCGCCGCGCCACGCGTGCGTGATCGCCAACGCCAGCGCATCGGCGGCATCGGCCGGACGCGGCGGAGTGTCCAGCCGAAGGATCCGGGTCACCATTTTCGTCACGGCCGCCTTGTCCGCTTGCCCGTTGCCGGTGACCGCGGCCTTCACCTCGGTGGGTGTGTGCAACGCGACGGCAATCCCCCGCCGCGCTGCTGCGGTCATGACCACACCGGACGCCTGCGCCGTACCCATCACCGTACTGACATTGGTCTGGCTGAAGACGCGTTCGACGGCGAGCACGTCCGGGGCGTGGGCATCAAGCCATTCGTCGATGGTCTCGGCAATCTTCAGCAGGCGCAGTTCCAGCGGCATGTCCGGAGTGGTCCCGACGACGCCCACTTCCACCAGGGTGGAGCGGCGGTTCGGCTCGACGTCGACCACGCCCAGGCCGCACCGGGTCAGGCCGGGGTCCACGCCCAGTACGCGCAAGGCGGTCGCCGACGCTCTGACCGAGGTCAGTCGTTCTCGAGTTCGGCGAGAACGTCCTGGCTGATGTCGGCGTTGGAGTAGACGTTCTGCACGTCGTCCAGGTCCTCCAGGGCGTCGACCAGCTTCAGGAACTTCCGCGCGGCATCGGCGTCGAGCTCCACGGCCATGGAGGAGACGAACTCGATTTCATCCGTTTCGTACTCGATGCCGGCTTCTTCCAGGCCTGCCACCACGGCGCGCAGGTCGGTCGGGTCGGAGTGGACCTCGAAGTTCTCGCCTTGTTCCTTGACTTCCTCGGCGCCGGCGTCCAGCACGGCCATCAGCAGGTCGTCCTCGGTGAGCTCGTTCTTGGGCAGGGACACCACACCCTTGCGGGCGAACATGTAGGAGACCGAACCGGGGTCAGCCACGGTGCCGCCGTTACGGGTGATAGCCAGGCGCACCTCGGAGGCGGCGCGGTTCTTGTTGTCGGTCAGGCACTCGATCAGCACGGCGGAGCCCTGCGGTCCGCGGGCTTCGTAGATGATTTCGGTGTAGTCGATGGTTTCGCCGGTGAGGCCGGCGCCGCGCTTGATGGCGCGGTCGATGTTGTCGTTGGGCACCGAAGTCTTCTTGGCCTTCTGGACGGCCAGTTCCAGCCCGGGGTTTCCGGACATATCGGCGCCGCCGGCGCGGGCCGCTACCTCAATGTTCTTGATCAGCTTCGCGAACGACTTGGCGCGCCGGGCGTCGATCACGGCCTTCTTGTGCTTGGTGGTCGCCCACTTAGAGTGTCCGGACATGCTTAGGCCTCTCCTCTGACGATGCGGATGAATAGTTCGTGGATGCGGCGCTCCCCCGTCACTTCCGGGTGGAAAGAAGTCGCCAGCAAATGCCGCGAACGCACTGCCACAATTCTAGCTGTCCCGTGCAAAGTCCCGTGGGACGCGGGTTCCACGGTGGCCAGGACCTCCACGCCGTCGCCCACCCGTTCCACCCAGGGCGCACGGATGAAAACGGCGTGCACGGGCGCCGGATCCTGGTCCGGGGACGGTGCGCTGAACTCCAGCCCGCGGAAGTCCAGATCCGTTTCAAACGACTCACGCTGCCGGCCGAAGGCGTTCCTCCGCACCGTAATGTCGAGGCCGCCGAGGGTCTGCTGGGGCTCGCCCTTGAGGTCGGTGGCGGGATCCGCGATCTCCTGGGCCAGCATGATCATGCCCGCGCAGGAGCCGTAGACGGGCATCCCCGCCTCGATCCGCTTCTTCAGCGGATCGGCCAACTCGAAAATCCGGGTGAGCTTGTCGATCGTTGTGGATTCCCCGCCGGGTATGACCAGCCCGTCCACGGCATCCAGTTCGCCCGGCCGGCGCACCGGCATCGCTGCGGCGCCGCTGTGTTCCAGGGCGGATATGTGTTCGCGGACATCGCCCTGCAGGGCGAGCACACCAATCGTGACCACGGTGAAGATTCCTCGGATTCGGTATCGGGCCGCGCGCGTGGCGGCCGTACGGAAAAACAGTAATACCAACCGGTCCTGCGGTGTTAAACCGCGCCGGCCGCTGCTGTGCGGCACGCCACAACCCATCGTGGACGACGGCGGGGCGGTGCCGTCGGCTTGTATAGTCTCTACTCATGCGACACCTCCTTGCGACCGTTGCCGGAAAGGCCGTGAAGGCGGTAGCCAGGCTCCGCGGCGGCGGCTCCGCGCTGCCCGGCCTGGTGGCCGAGAAAATCGATCCGCAGTTCCTGCCCCGCACCCTCGGCAAGCTGCCACGCGGCGTCGTCGTGATCAGCGGGACGAACGGCAAGACCACCACCACCAAAATGGTGGTGGAACTGCTGCAGGGCCAGGGCCTCAAGGTGTTCACCAACCGCACCGGCAGCAACTTCACCCGCGGAGTAGTGGCTTCGGTATTGGGCGATTCGGACGCCCGCGGCCGGCTGGATGCGGACATCGCGGTGCTGGAACTGGACGAAGCCCACGCCGTGCACTTCGTCAAACTGGTTCGGCCGCGCTACAGCCTGCTGCTCAACGTCATGCGGGACCAGCTGGACCGTTTTGGCGAGATTGAGACAACGGCGGGTTTCCTCCGCCAGATCGCCGCAGCCACCACCGACGCCGTGGTGCTCAACCGCGAAGATCCGCGCATTCTGGCCCTGGCCACCGCCGTGGCCGCGCCCCGGGTCGAGTACTTCGGCCTGGCCCCGCAACTGCGCCACATGTTCCCGCACGACGACGAGATGCGGAACGCCGTAGCCGCCGTCGTTCCCGGGGCCGAGGCCGCCGTAACCGGTGAAGGCCAGCCCGAGGGGCCGCGCGCCGACGTCGTGCTTTCCGCCTGCGAAGGTTCCGCCGCCACCTTCCAGGTGGACGGACGCGGGATCGAGGTGGAACTGAAACTGACCGGGGTCTACAACGTGTTCAACGCCGCCGCGGCGCTGGTGCTGGCGCGCACCGTGCTCGGTCCCGCCGTGGACGAACCGGCGCTGCTGGCGTCGCTGGAGAACGTCACGCCGGCATTCGGGCGCGGCGAGTCACTCACCGTCAACGGCCAGCCGCTGGATCTGGTTCTGGTGAAGAACCCGGCCGGCTTCCGGCTCGCGCTGAAGTCGTTCCCGGCCGCGGGCACCCGGACCATGATAGCGATCAACGACAACTACGCCGATGGCCGGGACATGTCCTGGCTCTGGGACGTGGACTTCGATTCGCTGCGCGAGACCGGCGTGGCCGAGGTCAGCGGTGTCCGGGCCCAGGACATGGGACTGCGCCTCTTCTACGAGGACGTTCCCGTGGGACGCTTTGGCACGGACCTGAATGCATCGCTGCACCGGTTTATCGCCGACGATCCCGATACGCCCAAGCGCATCTACTGCACCTACACCGCCATGCTGGCGCTGCGGCGCGAGCTGAGCAAACTGACCGAAGTGGAAGTGGTCTCCTGATGGACGCACCCGTGATCGACCTGCTCCAGCTGTACCCGCGGGACATGAACATTTACGGCGACTGGGGCAACGTCCTGGTCCTGCGCAAGCGGCTGGCGCTGCGCGGTTATGACGTGCGGCTGCATGAGTACAACCCCGGCGACACGTTTCCCGAGCAGGTTGACCTGCTGGTGGGCGGCGGCGGCCAGGACTCAGGCCAGGACAAGATCCAGTCAGATCTGCTGGCCCAGGGCGGCAGGCTCCGCGAACTGGCCGACGACGGCCTGCCCATGCTGGCAGTGTGCGGCCTCTACCAACTGTTCGGCCACCGGTTCACCACCCACACCGGCGAGGTGATCACCGGCATCGGGCTGCTGGATGCCGAAACCGTTGGCGGACCCACCCGGCTGATCGGCAACACGGTGCTGGAAAGCGACGAATTCGGCACCATCATCGGCTACGAGAACCACAGCGGCCTGACCACACTGGGTGCCGAGGTCCAGCCGTTCGGCCGGGTGACCAAGGGCGACGGCAACAACGGCACGGACGGAACCGAGGGCGCCCGCTACCACAACGTCATTGCCACCTACCTGCACGGATCTCTGCTGCCGAAGAACCCGGCCGTGGCCGACTATCTGATCCGGCACGCGGCAGAACGGCGTTACGGCAGCTTCAACGATGTGCAGCTGGACATTCCACATGAGGCAGAGGCCCGGACCGACGCGGCGGCGCGGCCCCGCTAAGGCTCATGGCCGGGATCGTTGCACCCAGTCGATAACGGGACGCTCAGCCTGCGTTCAAGTCCTCACTCGTCGCCCAGCAGCCATTCACGGGCGACGTCGCCGGCGGCACCCATCGACTCGATGGTCGCCTTGGTCCGGTCCCGGCTGTCCGCATCCGCCGCTTCGGAGACGCACCACTCCCCCGACTCTGCAGCTGCCTCCAAGGCATCGGCCGAGACCGGGCACCAGCGATGCTCTGGACCGGCGAACGTGGCCGGCAGCCAGTCAAGCCGCGCTACCTCCCAGGATCCGCCGTCGTCATGCTGCGCAAATTGCGCGCGGACCATCAGCCCCTCGGTGTTGAGGATGTTGGGCGTTGCGTGGGCTGCGATGGTGTTGCCCAGCCCGTAGACAATCCAGCTGCCGTTGTAGCGTTCCATCGGCTGAACCGAGTGGCTGTGGTGTCCGTAAATCAGCGAGAATTCGCCGCTGTCGGCCAAAGCATGGGCCATCTGCTGCTGGTGCGGGTTGGCGTAGTCCGTGTATTCGTCCCCGGCATGGATGGCGCCCAGCACGATCTCCGCGCCGTCCGCCCGGGCCTGTTTGGCCTTGGCGATCATCACCTGCGGATCCAGCATGTCCACCTGCCACGGTGCGTCCGGCACCAATCCGTTCAGCGAGAACGCGCCGGTAATGACGGCTACACGCGCGGCCGGAGTGTCCAGGATCAGCACGTCGCCGGACTCGGCTTCACTGCGGTAGGACCCGGTGTGCGCCAGGCCGCGGGCGTCGAGCGAGGCCAGGGTCCGTTCCAGACCGGCGCTGCCGTAGTCGAACGTGTGGTTGCTCGCGGTGGTGCAGGCGTCGTAGCCCACTGCGGTCGCGGCATCGAGGATCTGCGGCGGTGCATTGAACACCGGATAGCCGGAATACGGGCCGCCTTCTTCCGCCAGCGGCGTTTCCAACTGGCAGATCGCAAGGTCGGCGGTGTCCAGGTATCGCTGCTGGGCGGCCAGAATAGGTTCGAAGTCCAGGCCCCGCTTGCCCGTCCGCCGGGCATCTGCGGCCGCCTGCTCCCAGAGCGCTTCATGCAGCAGCAGGTCCCCGGTCATCGCCACGGTGGCGCAGCGCTTTCCGGGACAGTCCGGACCCGCGCCGGCCGTCACCTCCGGGACGGGGCCCGTGGTGGAGGACGACGGCGGTGCCTCCCCCGCGGCGCCGCTCCCCTCTGTGCCGCGGTCTTCCGTGCCGGTCAACGCGTCCGGCCCGGCGGACTCGGCTGCGGATTCGGTTCCCTCCGGACGGCCGTGATCCGAGTCTGCGCCGCTCGGCCCGCCGGTACAGCCGGCCATGAGCAGGGCCGCGACCATCAGGGCAGCCAGCTTCTTGGCCAGCGGGATCGTGGCCCGCACCCATCCCTGGTCCGGGCCGCGCCCCCGTGCCTCCCCTCCGATCATGCCGCCAGTGTAATCCGGCCCTTGGCCTCGAACACGGCGGCACGGCCGGACTGGCGCTGACCTGCCGGGTTACGCGACTCCCCGCCGGACGGGCGAAGACCTGCCGAGATGCGCGTCATTTCAGTACATGGAGATCGGGGTCAGCTCGCCGGTTCTTCGACCGGCGCCGGAATCTTGCGGGGAATGAACAGCGCAGCGACGAGGCCAATGACGCCCACAACCACCAGAACAATCGTCGAAAGCGCGTAGTTCGCGCCGGGAGTGGACGCGATGCCGGCTACGAGTATGGTGCCCGCGATCGCTGTGCCGAGAGAGGAGCCGAGGTTGGAGACGCTGCGGGACAGTCCAGAGATCTCGCCCTGCTTTGACTCCGGAAAACTCGACTGCACCACGTTCACCGAGGGGGTGAGCATCAGGCCGACGCCCAGGCCCGTGAGCAGCAATCCGGGCGCAAATGCCCAGGCGACCTGCGTGCCCTGCACGATCCATAGTCCAAGCAACATGCCGGCGGCCGTGAGTGCGAAGCCGGCAACGATGAGTGTCCGCTGGGCGAACTTCTTCGACAGCGGTCCGGCAGCCAACGACGACGCCAACAGGCCGATCGTTGCGGCGGTGAAAATCACGCCCGTCTCGATGGCGTTGTAGCCCCGTACCACCTGCAGGAAACTGGCGACCACAAAGGAGAACCCCAGCAGCATCAGCCACTGCGCGTTCTGCGTGATCAGCCCAAGGTTCGACGTCCGGTTGCGGAACAGGCTGAGCGACAGCAGTGGTTCCTTTCCAGAGCGCTCCTTTGCCCGCACCGACACGAAGAATCCCACCAGCACCAGCACGCCGGCACCGAGCAGGGTGAGCATCAGTAAGAGGCTGTTGTCCGCGGCCAGGATCCCCATGACGATCAGGATGAGGCCTCCGGCAGAGAGAACTGCGCCCCGCACGTCGAACTCGCGGGTCGGATCCGGCGGAAGCGGATCCTCGATGCTCCGGCTGAGCAGCACGATCACCACAATGATGAGGGCTTGGAAGACAAACGCGGCGCGCCAACTGATGGCGGACGTGATCAGGCCACCGATCAAAGGGCCGGCCGCGGATCCGATGCCGCCCATGGCGCTGATCGCGCCGAATGCCTTGGCACGGGAGCCCAGATCGTGGAACAGCATGGTGGTCAGGATGTAGACCGGCGGGATCAAGAGCGCGGTGCCGATGCCCTCAAGGATGGAGTTGCCCAGGATCAGCACGGGGAGCCCTGGCGCGATCGCACTGATCAGTGCGCCGACGCCGTACACCATGAGCCCGAGCAGGAACAGCCGCTTGCGGCCGTAGCGGTCGGTGAGTTTGCCACCGGGAATCATTAACGCGGCCATGACCAGCAGGAAGATCGTGATCGCGACTTGGATGCCCTGCACAGTGGTGTCAAGATCCTTGCTCATGTCGTTGATCATCACGTTCATGTTCGAGCCGGCGAAGCTGCAGATGAATTGCGCGAGTGCAAGGGGGAGCAACACTCCCCGCGTCCGGGTTCGAGCAGTCGGCTCAGTCATGTCCATGTCCCGTCATCGCTTGAAAAATTCCGCCGCTAGGCCCCAAAGTACGGCGCACGGGTGCCATCAGGATCACCCAGAAAGGATGAGGAAACTCAGCCGGGGCCGGTGAAGACTTGCTGAGGGTGGGCCGGGTGTCCGGTGACATAACCGAGTCGCCACCGGTGCACCGCTTGAGGGAGGACCACCATGGCAAGCGATACAGCTGGGCGGACCACCGGTCCGGGGCGATCCGTCGACCCGGATTACAACGTTGGGGCCGCGGGGACGATCCTCTTCGCTGGGATCATCATGATCGTGGCTGGGGCCTTTCACATAGTTCAGGCATTGGTGGCACTGTTCAACGATCAGTTCTACGTGGCCGGTGAGGAGTACATTTACAGGTTCGACCTGACCTCGTGGGGCTGGATCCACCTGCTCGGAGGGGTGCTCTTGGTGCTCGGTGGGATTTTCTTGTTCCGGGGCGCCATGTGGGCTCGGATTCTGGCGGTAGTGCTGGCGTCGCTCAGCGCGATCCTGAATTTCATGTGGCTCCCGTATTACCCGTTGTGGGGCGCCATCATCATCGTCCTCGACGTGGTCATCATCTGGGCGGTCATGGCTCATCCCCGGGACCTGCGGTACGCCACCCAGTCCTGAAGCCGCTGGTTTGGTATCGAGCGCGGGTGGGTTCGTTGGACGACGCCCGACTATCGGAGGAGTCCAGGGGTCGGCAGAGGGCCTCCTCAACCGCCGGGCCAAGATCATTCGGCCGGGGTGATGCCCCGGCCGCGCAGGGAAAACTACTCTGGCCAGGTCCCGGTTGGCCAATCAGATTGCAAGGGTGATGTTCGTGGCAACAAGAGAAGTGCACGGCCCCATCGACTTCGTGTTGATCGAGTTTCCAGTGGACAAGACGGGCAGCGGCGCCACCGTCGCGGCCCTGATGGACCTGATTAATCGGAAGGTGGTCTGGGTCTACGACCTCCTGATCATTAGGAAAGACGCGGACGGTTCCAGCTCAGGCGTCGAACTGACAGAAGACGTTACCGAGGGCTTGGAAGGATTCGCGTCGCTTGCCTCGGTTCGTTCGGGCCTTTTGGGCGACGATGAAATCGCCGAAGCAGCGTCTGCGATGGAACCTGGTACCGTCGCGGCGCTCATCGTCTACGAGAATCTGTGGGCGATTCCTTTCATTACCGCCGCACGCGACGCCGGCGGAGACGTCATCGCGAGTGCGCGCATTCCCGCCGAGGACGTGACGGCCGCGCTGGACGCGTTGGAATCCGATTCGACGGTCTGAGGAGGACGCAGACATGGGACTGTTACGAGGAGTGGCTCGCACGGCAGTGGTCGCCGGGACAGCGACGGCTGTGAGCGGTCGTGTACAGCGCCGCCAACAGGCGCGCTGGGATGCCCAAGAGCAGCAGCAGTATGAGCACCAGCAATATGAGCAACAGCAACAACAGCAGTACGCGCAGCCACAACAGGCGTACGTGCAGCCACAGTATGAGACAGCCTCCGCGCAAGCAGCGGCGCCGGCCGCCGATCCATTGGAGCGGCTCAAGGCTTTGGGCGATCTCAAAGCGCAGGGACTGCTGTCCGAGGCGGAATTCGAGGCGCAAAAGGCGAAGATCCTGGCCGGCTGAAACGAGCGGGCTGACCCGCTCATCGCCAAAAAGCGTGCCCTGCTGACTCCGGTCGGCAGGGCACGACGACGTGTGGCTCCGTCGGCAGGGCACGAGGACGTGGGGCTCCGGCAGGGCACGACGACGTGTGGCGCCAGTTCTGTTGAGGTCCCCAAAGCCTCGAGCCGGCTACGCTCGGCCGATCAGCGGGCCGATGAGAAAGGTCAGGGGTTCGGCGGAACCGGTACTTCGGCGGAAGCCTCCGGAGAGGCCATCGACCCCGCTGGCGGAGTCCCGATGAACTCGATGATCGCGATCACGACCACCACGATGATCGCTATCGTGATGACCACGCCGATCGTGGGCTCTGACCAGAAGACGAGCACCAGGCCGCCGACAATGACCGTGGCGATCCAGAGCAGCCGCTTGTACCGGTAAATCCAGTTGCCCACCCCGCCGGTGCGCATGCCCGCCGACTCCGCCGATCCGCGCAGCCGGGCGATCCCCCGAGACGCTGAGGCACGCGCCCGGACAGCGGAGGCGGAGGTGCCGGTGAAGTACGCGGCTATGGCCACCACCAACGCAATCACCGCAGTGAGGCGCAGTGAGTCACGCAGGAAGCGCACCAGGGTGTCGTAGACCAGCCCCGCCGAATCCCGCGACAGCACCACGCCCGGCAGCGCCTGAAGGTAAGCGATGCGGGCCACCGCCAGGGCAATCCCCAGTGCAAGCATCGCCGCCACGACGCCGAGCGCACCCCACATCACGGCCCGGGCGCGGTGACGCGCCGCCAACACTCCCGCGACGAACAGGATGCCGAAGATGATCGGCAGCCAGATGCTGAGAGCGTTCAATACCCGGTAAGCGCTCTGTGCTTGGGTGACGGCGTCCGACTGCACCAGCTCGTAGGAGGTGTTCACGTTGGGGATGTTCTGCGCCAGGCCGAACCCTTCGGCCACGAGCCGCTCCTTCACCTGCGCAATGATCGGCCCGAGATTGACCGAGATCGTGTCATTCTGGGCGCTGATGGCTCCGCCCTGGTTGCCTTCCAGCAACTTCACCAGGTTCTGGTGAGCGATTTCATTTGAGCGGTCCCAGACGGTATCGAATTGCGGGCTGCTGATCGTTTGCTGAACACGACTGTGTACGAAATTTTCGATCCCGGAGATCATTGGCTGTTGCAGGGCTGTCAGCGCTGCTTGGGCCCGCGGAGGCAGCCCCAGGTTTGACACCGCGTTGAACGCTTCGTCGGTGACGGCCTCCAGATCCACGTGGGTAAAGATGACCTCGGTGACGGCGTCGGTCAGGTCCGCCTGCACAGACGGGTCGTTGATCAGCGGACTAACGGTTTCAACATATCTGTCGGTGTCGGACACCACGCTGCCCGCCCATACCCCCACCACCGAGATCGGAGCGAGCACACATGCCAGCGTGAGCAGCACCGCTGAGCCGATTGATCTCCAACGATGCCGTTCCTCGGCAGGGGCGTGCGCGCCGCCCGGCGCACGGACACGTTCGGCCTCAAGCTCGGCCACCCGGGCCCGCAGCCGTCGTAGCTCCTCGGCATCGGTCATTCCTGGATCCGTCATCGCTGGCTCCGTTCAGGCGCGCTGTCGTCAGGCGGGCACTATCGCCTCAGGATTCATCCGTGACTTCAGTCTCCCGCCGGGACACCTGCGTGCTCATCATCTGGCAAGGATGAAATAGTGAACCAAATTCGCTCCGAAAAGCATTTGCCGCGTCCCTCAGGTGGTCCCTGCGGGAAACGTGCGCCGATGAAACGATCACCGAACGCTTGGCGAGAGCTCGCCTCTGCCCGGCGACCCTATCCAGGGCGCGCCGAGGGCCTCTAACGCCAAACGCCCGGTCCCGCACCTTCGTGCGGGACCGGGCGTTCGCCGTCGTTAGTTCTTACCAGCCGCGCTCGGCGAGGCGGTGCGGCTGCGGGATTTCGTCCACGTTGATGCCGACCATTGCTTCGCCCAGGCCGCGGGAGACCTTGGCGATGACGTCCGGGTCGTCGTGGAACGTGGTGGCCTTAACGATCGCGGCGGCGCGCTCGGCCGGGTTGCCGGACTTGAAGATGCCGGAACCGACGAATACGCCGTCGGCGCCCAGTTGCATCATCATGGCGGCGTCGGCCGGGGTGGCGATGCCGCCCGCGGTGAACAGCACCACCGGCAGCTTGCCGGTCTGCGCAATCTCCTTGACCAGTTCGTACGGGGCCTGCAGTTCCTTGGCCGCCACGTACAGTTCGTCTTCGGGCATCGCGGACAGGCGCTTGATCTCGGACCGGATCTGGCGCATGTGGCCCGTGGCGTTGGAGACGTCGCCGGTGCCTGCTTCGCCCTTGGAACGGATCATCGCGGCGCCTTCGTTGATCCGGCGCAGCGCCTCGCCCAGGTTGGTGGCACCGCAGACGAACGGAACGGTGAAGTTCCACTTGTCGATGTGGTTGGTGTAGTCGGCCGGGGTCAGCACCTCGGACTCGTCGATGTAGTCGACGCCGAGCGACTGCAGCACCTGTGCCTCGACGAAGTGGCCGATGCGGGCCTTGGCCATCACCGGGATCGAGACGGCTTCGATGATGCCGTCCACCATGTCCGGATCGCTCATCCGGGACACTCCGCCCTGCGCGCGGATATCCGCCGGAACACGCTCAAGAGCCATCACGGCCACGGCACCGGCGTCTTCGGCGATGCGGGCCTGATCGGGCGTTACGACGTCCATGATGACGCCGCCCTTCAACATCTCGGCCATTCCCCGCTTTACCCGGCTGCTGCCGGTCACGGGGGCGTGAGTTGACGTTGCTTCACTGCTGGACACTAAAAGCCCCTAGGAGTCGGTCGAAATCGTACATCTCATCATACGTCGGGGCCCGTGAACCGGCTCACCGGTGACGTAACCTTCAAAAACGCCCGACGGCGGCGGCCCGCCTCGCGTCGCAGTCCCGCCTCCCGCCGTCATCCTGCAGAGCGGCGGCCCGCCGGTCAGGCCGCCAGCCGGGTCTGGCGGTAGACGGTCATGATCCGCTGGATCACGGTCACCAGGCTGGCGGCGGCCAGCAGCACCAGGACCACCAGCAGGACGATTTCCGGCAGGCCCAAACCGGTCAGGCCGGTGAAGACCAGGACGGCAACCAGTCGCTCGGACCGTTCGGCAAACCCGACGGCGGCCGTGCAGCCAAGCGACTCGGCCTTGGCCCGGGCGTAGGAGACCAGCGAGCCCAGCAACAGGCACACGAGCGCGAACACGGCGATGGCCGGATTTTCTCCCCCGGTAAAGAACCAGATGGCCACGCCGGCGAAGACCGCGCCGTCGGCCAACCGGTCGAGGGTGGAGTCCAGGAAGTTCCCCCAGCGACTGCTCCGCTCCAGCATGCGGGCCATCAGTCCGTCCACCATGTCGGAGAAAACGAACGCGGTGATAAAAACTGTGCCCCAGAACAGCTCACCCAGCGGGTAGAAAACCAGCGCCCCTACACAGACCCCGAGCGTGCCGATGATCGTGACGGCGTCCGGCGAGACACCCATCCGGATCAGGATGCGGGCCAGCGGGGTGAAGAGCTTGCCGAAGAATCCGCGCGCGTATTTGTTGAGCATCGCCGCGTTACCGTGCGGGCCAGGCGTCGGCTACCTGCTTGCGGACCTCGTCCAGGGTCTGGGTGATCGCCTTGGTCTGCGCGATGATCGGAAAGAAATTCCCGTCGCCGCCCCACCGCGGCACCACATGCTGGTGCAGGTGCGCCGCGACGCCCGCCCCCCCGGCTTCGCCTTGGTTCATGCCCAGGTTGAAGCCGCTGGGGTTCGCCACCTTCCGCAACACGCGCATGGCCGTCTGGGTCAGCTCGGCGAACTCCGCGGTTTCTTCCGGGGTGATGTCCGTGTAGTCGGGCACATGGCGGTACGGGCAGACCAGCAGGTGGCCGGGGTTGTATGGAAACAGGTTCAGCACCACATAGGCGGTTTCGCCGCGGTGGACGATCAGCGATTCCTCGTCCGGCCGGGCCGGCGCCACGCAGAACGGGCACTCGTCCTTGTTCTTGAACTGCCCCTGGCCGCCCTTGACGTAGGCCATCCGGTGCGGCGTCCAGAGCCGCTGGAAGGCATCCGGGACGCCGGGCAGCTCGAAGCTGTCCGTTGCCTCGTCATCCGCCCGGCCCATCATGGCTTCGCTGGTCGTCCCGGCCATCGTCAGTTGCCGCGCCTGGCGACAGCCTGCACAATCCGGGACACTGCCTCGTCCACCGGGATGCCGTTGTCCTGGCTGCCGTCGCGGAAGCGGAAGGAGACGGCTCCGGCCTCAGCATCCTCGCCGCCGGCGATCAGCACGAAGGGTACTTTGTCCTTGCTGGCGGTGCGGATCTTCTTCGGGAAGCGGTCGGACCCCAGATCGGCCTCCGCGCGGATGCCCTGCGCCCGCAGCTTGGCCACAATCTCCAGCATGTAGTCGTTGAAGGTCTCCGCCACCGGAATGCCGACAACTTGTACCGGAGCGAGCCAAGCCGGGAACGCGCCGGCGTAGTGCTCAATCAGCAGGCCCATAAACCGCTCCACCGAGCCGAACAGCGCGCGGTGGATCATCACCGGCCGCTGCCGGGAGCCGTCCGCGGCCTGGTACTCCAGCTCGAAGCGTTCCGGCAGGTTGAAGTCCAGCTGGATAGTGGACATCTGCCAGGTCCGGCCGATGGCGTCCCGCGCCTGCACCGAGATCTTCGGACCGTAGAAGGCTGCTCCGCCCGGATCCGGCACCAGTTCCAGGCCGGACGCTTCGGCCACCTCGGCCAGCGTGCGGGTGGCTTCGTCCCAGACCTCGTCCGAGCCGACAAACTTTTCGGGATCCTTGGTGGAAAGCTCCAGGAAGAAATCGTCCAGCCCGTAGTCCTTGAGCAGGTCCAGCACGAAGTTCAGCGTGGTGGTCAGCTCGTCCTTCATCTGCTCGCGGGTGCAGTAGATGTGGGCGTCGTCCTGGGTCATGCCGCGCACCCGGGTCAGCCCGTGCACCACGCCGGACTTCTCGTACCGATAGACCAAACCGAACTCGAACAGCCGCAGCGGCAGTTCGCGGTAGGACCGTCCGCGGGAGCGGAAGATCAGGTTGTGCATGGGGCAGTTCATCGGCTTCAGGTAGTAGTCCTGGCCGGGCTTGACGACCTCTCCGGTCTCCGGGTCCCGGGTCTCGTCCACGTGCATCGGGGGGAACATGCCGTCCCGGTACCAATCCAGGTGGCCGGAGACCTCGTACAGATTGCTCTTGGTGATGTGCGGGGTGTAGACGAATTCGTAGCCGGCTTCGGTGTGCCGCTGCCGCGAGTAGTCTTCCATCGCCTTGCGGACGGTGCCGCCCTTGGGGTGGAAAACGGGCAGGCCGGAACCCAGCTCGTCCGGGAAAGAGAACAGGTCCAGCTCGGCGCCCAGCCGGCGGTGGTCGCGGCGCTCGGCCTCCGCCAGCCGCTCCTGGTAGGCCTTCAGGTCGTCCTTGGTGGGCCAGGCGGTGCCGTAGATGCGCTGCAGCTGCTTGTTCTTCTCGTTGCCGCGCCAGTATGCGGCCGCCGAACGGGTCAACGCGTAGGCGTTGGAGATCAGCTTGGTGTTCGGCAGGTGCGGGCCGCGGCAGAGGTCCTTCCAGACCACTTCGCCGCTTTTGGCGTCCACGTTGTCATAGATGGTCAGTTCGCCGGCCCCAACTTCGATGCTGGCTCCCTCGCCGGCCTCGTCGGAGTGGCCCTTAAGCCCGATCAGCTCTTCCTTGTACGGTTCCCCGGCCATCTCGGCCAACGCCTCGGTCTCGGAGACATTGCGGCGGACGAAGCGCTGGTTGGAGTTGACGATCTTGAGCATCATCTTTTCCAGCTGCTTCAGGTCCTCCGGCGTGAAGGGCTCATCGACGTCGAAATCGAAGTAGAAGCCGTCGGTGATGTACGGACCGATGCCAAGCTTGGAGTCTTTGCGCAGCTGCTGCACGGCCTGGGCCATCACGTGCGCGGTGGAATGGCGCAGCACGTTCAAACCGTCGGCCGAATCGATGGTCACGGCTTCCACCTTGGCGCCGGCCGGGATGGGCTGGTCCAAGTCCTTCAGCTCGCCATTCACGCGTGCCACGACGACCTCCCGCCGGGTGCCGTAAAGGTTGGCTCCCGTCGTGCCCTCGGTCACCTGGTTCTCTTCGCCGTCGACGATGAGGGTGATGTTCTGGGGCGCTGACACAGAGGTCTCCTAATTGTTTGGCTGCGGCCGTTACTGCAGCGACATACGTGGGCGCTGCAAGCCTCTACGATCGTATCCGCTGACGAGTTGCCGGACCAACATCGGCGCGGCCGGATCCGGCCTGACCACCGCGCCGCATCACGAAGCCTGTCACCCGCAAGGCCGGTTCACAGCAAGGCCGGTTCCCCGCAATCGAGAGACCGGCCGGGCCCTAGAAGGGCGGTGTCAGCGGCTGCGCTGGCCAACCTTCAAAGGGACTGGACTTCCGGTTCCGACTGGCGGTTTCGGCGGCACCGCGCATGGTGATATTGAGTTTTTCCTGCGACGGGCCCTGCAGCGGACCGGCTCTGTGAGCCGATGGATCCGGGGCATTCGTTTGGGGAGCTGGCTCTCTTACCGGCAGCGGGCCGCCGGAGTGTGCGGCCCCCTGCCCAACGGTTGCCGGTTCCGGCTGGCGTTCGGGCAGCTGGGCGTTCTTCAGCCAGATGTGGTTGCGCAGTGGTTTTTGTGCAGGATCCATATCGGGCGGCGGGAAGAACCAGGCGACACCGCTGATGACCTCGACCCGCCCAGTCTCCTTCATGGATGAGGTGGTGATGGTGCCCACAGAGCAAAACGCCGTTGTCGGTGGATGTTGGGCTGCCCTTTTCGAACCACCGGATGTGGTGCACTTCCGTCCACGACGACGGGGCGGTGCAGCCGGGAAACGCGCAGCCTCCGTCCCGGGCGATGATCGCCAGCCGCATGTACTTCGGAAACAGCCGCTGCGATTGGCCGACGTCCAAGATCACGCCCATGCCGGCGAGGACCACCGGGATGATGTCCGCATCGCAGGCTATCCGGCGGATGGTCTTGGCGCTGACCGGTCCGGTGAAAGTGCTGGATCCCGGGCGGCCGAGATCGGAGGCCAGGTCCTTGTAGTCAATAGTGGCAAGCAACTGGGGACGGCGTCCGCCGGCCGCCGGCAACAGGTCTGTGGTCAGAGCGACCTTGCACGCACCGATCAATCCGTCGAGCTGCTTTTGCTGACGGGTCCGCCCGTCCAGCTCATGACCTGATGCGGCGGCCGGGTCAGCATCGTCTGGTCGGCGCGCACCGGCTGCGGTTCTGGCGTCCGGTTCGACGCCCCCTGGCAGGGACGGGACAGCGCCTTCGCCGGAGGCAACATCCCCGGTGCCGGGGGCGGCAAGGGGCGTACCGGTGCCGTCAAACCCGACCGTGCCGGCGGTGGCGGTGCCTTCCCGCCAACGCGGGTTGGTGGCCGTGTTGTACACGGTCGCCAGGACCTCGTTTTGCTCATCGGTGGCGTTGATTTCGTAGCAATGCAGGCCGTTGCGGCGGCCTCGGTAGAACAAGCCCTGGCGAGCCTTCAGCTCCGCCGCGGTCGGATCGGCGCCACCGGGATTCAGGCCGCCTTCCCACTGCCGGATCAGGTCCCGCAGCGAATCGGCGTCGAAATCGGCGGCGTGCTTGACCAGTGCCTCTTCCATCTTGCGCAACTGCTCCGGCTCAGCGATCCGGCGTAGCCCGTCGACGGCCCGCCGGATCAGGTTTGCGGCTTGGCCGGACACCTGCCCTTCGTCCAAAGCGCGGGCGAGCACCGGAAGTCGGGGCGGGGCGGTCGGTGTGCCGTTGGGAACCGGCCGCGGCTCTGTGGCCTCGGCCAGCTGGAACCGGCGCGCGGCTTCCTGCCGGGCAATGCCCAGCTTGGCCCGCAGAAAATCCTCGTTCGATGTGAAGGCGCCGCGCTTCGGCCGGTCCGGGTCGTCAGGATCATGGGGCTGATCCGTTTCACCGACGGCCGCGATGTTCTGCTCTTTGATAATCCGGGCCAGGATCAGCTGGGTCTGGGCCACGGTATTGGCCAGCTCTTCCACTTGCGCTGCCGTGCGGGCCACCCATTTAGTGCTGCGGGTCAGCCCGCCAGCACGAAGTCGGTCGTTGAAGCCGGCGACCTCGGCGCGCAGCCGGGCCAGCAGAGCGGAATCATCCTGCCCTGCTCCCGGAGCCGCATCCAGCACCTCGATCGCCATAGATCAAGCCTATGAAGGGCTCGAAACTAGTAGGAGAGGTGGAAATGTGGATGTGGACGAGGTGCAGCAAGAGACTCATGTGTAGGTGGAGTGGTAACAACGCAAGCTGCGAGCAGATCCGGCAGTCTTCACCTGGTCCGGGACGGGCGGCTTCCGACCAGCCAGGGATCTGCCGGGCCGCGGTTGTCCAGGCCTTCCTCGACCATGCGGCGGGCGAGCTCGGCTGTGCTCATTGGTTGGGCACCGGGAGCGGTGGGCCGTGCTGCTGGCGATGCGGCAGGGGTCCGAGCGTGCGGCGGTTCGGGACGGACGGCGTTTTCCGGCAGCGGCAGACTGGCAGCGTCGGACAGGTCCCAGGCCTCCAGCGCCTGCAAGCCGATTCCTTTGGGACCGGTCCGGCGGGTGAGCCCACGGATAAGCAGCAGCTCGGTCCCGAACAGCAGTGAGCCTGAGCGTTCCTGTGCCTCCTGGAAAAAGGTGGCGTCTACACAGCCGGTCCCGTCGTCCACACTGATGAAAACCACCCGGCGACCGCCGCGCATCGGCGGGGTTTGGGTGGCGACCCGGATACCGGCCACCATTACCTCGCTTCCGTTGCGCAGGCCCAGCAGATCCTTGGCCGGTGTGACACCTAGTTTTGCCAGCAGCGGAGCGTAGCTTTCCATCAAGTGGGAGCTGGCGTCGATCGAGAGCAAGTCCAGTTCGGTGCGCACCATGTCCACCGCCGTCGGTTCCGGGAAGACCGGGACCAGATTGCGCAGCTCCAGATCACCCAGCGGCAGGGACAGCTGGCCATCGGTGGGCTGGTAGCGCTTGGGCACCGGGCGCGCGGCAGGTTGGTCCAAGTGATACACCAGATCCGTCCGGCTGGCAGCACGTCCGCCGCGCTGGCCGGTTGCCCGGTTCAGTTCATCGAAGGCTCCCAACTGGGCCAGGCGTTTCAGCGCGGGTTTGCTGACCTTGCCGCGGGCCCTCAGGTCGGCCAGTGATTCGTACGGCTGCCCTGCGACAATGCGCTGGAGTTCAGTAGCTGAGAGCCCGTAGATGCCGGCAAGGCTGAGCCGGATGCCCAGCGTTTCACCGGCAGGGGACGAAACACGTTCCACCCGGTAGCGGTCAGTGCTGCGGTTGATGTCTAACGGCAGAATCGGGATGCCGAGCCGCCGTGCCTCGGCCACCAACAGCCTCCGCGGGTACATCCCCGGGTCGTGTTCCCAGAGCCCGGCGAGGAACGCCTCCGGATGGTGGGCTTTCAACCACGCGGTCTGGTAGGTGGGGACGGCGAAGGCTGCACCGTGGGCTTTGCAGAAGCCGAAGCTGCCAAAGGACTTCAAGGTAGTCCAGACCGTATCCACCACGTCCGGCGGATATCCCCGGTCCAGCGAAGCTTTACGGAAATAATCTTCCACTGCCGGTTCGGCTTCCTCGTTGCCCAGCAGTCGGCGGAATTCGTCCGCCTTGGCCAGCCCGCATCCAGTAAACACATCAAAGGTCCGCAGTACTTGCTCATGGAAGACAGTCACGCCATGGGTTTCCTTCAAAACCGGGATCAGGTCGGGATGAGGGAAGCGCTCCGGAGCCCAGCCGTGGCGCTGCTCCAGGAACGGGCGGACCATGTCCGATTGCATGGGGCCGGGCCGGAATAGCGAAATGTCGATGATCAGATCGTTGAAGTCCCGCGGCGCCATCTTGCCCACCAGCTCACGCTGGCCCGGGGATTCAATCTGGAAGCACCCCAGAGTCTGGGTGCTGCGGATCAGCTCGTAGGTCGGTTCATCGTCCAGCGGGACCTGTTCCAGGTTGATGGTCCCGTTCGCCGCGATGTAGCCGGGCCCTTCCCCGTCCTCGCCCACCGGGTGCTTTCCGGCTGCCGTCACTGCTTCCTTGGTTGGATGGATGCGGGCGATTTCGGCGAGCGCGTAAGCCATCGAGCTCTGCATCCGCACCCCCAGCACGTCCAGCTTGAGCATGCCCATCGGATCCATGTCGTGCTTGTCGAACTGGCTCATAGGTAGTCCCAGTCCGCTGGGCTGGGTGGGGGTACGGTCCAGCAACGAAGTGTCGCCCAGGATCACCCCGCAAGGATGCATGGAGATATGCCGGGGCAGCCGGTCCAGCCGTTCGGTCAGGTCCACCAGCAGATCCAGTTGTTGGTTCTGCTCCACCTGGGCCGAGAACGCACGCAGTTCAGGCTTCTCTGCCATCGCTTCGCGGAATTTGCGTGCGGAGAACCGCCAGAGCTGCTTGGCGATGCCGGAGATTTCATCCTCCGGCAGGCCAAGTGCAAGGCCGGCGTCGCGGACGGCGCCGCGGGCACGATAGCCGTTCTGCATACTCATCAGGGTGACCCGCTCGCTGCCGAATCGGTCGAAGATCTTTTGGTAGACGTTGTGCCGTTCTGCGCTTTCCACGTCAATGTCTATGTCCGGCAAGGTGGAGCGGTCCTGGGAGAGGAAACGTTCAAAGATCAGCCCGTGGTCCAGCGGGTTTACGTGGCTGATGTAGAGCAGATAGTTCACCAGGCTGGAGGCCCCGGACCCACGGGCCGAAGCCCGGACGCCCATGCCGGTGATCATCCGCGATACTTCGGCAACTGTCAGGAAGTAGGAGGCGAAGCCCAGCCGGGAGATGATGCCCAGCTCATGTGCCAATCGGTCCCGCAGCTCCTGCTCTGCCCGTCCGGATATTCCGCCGAACCGTTCGGCAATGCCGGTTTCACAGCGCTGCAGCAGCTCGGTCAGTGGTTCCCCGTCGATCCCGATAACCGAGGCTTCCGGGACCACGGGATGTTTGAAGCCCATGTCCTGGTAGGGGTCCATCCGGCACCGGTCCGCCACGGCTTCGGTCACGGACAGCAGTCGGTGCACGTCCCGGCTTCCGCCACCGGCTGCCTGAACGATCTCCCGAGCCAGAGCCTGCATCTGTGCAGGTGATTTCAGCCAACCCTGGGCACTGGGCTGCAGTTCAGGCAGTTTGGACAATGCCGTCAAAGTCCTGGCCGAGTCCAGTACATCTGCGGTAGCTGCTCCGTCTTCTTCGCAGTAGCGCACGGCATTGGTCAACACCGCTGGAATCTTCAGTTCGTCGGCAAGGTTAAGCATCCGTACAGCGTGGGCGGTGCTCAGGTTCTCGCCGGGGGCACTGAGGTGGGACACAATCTCCATTGCCAACGATCCGACCGGCAGCACGGTGCGCCAGTGTCCGGCCAGCCGGCGCGCTTCGGCATAGCTGCGGCGGCGCAGTGCCCGGCCGACCTCGGACATCGGCCCCAACAGCACCGTGAGGGCAGGTCCGCCGTCCGGAGTACCGGCATGCCGGGCGAGTTGTTCCAGCGTCACCCCGGGTGTTCGATGCCTGCTCCCCCGCCCGCTGCCTGCCGTCCCGTCATGCGCCGCCGAAATCAGTCGGCAGAGCGCATGGTAGCCGTTGCCTTGGTTCCCGCCATGCGCCAGCACCACAACGCGCCCGGTGTCACGGCCGCCGTCGTCCTGGACTGCCAGATCCACGCCGACTATCGGATCAATCCCCACCGCCAGGCAAGCCTTGAGGTGCTTGACTGTTCCGTAGAGCCCGTCCCGGTCCGTGCAGGCCAATGCATCCGCTCCGAAGGAAGCGGCCGCGCCGGCCAGTTCATCAGGCCAGGAAACACCGTAGTGGGCGCTGAACGCCGTGGATACATGCAGATGGGTAAAGCTCATTGGTCATTCCAAACGCCTTATTGAAGGCACGGGATCGTTATCCGGCGGCAGCCGCGAAAACCGAGGCGAATAAATGCTGCGGGTCTGCGCTCAGGCGCTCAGTTCACGGACGGCATCATGGACACGGATCAGTCGCCAGCGATCGGCATCCACCTGATGGGAAAGGTCCAGGGTGCGGATCTGGGACCTGCCGTTCAGCCGTGCCTGCACGCGCCAGATTTCATGGTCCACCAACCCGGCTCCCCTGCCCCGTTCTGCCCTCAGTTCTTCCGCCCACCATTTGCGGCGTTCATACCAACGCACGGGTTCTGCGACAATCCGGTAGCTCCTGCCCTGCCACCGCAGCCGCAGAGGCTGTCCGGCAGGGGAACAAACAACTTCGACAGCTTCACTGAAAACACCCATGTTCCAGTCACCTTTCATCTGGACAACGGGTCAGAGCCCTGCAGCACGCGCCCCTGCGCCAACACGCCTGCCGAAAAACTTGACCCTCTTATTCTATTCGAATATGTGTTCGAATCCAAGATCAAGCGTAGGGACAGGCACTGACAAAACCAGAGTGATGAAGCGGGGCGCGCTACGCCTGCAGCAGTTCCCTGGCCTGCCGCAGCACTGGACCGCATACCGCACAGTCTTCCTCGGGGATCCAGCAACTCCAGGCTTTCCACCACCCGGCGAGCGCTGTCCGGATCCCCCAGCCGGATGTGGAGTTCGGCAAGGTATGCGAGTGCTTCGACTTGGGCGGAACCCGTCCATCCCGAAGTAATGCAACTCCGGCCCGTCCCGGCCGAACGCGATGTACGGGTTTGGCCGCACCTGCCGATACAACGCCTTGAATCCGAGCAAAGCCAGGAACGCTGCTATCTCATCAATATCGCCGCACGGCCGCAGCGGGACGGTCCGCGGCCTCATTCGCCTAGCCTTGCTCGGCCAGATCCTTCACGTCGCCCACCAACTTGTCCCACATCGACTTGGAGTACTCCGCCGCTTCGGCACTGGCATTGTTGTCCTGCGACAGCGTGAACTCGGTTCCGCCGGGAACTTCCGCCAGCGTCCAGGTGAGGCGGTGGTAGTTCTCCGGCACGTCCGCCTGTCCGGTCAGCGGGCTGAAGTGAGTGACAACCAGCCGCCTTCCCGGTTCGAACTCCAGCACCTGGCCCTTGTCTTCGTAGGCTTTGCCTTCCCATTCACCTCGCCAGCGGATGGGCCCGCCGACGCTCCAGTCGGTGTTCACCTCGGTACCGAACATGAACCCCTTGATGGCCTCGGGGTCGGTAATCACCGCCCAGACACGATCAGGCGGTGCCGCGATGGTTGCCGTCGAACTGGCGACAAACTTTCCCGTCATGGATTCCTCCCCCACAGACAGCCTCATACCCGACAGACGCCCCATAGCGGCTGGGTCCGGCTCTTCCCCTAGCTTCCAGCAGCGAAGGCTGGCGCACAACGAGTTCTGCCGGATTGTTGCGGACGTCCGACGAAAAAGGACTTGCGTGAAACCGACGACAGTGAAATCACTTCTCCGGACGGCCGAGCCGTCGCTCACACTGCCTCGGCGATGAGATCGGGTCCGTTATTGCGCACGTTGTTGACCTTGGAACTAACCCGCCGCGGAACAAGATGCGGTTCGGGCATGGCGTCCAGCAACTGCTGTACATCGGCCTCGGATGTGGTTTCCGGATCCAGCCAGTCCGAATAAAGGTCAGCCGGCACGATCAGCGGCGTTCTGTCATGGATGTGCCCGAGTGAATCGGAAGCCTGCGTGGTGATGATGGTGCAGGTCCGCAGCCACTTCTCAGGATGATCTTCCGGCAGGGCCGGATCAGGCCAATTCTCGAAGAGCGCCGCAAAGGCCAGCATCTCTTCGCGTTCGCCGTGCAGATAGGTCGGTATTTTGCCGTCCGGGGTCTTTTGCCATTCAAAGTACCCATCGGCAACGAGCAAACCGCGCTTTCTGGCCGCCGCCTTCCGGAACGAGGGTTTTTCCGTGACGGTCTCCATGCGTGCATTGATCAATCGTGCGCCGGAGCGGGGATCCTTGGCCCACGGGGGGACGAGCCCCCACCGGGCCATGATGAGTTTTCTGGATACTCCATCGCCGTCAGGCCCCCTACGGTCAATGATCAGGGGGACTTCGTCAGTCGGTGCAACGTTGTACGAAGGTTGGATCTCTTCAACATAGGACTCATCGACGTCGAACGAAGCCACCAGGTCGCCCGTTCCCCGCGCCATGACGTATCTGCCACACATGCCTCCATTATGGTCCAGTACATCGGATCCAGACGGCGCAGGGCGGGCACAGTTCCCGGCTTCTCGTGGCATCCTTGTAGCTCGCCCGTGGGCCGGAACGAAGGCCCCCGGCCGGAAACGTCCGCGGCAACGCTCAGCGCCGGGAATGACCACGGCCGGCGCGACGTTGACATGTACACAAGCTTTCACACCAGAAGGAGCCACCTTGGATTACACACCTGCTGCCGGAACCGTCACCATGTTCTCCACCACCTGGTGCGGGTACTGCCGTCGCCTGAAGTCCCAGTTCGATGCGCAGGGCATCGGCTACACCGAGATCAACATCGAAGAGGTCGCGGGCACCGCCGAACTGGTCGAGCATCTCAACGACGGCAACCAGACGGTTCCCACCCTGCTCTTCCCGGACGGCAGCAGCGCCACCAACCCGCCGCTCTCGCTGGTCAAGGAGCGCCTGGGCGTCTAGCAGCTGCAGGCTCCACCGGCGGAATCCGACCCGCAGGCATCAGGGGAGCCGCAGTTTCCATAACATTCGTTTTGGAAATTGTGGCGCCCCGGTTTTCTTCCTAGGATGGGCAGGGTGGCCGACGACGGCCCCGCCAGACTTCGCTAGGAAGGAATCACTCCCGCATGGTTCACAAGGTACGGGCAGTAGTGGCCCTGGAAAAGAATGCGCCGGTCTCCATCGAAACCATCCTGGTGCCGGACCCGGGTCCGGGCGAGGCGCTGGTGGACATCCTCACCTGCGGCGTCTGCCATACGGACCTGCACTACAAGCAGGGCGGGATCAACGACGACTTCCCGTTCCTGCTCGGCCACGAAGCCACCGGCGTGGTCAACGCCGTGGGCCCCGACGTGACCAACCTGGTCCCCGGCGACCGCGTGATCCTGAACTGGCGCGCCGTCTGCGGTGAATGCCGGGCCTGCCAGCGCGGCCAGGCACAGTACTGCTTCAACACCCACAACGCCACGCAGAAGATGACGCTGGAGGACGGCACGGAGCTCTCCCCCGCATTGGGCATCGGTGCCTTTGCCGAAAAGACCCTGGTGGCCGCCGGCCAGTGCACCAAGGTGGACGACGACGTCGATCCCGCCGCGGTGGGCCTGCTCGGCTGCGGTGTCATGGCCGGCATCGGCGCGGCCATCAACACCGGTGAGGTCAAGCGCGGCGAATCCGTAGCCGTGATCGGCTGCGGCGGTGTTGGCATCGCCGCCATCGCCGGTGCCAAACTGGCCGGCGCCACCACGATCATCGCGGTAGATATCGACGACAACAAGGTGGAACTGGCCAAGTCCCTGGGTGCCACGCACGGCATCAACTCCAAGGAGCAGGACCCGGTGGAGGCCATCCGGGCGCTGACCGGCGGCAACGGCGCCGACGTCGTGATTGAAGCGGTGGGCCGTCCGGAGACCTACAAGCAGGCGTTCTACGCCCGCGACCTGGCCGGCCGCGTGGTGCTGGTGGGCGTCCCGACGCCTGACATGAAGCTCGAATTGCCGCTGCTGGACGTCTTCGGCCGCGGTGGCTCGCTGAAGTCCTCCTGGTACGGCGACTGCCTGCCTTCCCGCGACTTCCCCATGCTGGTCAGCCACTACAAGCAGGGCAACCTGGACCTGGACGCCTTCGTCACCGAGCGGATCACGCTGGACGATGTGGAAGCAGCCTTCGCCAAGATGCACGACGGCAAGGTCCTGCGTTCGGTGGTGGAGGTCGCATGAGCGCCATGATCGAAAACCTGGTCACTTCCGGCACCTTCTCGCTGGACGGCGGCACCTGGGACGTCGACAACAACGTCTGGATTGTCGGTGACGACGCCGAGGTGTTCGTCATCGACCCGGCTCACGATCCGCAGGCCATCGCCGCCGCGGTCGGATCCCGGACCGTGAAGGCCATTCTGCTGACCCACGGCCACGACGACCACATCCGCGCCGTCGGCGAATTCCGGGACCTGGTGAAGGCACCGGTGTACCTGCACGACGACGACCGGATGCTCTGGGACACGGTCTTCCCGGACAGCACGCCGGACCACTCGATCAAGGACGGCGATACGTTCGAGGTCACGGGAGCGCAGCTCAAGGCCATCCACACCCCGGGTCACTCCCCCGGCTCGGTCTGCTTCCATCTGGAGTCTGCGGGCGTGCTGTTCAGCGGCGACACGCTGTTCAACGGCGGCCCCGGCGCCACCGGCCGCAGCTACTCCAGCTTCGAGACGATCATCGAGTCCATCAAGGACAGGCTGCTGACGCTGCCGGCCGAGACCACGGTGAACACCGGCCACGGCGAGGCCACCAGCATCGGCGCCGAGGCACCGCAGCTGGACGAATGGATTGCCCGCGGACACTGAGTACAGCCGTCTCCAGCACTCAGGCGCCGCCCGTGCTCAAGCCAATTTCGGCCTGAGCACGGGCGGTGTTCCGTACAGGGGCTGGGTCAGGACGTCCGGGACGTCCTGCTGCCACGGAAACAGACCTTCCTCGTCGGCCCAGATGGCCTGCAGGCCCCGAAGCCGGCCCTTGTAGATGTCGGCGGCGACCAGGAGCACATCCTCCGGCCGCTCAATCCGGGCCAGCGACACCTTCCGCGGCCGCAGCGGCACCTCCATGCCGGCAACCAGAGTGCGGCCATGGTGGAGCACCCTATGCACCAGGAGGCTGAGAATGGCGTGGGTTTCCGCCGCGGTGCGTCCGGTGAGCAGAATTTCGGGATGCTGCACCTGGGTCAGCCCGATGGTGTATCCAAAAGCGGTGTTGTCCGTGTCCCCCTCGACGATCATGCACTGCCAGCCGTACTTGTCTATGGTTCGGAGCGTCTTCTCCCTGGCTTCCCGATGGGTCATGCCGTTGCAGATGTCGCACATCTGGATTTCCTCGCCTCGGGCTTGATTGTCCAGCCAGTGTGCTCCTGCTGCCCGAGACCGCGGCAGGGGTGGATCGGTCGATGTGGATAACTCCAGCCTCGTCATGCCGGCTCACATCGGTCGGATCCCGGCCCCACATCGGATCAGCCGCCGATGTAGTGCATCTCCACTTTCCGCCCGGGCCAGCCGGCCGCCGGCGGGGCCTCTGCCCGGGCCGGACCGCGTCCGGAACGGGGATTGCCCCTCGCGGTCTCGGCGCTGCGCAGCTCCGAATAGCGGTCCGTCCGGCGCCGCCAGACTCCCGCGAGCACGCCGGTGAGTTCGTCGTCGTCAGCGCCATCGCGCAGCAGAGCCCGCAGGTCGGTGCCGCCGGTGCCGAACAGGCAGGTGAACAGCTTCCCGTCGGTACTCAGCCGGGCCCGGGTGCAGCCGTGGCAGAACGCCTGCGTGACACTGGAAATCGTTCCGATCTCGCCGCCGCCGTCGCGGTATCTGAAGCGCGTCGCGGTCTCGCCGGCGTAGCGTGGCGCCAGCGGTTCCAGCGGGAGTTCGGCATCGATCCGGCGCACCACGTCCGCGGAGGGAACCACCTGCTCCAGGTTCCAGCCGTTGGTGGAACCGACGTCCATGTATTCGATGAACCGGACGATGTGCCCCGTGTAGCGGAAGTGGCGCGCCATCGCGAGGACGCCGCCGTCGTTCATTCCGCGCTTGACCACCATGTTCACCTTGACCGGGCCAAGCCCGACGGCGGCCGCGGCCTCGATTGCCTCCAGCACCGTGGCCACGGGGTAGTCGACGTCGTTCATCCGGCGGAAGGTGGCGTCATCGACGGAGTCCAGCGAGACCGTTACCCGGGACAGCCCGGCCGCCTTGAGCGCCGCCGCCTTGCGGGCCAGCACCGAACCGTTCGTGGTCATCGCCAGATCCAGTGGACGGCCTTCGGGGGTGCGCAGTTCGGCGAGCCCGGACACCAGATGTTCGATCCCCCGCCGCAGCAGTGGTTCGCCGCCGGTCAGCCGGATCTTTTCCACGCCCTGCGCGGCGGCTATCCGGGCCACCCGGATAATCTCTTCGAAGCTGAGCAGCTGGTCTTTTTGGCAGGAAAACGAAGTCGCGGCCGAAGATTTCCTTGGGCATGCAGTAGACGCAGCGGAAGTTGCACCGGTCGGTCACGGAAATCCGCAGATCCCGCAGTGGCCGGTCCAGTGCGTCGTTCAGGGTGTGCGGACCGTGCTGCGCTGGCCCGTCCATGGTGCGCCTCCGCCGTGCCGGGACTCGAAGTCCCTTCCAGACTAGGCTGGCTGCACTCCGACTACAACGGGCGCCGGAACCCGTGCCAGCAGCTCGGCGAATGCCCCGTCACGCACCGCTGCGTGGCCGGCGTAGGCCGCACGCAGCGACCGTTCCACCGTGCCGACGTCCAGCCCTGGCACCAGGTCGTCGGCCGACCCGGCGGTGGCCGGGTCCCAGTCCAGTCCGAGTGCGCCATAACTGGCCGTGAGCACCTCGCGCAGCGGAGCCGAATCCTGCACCACCACCACCGACGAAAACAGCCAGGCGCCGGCCACCACCCGTTGCGCGGTGCCCACCAATTTGACCCGGCGCAGCGGATCAACCGCGTGCGCGCCGTGAATGCTGAACTCCCCGGGACAGTACTCTCCCGGGATTTCGCCGACGGCGGCGAGCAGTCCCGCATCGCGCAGGCCGCCGGCGATCAGCTCGCCGAACTGGCTGAAGCGCCTCTTGGCGCCGGCAATAGCGTCGGTCAGCGGCTCCACATGGTCCAGGATGAGGCAGCCGTCATGGTACGCGGCGGCACGGCCGCCTGCCTTGCGCACCAGCGGCTCGAACCCGAGTTCGCGGCAGCGACGTGCTGCCTCGTCGAAGCCGGGCAGGTGAGCGTCGCGCTGGCCAAACGCCACCGTCGGCGCCGGACGGTAGACGCGCATGGTGGAACCCAACCGCCCCTGCTTGGCGGCGGCCAGCAGTTCCAGCCCGTACTGCAGGTCCGCGTCCGCACCGAACGATTCCGGCTGCCGGACCCATTCCAGTCCGCCAGCGCTCTGCGGTGACTGCTCCAACGTCATGCCTGCTTCCTTAACGTGCTGCTCCGCGCTTCCGGCCGGGGCGGAATACCCTTGCCATCTTACGGCGCGGCCGGCGGCCTGGGCCGAACAGCCCGCGCCCGGACTCGTGTGGGTGGGGACGTAAGCGCCGGACACGGAATAATAGCGGTGTGCCTTCTCCCCAAACCCCGCTCATTTTGCTCGGCGGCGCCTCCGGTTCCGGCAAGTCCTATCTGGCCGCGCGGTTCGGCCGCCCGCACGTGGAGCTCGACGGGTTCTACCGAGAGATCGGCGAGCACACCGCCGCCTCCCCGCTGCCGCAAACGCCTTACGGGGAGATCGACTGGGACCATCCCGGGACCTGGAACAGCGATGCCGCGGCCCGTGCGATGGTGCAGCTGCTGCAGACCGGGCGGACGGAGATCCCCAACTACTCCATCGCCACTTCCAGCTACAACGGCTACCGCGCCGTGGGTCTCGCCGAAGGTCCGGTGATTGCCGAGGGCATCTTCGCCGACGCCGTCCTGGCCCCGTTGCGCGGCCTCGGCGTGGAGGTGGACGCCATCTTCATCAAGGTCCCTCCCATCACGACGGCGGTGCGCCGGCTGGTGCGTGACCTCCGCGAGCACCGCAAACCGCTGCCGTTCCTGCTCAAGCGCGGCTGGGCGCTCTTCCGCTCCGAACGAGGCGTGCGTGAACGCTACCTGGCGGCAGGGTTCCGAGCCGTCGCCAAGCGACAGGTGAAGAAGGAGTTGGCCGGGATGCAGCCGCTCTCGGTCGGCGGGCGCCGGTAGCGCTCCGGACCTAGTCGGTGACGTCCCAGATCCGGCGCCACCAGTGGCGCTTCGGCTCGGGCTCCGGCGCCTCATCGGCCGCTGCGGCGGCCCTGGCCACCCGGCGCTCGTGCCAGCGTTCCACTTCGTACTCCAGGTCGCGGGTCTTGGTGATGACCGGCGGCCCGCCCTGCAACTGGCGCCGCGCGTTGACTACCCTGGCGTTGAAGTCCTCCAGGATTTCGCGCACCTGCCGTTCCGCAACCTGCTGGTCCAACCGGCCGTCCAGTTCGGCGTCCTCGGTGCGCAGCAGCAGGGCTTCCGGACCCAGCCCAGTGAGGTGCTCGCGCTCGATCAACCCCTTCAGCCACCAGTCCGGGTCGTATCCGTTGCCCAGGTTCGGAATCGGTTTGCCCGCATACTTCAGGTCGTCGAACTCGCCGCGCGCCATCGCCTCCCGGACCAGATAATCCGCGCGCCGGGAGGTGTCCAGCTCCCGGATTTTCCGCTGCTTCTCCTCGTCCGCGCTGGCCTGTTCGGCGTCCTCCGGGACGGCCTGGCCGTGTTCCCGCGCAGCGCGCAACTCGGCGGCGCGTTCCATCCGCCTGCTATTGTCCCCCGCTGCCCTGTCCATCCGTCCCTCACCGCCTCCGTAGAGCCTTCACCGGCCGCGCTGCCACCGGGTGTTGTTGATATTTTCCCAGCCCGGTCTACACGCGGCAATGCGCAGTGGCAGACTCGGAGCCATGCGCGCATTCGTTGTCCTTGGTACCGCCTCTCAGGCCCCCACCCGGACCCGGAACCACAACGGCTACCTGTTGCGCTGGGACAACGAGGGCCTGCTGTTCGATCCGGGCGAGGGCACGCAGCGACAAATGATCCTGGCCGGGGTCTCGGCCAGCCGGATCACCCGCATCTGCCTCACGCATCTGCACGGCGACCACTGCTACGGATTGCCAGGCGTGCTTTCGCGCATGGTCCTGGACGGGGTGGAGCATCCGGTCGACCTGCATTACCCGGCATCCGGCGAAGACGTGGTCCGGGCGCTCGTCTCGCTCGCCACGCCGGGGCTGGACCTGCACCTGCACCCGCACGGAGCGGCCGGCGCCATTGCGGATGGCCTCGAAGTACGACCGCTGGACCACCGGATTGAGGCCTACGGCTACCGACTGACCGAGCCCGACGGCCACACCCTGCTGCCCGAGCGGCTCGCTGCCGCCGGGATTGCCGGTCCCGACGTCGGACGGCTGCTTTACCAGCGGACCCTGAACGGTGTGCGGTTGGAAGATGTCAGCGTTCCGCGGCCCGGCCAGCGGTTCGCCTTCGTTATGGACACGGCGGTGTGCCCCGGCGCTGAGGATCTCGCCGACGGTGCGGACCTGTTGGTGGCGGAGTCCACCTTCAGCGACGACGACGCCGCGCTGGCCGCGCAGTACCGCCACCTCACGGCGGGACAGGCAGGCGACCTCGCGGCCGGCGGCGAGGCGGGCATGCTGGTGCTCACCCACTTCTCATCGCGCTACGCCGACTTGACGCCGCTCGGTGAGCAGGCCCGCGCCCGGGCGGGGAACACCGCCGTCGTTATTGCACGGGATCTGGACGTGATCCCCTTTCCCAAGCGCCGGCAGACCCCCGCCAAGCGAGGACAATAGGGCCGCCTCTTTAGGGAAGAATCTTCAATGCTGTATCCCAATTGAAGTGCGGGTGCTCCGGGTTTGATTGCAGTGCCATGACCAACAGCATGAACGCCTCCAGCTCGCGGGCCCAACGCAGCGGTCCGGTGTCTATTGGACGCAACCCGCAGCCTGCGACGAGGGCACTGACTTTCTCCTTCGCCATTTCGGAGTCGCCGGCGATGAAGACATCAAGCGGTTGGCCGGCCATGCTGCCTGCGGCAAGCGTCCTGGCGAAGGTGGTGTTAAACGCCTTGACCACATCCGCCCGGCCCGCCAGCATCTGAGCAGTTTCCTCGGCCGCCGAAGTCCCCGGTGCGGTGGTGAGCCGGTCCATGGTTGCGAAGTCGACAGGGTTGCTGATGTCAACGACCACCTTGCCGTCCAAGCCGTCGCTGTACTCCAGGATCACCTCTCTGGTGGCTCCGTGCGGAACAGCGAGGATCACGATGTTGCTCGTCAGCGGGCTGCCCACGTAGGCGCCGGTGGCGCCTGCTCCAAGCGACTCCACCAGGTCCCTCATCTGGGTGTCATTTCGGCCGATGATCCGCACGTTGTTTCTGCCGTGGAGCAGCCGAGTAGCAATGCCGCGGGCCATATGGCCGCTGCCGATGATGTCGATTTCCGCCATGATGCCTCATTCCTTCCACGAGTCGATTTAACGCCGCACCCGTTCGTCCGATGATGCTCAATCAATTGATCGGGATCCTCTGCTGCGGCGGCTCCTGCTCCGTCCGTGGGATGGGCGCACGGATTTCAAGCACGCCGTCCTTGTAGGTCGCGGTGATGTCCTCTCCCTTGACCCCCTTAGGCAGCGGCACACTTCGGAAGAAGGATCCGTAGCGGAACTCGGATCGGTAGTTGCCTTTATCCTTCTGCTCAGTCCGTTCTTGCCGTTCCGCGCGAATCTCTAGCTGCCCCTCGGACAGCGTTACCTGCACGTCCTTATCCGGATCAACGCCTGGAAGCTCGGCACGAATCGTCAAGATGTCGTCCTTGACTTCCTCCTCGACGCGGATCATGGATTTCTCCGTGTCGCTTTCAAAGAATCGGCGGAAGGGCTCCATGAGTTCAAAGGGCGAACGGCGCTCGAACGGCGACCACCTCGGCGAATCACTCATCGTCTTCACTCCTCAGGCAACAGGCGTGACAGAGCGCCTGCGTTCAGGTCTCGTCCCTTGGTGCGGCCGTGAACTAGTGAAAATTCCCGGCCGGAACAGCTATCGGTTTTTTGCCCCTCAGATAAAGATGGAGTGTATCCCCCCGCCTGCCTCGCGTGAAGGGCTCTTCGAGAACTCGCCGGCGGGGCAGCGCAGTGCTCCCGCACGGAGCAGCGTCCTCCTACGGCTTGGGTCCGCTCGCTGGAGCCATGGGAGAAACGGTTTTCCACAACCCGGGTCGTCCCAGCTGGGTGGCGCCGCGAGGCTTGCGCGCGCTTCCACCTGCATCTGCCCTGCAGCCTGCATTCTGGCTAGACTGAAGGCCTGAGGCTGGCCGACCAGCCACTCGACGACGTCAGGCCAGCACTGTCCACCTCCTAGGGGGAAGACATGCGCGCCTGGTGGATCGATCGCTCTGGCCCCTCAGCCAGCCTCGGAAACAAGCCGTCCCTGGTTTTTGGCACCCGACCCGATCCTGTGCCCGGTGCCGGCGAACTGCTCATCAAGGTCCGCGTCTGCGGTGTCTGCCGCACCGATCTACATCTTTCCGAAGGCGATCTGCCAGCGAAGAGAGACCGTGTGGTGCCCGGGCATGAAGTTGTCGGCGAAGTGATCGGCCGGGGGGCCAACTGCACCCGTTTTGTGATCGGCGAGCGGGCAGGAATCGCTTGGCTTCGCGGGACGTGTGGCAGCTGTCGCTTCTGCCTGAGGGGGGACGAAAACCTCTGCCTGGAGCCGAAGTTCACCGGTTGGGATGAAGACGGCGGATACGCGGAACTGGCAACCGTGCCGGAGGCTTTCGCCTATTCGATACCCGACATCTTTTCTGACGATCAGGCAGCGCCACTGCTATGCGCAGGCATCATCGGTTACCGGTCGCTCCGCAGATCCCGTCTGCAGCGCGGAGGAAGGCTTGGCATCTACGGCTTCGGCGCCTCCGCCCATCTGGCCGCTCAAGTCGCATTGTTTGAAGGTGCCGATATTTACGTCATGACCCGTTCTGAGGAGGCCCGCAGCCTGGCCACGGATCTCGGCGCTTCGTTCGTCGGCGCCGCCGCTGCGGAACCTCCTGAACTGCTGGATGCAGCCATCCTTTTCGCCCCGGCAGGGGACCTTGTCCCCGGCGCCCTGCGTGCCTTGGACCGCGGCGGAACGCTGGCGGTCGCCGGGATCTACCTGACGGACATTCCACAGCTGAATTACGCCGCGGAGCTGTTTCAAGAGCGCCAGCTGCTGAGCGTGACAGCCAACACCAGGCAGGACGGCCGCGAGTTCCTCGCTCTCGCGGCCCAAATCCCCCTGCGTCCTGCCACAACCGCATACCCGTTTGACGAAGCGGACAGGGCACTATCGGATCTGGCAGCGGACCGGATCAACGGCGCAGCCGTGCTGCACATTTCGGCCGATGAAGATGCTTCCTGACGAGCCACCTGGTCCACATAAAACGCAAGGTGAAGGACCGCCGCCGGTTGCTTCCCGTCATACCGGTTCTCCTACCGTGGCGGGCGCCGTCTCACCGTTCGACGCAGTGATTTTCGACCTCGACGGCGTCGTCACAGACACTGCGTCAGTGCACCGCGCAGCATGGAAGAAGCTGTTCAATACCGTTCTCTCGGATCCGCGGATTCCTCCGACGGCAAACTCCGCTCCCTTTCGCGACAGTGACTACTCCACCCTGCTCGACGGCCGACCCCGAGAACAAGGAATACTCGCGTTCATGCGGTCCCGTAGCATCGACCTGCCGCCGGGCGACCCTGCCGATCCTCCCGGCGCTTGGACCGCCGTCGGTCTGGGAAAAATCAAAAGCGCCTTATTTCTCGAGGAACTGGGCCGAGACGGCGTGCAGATCTTTCCCGGGACCGTAGACCTGATCACCCGGTTGCGCGAAAGCCAGGTGCCGATCGCCCTGGTGAGTTCGAGCCGCAACACTTCAGCCGTGTTGGCTGCTGCAGGTTTGAAGGAAATGTTCACCGTCGTCGTTGATGGAACTCTGGTGTCACGACTGCAGCTGCCGGGCAAGCCTGACCCGGCGGCCTTTCTGGAAGCAGCCCGACGACTGAAGGTCCGGCCTGCCCGGGTGGCAGTTGTGGAAGACGCAGCGGCAGGCATCGCCGCCGCGCGCCGGGGTGGATTCGGACTGGTAGTGGGGATCGACCGGTCCTCTCAACGCCCAAACCTGGAAGAAGCCGGTGCAGATATAGTCCTTCACGATGTGGGCGAACTGGACATCGGCCTGGTCCTGACCCACCCTTGGCGGCTGGTGTATGAAGGTTACGATCCGTGGCACGAAGGCCACCGCGAGGCGCTGACAACACTGGGCAATGGCCGGATGGCCACCCGAGGTGCTTCCCCGGAGGCAAGGGACGACACCGTGCACTACCCTGGCACCTATCTTGCAGGTCACTACAACCGGGTACCCGAGATAGTGAACGGAGAAACCACCGAGTCAGAACACATGGTCAACCTCCCCAATTGGCTTCCTCTCGATATCCGCTTCGGCGCAGCTGGGTGGTGGTCCGACGGAGGACCTAAGACTCTTCGTGAACGCCGGGAACTGGACATGGAGGGTGCTGTTCTTTCCCGTCTCGTCCAGTTAGACGACGGGCATGGTCTGCAGCTTGAGGTGTCGCAGCGCAGGATTGTTTCCATCGCCCAGCCCCGGCTGGCAGTGTTGGAAACCACCCTCACCGCCCGAGGGTGGAGCGGTGTCGTTCAGCTGAGGACCGGCATCGAGCGGGACATCATCAACGCCAACGTGGTGGAAGATCCTGCATGGGGAAGCCGGCACCTGGCAGTCGTTAGCGCCACTGTCCAAAACGGTGTGGAAATGGTCGACGTCGAGACGACCCAAAGCCAGATCCGCGTTGCCGTGGCGGTAAGGACCTCCTTCGCCGGTGCCACCGGCGACACCGCCCGCAGCCGGCCCTCTCCCCCGCCACCAAATGCCGGGGCCGGGAGCTCCTGCTGGCTTCAGGTGCACGATGCTGACGTGGTCGACGGCGTACCCCTCGTGGTCTGCAAAACCGCGGCAATCGTCAGTTCACGGGACTGGGGTGTGTCCTCCGCCAAGGCCGGTGCCCGCGCGGTACTGGACCGAACACCTGACAGCTTTGGCGCGGTGTTTGTCAGCCATGAAGCCTCGTGGCGTCGGCTGCTCGATTTGTTCACTTTCGATCTGCACGCTGACAGGGAGACCCAACTGGTGCTGAATCTGCATGTGTTCCACCTGCTGCAGACGATCACGCCAAATACGGAGGGCCTTGATGCGGGGGTACCGGCGCGCGGGTTACATGGCGAAGGCTACCGGGGACACATCTTCTGGGACGACCTTTTCGTGTTGCCGCTGGTCACCTCCCGCACGCCTTCGGTCACCCGTTCGCTGCTCGATTACCGCTGGCACCGGTTGGATGCCGCCCGGGACGCGGCACGCAGCGCAGGGCTACCCGGAGCAATGTTCCCCTGGCGGAGCGGCAGCGATGGGACCGAGGAAACACCACGATGGCTGTACAACCGCTTCTCCGGCCAATGGATGGCGGACCATTCCCGCCTTCAGCGCCATGGTGGTCTGGCAGTTGCGTACAACGTATGGCAGTACTTCGAGGCAACGGCGGACCGCGACTGGATGATGGCCCGTGGCACGGAAGTCATGGTTGAAGTTGCCCGGCTTTTCGCTGCCATGGCGGAGCGCGGCCCGGATGGCCGGTTCCATCTCCGCGGTGTGATGGGTCCGGATGAATACCATGACGGCTATCCCGAGCGCCCCGGCCAGGGTCTCGACGATAACGCCTACACGAATGTGATGGCGGCCTGGGTGTGTTCCCGCCCTGCCAAAATTCTGGCCGCCCTCCGGGGCCAAGACCGGCGGGACCTGCGCAAGAGCCTTGGGATAACCAGTGCCGAGCTTGAGCGCTGGGATTCGCTGGGGCGGTACCTGCACGTCCCGTTCCACGACGGGATCATCAGCCAGTTCGAAGGATTCGACCGACTGCAGGACCTCGATTGGGGACGCTACCGCCGGACTTACGGCAACATCGAACGCCTTGACTTGATCCTGGCTGCAGAAGGCGACAGCACGAATCGGTACAAACTGTCCAAGCAGGCCGACGTCCTGATGCTTTTTTACGTCCTCGGCGAGGACCAATTGGTTCAGCGCCTGCGCCGGATGGGCTACAACGTGACCGCCTCGCAACTGGCACGCACCGTCGATTATTACCTGGCACGGACGGTGCACGGCTCAACCTTGAGCAGGGTGACCAACGCCTCGGTGCTGGCTGCCTCCGATCCGGAACGAGCTTGGGCCACCTTCCGGGATGCACTGGACGCCGATCTCGACGATACGCAGGGCGGAACCACACGCACCGGCATCCACTTGGGGGCAATGGCGGGAACCATCGACGTCGTACAGCGCAGTTTCGCCGGGCTCAGAATGAGTGCTGACACTCTCGTCTTTCATCCGCGTTTGCCGACTGAGCTGAAGCGAGTTTCGTTCCGGATCAGATACCGCGGCCATTTGCTTGACGTCAGCCTGGAAGAATCCGTCCTGCAGGTGGAGTCAGCCGACGGAACTGCCGCCCCCATCCGCATCAAGGTGGGAAAAAACGCTACCTTGCTGGCACCGGGAGGCTCCGTCGCGATGCGGGTGCCTAAGCCGACTCCGCGGCATGCTGAGGCCTGAACTGCTTGTACAAATAGTCGGCGGCAAGCACTGCCGGCATGGAGAGCACCGCGGCCAGCAAGCCGATGGTGGTTGGTGGTGCCTGGCCGAGCATGGCCGCCACCGGCGGAATCGTCAGGAAGGCCACCAGGGCAGCCAACTCCACCACCACGGCCCACAGCAGCATCCGGTTGGTTCCCCAACCCAGGCGCCACGGCGGAACTGATTCGCTTCGGCAGGCAAAGGCGTTGGCCAACTGCGCCAGTACAACGGTGGTAAACGCCGCCCCGGATGCAGCAGCCAGCACCTCCCAACCCGGTATGGCCGCCCCGGGCCGCCACCCGGCCAACCACAAGGTCAGGGTGAAGGCAGTCATTTCACAGACCGCTTCAACAGGCCCTAGAACCGCGAAAACGCGAATCATGAGAGCCGAGTCCATCAGATGGCGGCGCTCCGGCGGCCGCTGCAGAACGTGCTTGCCGGCACGCTCGCTGCCCAAGGCCAAAGCAGGCAACAGGTCCGTCCCGATGTCCAGGAAAAGGATTTGCAGCACGCCCAGCGCCAGCGGGAAGCTGCCGCCGGAGAGGGCCCACACCACGAACGGGGTGAGTTCCGCGACGTTGTCCGTGAGGTGATAGGTCAAGAATCTGCGGATGTTCGCGTAGGTGGCCCGCCCCTGCTCAACCGCGGCCATGATCGTGGCGAAATCGTCGTCCAGCAGCACCAGGTCCGCCGCTTCCCTCGCTACATCCGTGCCGCTGGCGCCCATCGCAACGCCGATGTCCGCTTCCTGCAGCGCCGGGCCATCATTGACCCCATCGCCAGTCATTGCCAGTACGTGTCCGCGCAACTGCAGGGCCCTGGCCACCCGCAGCTTTTGCTCTGGAGACACCCTGCTGACGACCACGCCATCCCGGTCCAGCAGCGCTCCGAGCATGTGATCATCGTCGGGAAGATCCCTTCCTTCGACAACCCATTTCTCCGGTCCCAGCAGACCGATCTCTGCGGCGATGGCAGCCGCCGTCGAGGGGTGGTCACCCGTGACCATGGCGACTTTCACACCAGCCGTCCGTGCCGCCCTGAGCGCTCCGGGCACCGATTCCCTCGGCGGGTCGTGCAAGCCCACGAGTCCCAGCAGAGTCAGCTGATCCTCATAGAACACGGCCTCGCTGGAATAATGCCGTCCACCTCCCGCGGGATGATCCGGGAGTGTACGTTCAGCGACCGCGAGGACGCGAAGTCCGCGCACCGCCATGTCTTCGAGGGCCCGCTGACATGCCTCAGCATCGGTAGCCGCCACGCAGAGCGGCAACACGCTCTCCGGTGCGCCTTTGACCATGAGCTCGGCGCCGGCTGCGACGGATTCCCGTTTGCGCACCGGGTCAAAACTCCAACGGAAGTCGACCGGCACATCCTCGATGGCCGCTCCGTTCGACAACCGATGGGCCAAAGCGTCCAAAGCCGCCTCCATCGGGTCTCCGTCTGCAACCCAGTGCTCCTGACGCCGGACGATACGCCCCCGTGAAGCTGCTCTGGCCGCGCGCGCCAGGCGGCGTGCTTGTTGCACTGCGAGCGCGCTGCCGGTGATTTCCCCCGTCGGGGAGTACCCCTCGCCGTTCAGCCGGACGATCCCATCCGGAGTCCACGTTTCAACGGCGCTCATCCGGTTCTGCGTCAGAGTTCCCGTCTTGTCGGTGCAGATGAACGTGGTGGATCCCAGCGTTTCAACTGCCTGCAAATGCCGAACCAGGGCGTTGCGCCGCGCCATGCGCTGGGCGCCCATGGCAAGCGAAAGCGTCACGGTGGGCAGCAGTCCCTCCGGTATCAGGGCAACCGCTACACCGATGGCGAACAGAAAGGCGTCCCGCCACGAAAGGCCGGTCAGCAGCGAAACCGCAAAGAACACGCCGCCGAAACTTAGCGCCACGGCCGAGATGAGCCGGACGACCCGGCGCAGTTCCTTATTGAGCGGACTTTGCGGCGGTTGTGTGGTGGCCGTCAATGAGGCGATAGAAGCCAACCGTGTCCGCGGCCCGGTGGCCGTGACCAGCGCCTCCGCGTTCCCATTCACAACGAAGGTTCCGCCGTAACCACCATCGCCGCGGTTCTTGGCCACCGGTTCGCTCTCGCCGGAAAGCATTGACTCGTCAACGGTGCAGGATTCGGCCACGGTGAATTCAACATCCCCCGGAATCCTGTCTCCCGCTGTCAGCAGCACAACGTCGCCGCGCACAATATCCGCGGCTTCCACCTTCACCGCACGGCCATCCCGCTTGACCAGGACCTGTGCGGGCAGCATGGCACGGAGCTTGGACGCCGCCTGTGCTGCCCGCTCCTCCTGCACGTAGGAGAACGTTCCATTAATGACAACGACGACGACGACCGCAGTACCCAGCTGGGCCATTCCGGCCAGAAAAGCCAGCGCAGCGGCAACCCACAGCATGAGTGCAAAGAAATGAGTGAACTGCGCCGAGACCTGGCGCCATCTCGGCACCGTGTTCATCAGCGGCAGGAGGTTGGGCCCATCCGTTGATAGCTGGCGGGCAGCGTCAGCTGTGCTCAGGCCTCCGGCAACCGTCGTCATGACGTTACCGCACCCGTGGAAAGGCCTGCTCGGGACGCGCCGGCGCTCTGGCTTCGCTGCGGCGCGTCGGCGACAGGGCCCGAAGGGAATTGAGGATGGTTGCGAGGTCGACCAGTTCTTGTGACAAGGCCCCGGCCACGGCCGGAATATGGCCGAAAGCGGCGGCAATCATGAGCGCGACGCTGAAGACCACACCCACCCAGATGCTCTGCAGTGCCACCCGCACCGTCCGCTTGCCGATGGCCACGGCCTCGGCCACCTTGGACAAGTCATCGAGCATGACGACAACGTCCGCGGACTCGCTGGCTGCCGTCGACCCCTTGGCGCCCATGGCGATACCGATGTCGGCTGCAGCCAGCACGGGCGCGTCGTTGACCCCATCACCAACCATCATCACCGGCCGCTGCGGAAGGGCCTTAACCAGTTCCACCTTGTCCAACGGCGTGCATTCAGCCTGAACCTGCTCGATTCCCAGTTCCCTGCCGATGTGGTCGGCTGTCTCACGGGCGTCGCCAGTGAGCATCAGGGTTTCGCCGATGCCTAGTTTTCGCAACTGTTGCAGGGTCGGTCCCGCCTCCGGCCGGGCGGCGTCGCTCATGATCAACGAGCCAGCATAAACGCCGTCGACTGCGACATAAACGGCCATTTGTCCTCCGGACAGATGGGTCTTTTCCACGGACGCGGCGTGTTGCGACACGAAAGCGTGCTTTCCGACGCTCACCGACCGGCCGGGAAAGACAGCGTGCACACCCTGTGTCGCGTATTCGGCGGCCTCGTCCGCCGGCAACAGGACCAGCCCCCGGTCTGTAGCCGCCGCCATGACAGAGGCTGCGAGGACATGGGAGGAGTACTGCTCGGCGGAGGCCGCGAGCAGCAACAGTTCCGCACTTCGGATCTGCGGGGGCGTGCCGGCGGGCCGGACTTCCAAAAGTACCGGCTTGCCACCGGTGAGAGTGCCGGTTTTGTCGAAAGCAGCTGACTTCACCTGGCTCAGTTTCTCGAGCGTTCCACCGTTCTTGATGATGATGCCCGATCGGGAGGCGCGGCCCATTCCGGCGACAAGTGCCACCGGAGCGGCAATCAGGAGCGGACAGGGGGTAGCTACTACCAGTACCTCGGCGAATCGCTCGGGATCGCCGCTGACCCACCACGCTGCAGCGGCCAGGGACAGCGCAAAAAGGGTGAATGGAACGGCAAAACGGTCCGCCAGCCGAACCACCGGAGCCCGGCTGGCGGACGCTTCGCGGACCAGCGTCACGATTCGGCTGTACTGCGATTCAGCCGCTGGCGCGGTGGCCCGCACCCGAACGGCTGCCTCTCCATTGACTGACCCGCTCATCACGGCATCCCCGGCGGACTTTTCGGCCGGCAAGCTCTCCCCCGTCAGCGCTGACTCGTCGAAGGACGCAAAATCCGAGATCAGCAGGCCATCCACGGGCACCACCTCTGCTGGACGCACCAAAACCACGTCCCCCACGCGGATCTCGTCGACGCCCACGTCCTCCGGGGTACCATCCGTTTCACGATGCGCGGACTGCGGGGCCAACTCCAAGAGAGCAGTCAATTCACGCTGGGCCCGGCCCTGCGCGTAATCTTCCAGCGCCCTGCCGCCCGACAGCATCAGGACGATGATCATCGAGGCCAGGTACTCGCCAACTGCCACCGTGCTGACCACGGCCATCAAGGCCAGCAAGTCCATCCCCCGCCGCCCCCGGGCAACCGCGCGCACCATCCCCACGGCCAACCAAGCCGCCACGAGCAGAGCGAAGACATTGGCCAACCATTGAGCTGCCAAGTCAGCTCCACCCAGCAGCAGGCCGACCACCGCCAGCGAACACAGCACCGTCGCGACCACCAAGGGATACCGGCGGGCAAACCCCATTGCTGCCTCCACCCACGCGTGGCACCCTGACCAAAGAATCCTGCCCCCGGCGCGGCGCCCCTTCACCGGCAGCAACAGCCTTCGTGAAATGTTGGGGCGGCTCCCCCGCAAGCGAACGGACTCAGCACGGTAGCGTGACCGTTCCGCCCGGCTCGGGGAGCTGCCGGAACATCTCCCCTCCAGTATCCACTTCCGGCCCGCTGATGGGAGGACCTCCTGGCAATCTGCCCACGCCGCCGCGCCCTGACCGGCCGACCTTCCGCGGTTGGCCCCAGAGTCTCTGGTGCCGTCGCTGCGCGGCGAGTAGATTATGAGCGCATACCGGCCCTTGGGGAAGGCTTCCATGACTGACAACCACGGGCTGGCCACGTCATCACCGGTGCTGATGGTTCGGAAGCTTCTCAGGAAGCCCTCCTACACGATCAAGCCCGCGGAAGCGGCGCATATGCACACCGAAGCCAGCGGTGAGCGGACCGGCGCTGCATAACAAAACCCGGAGGCGAGGGCTCGGCAGAAGCCGACGTCAGACTGGAGGCGGCATGGAACAGCGCTACGCGGTGTGGTTCGAAGAGACTGGGATTCACGACGTTGGCATCGTGGGCGGGAAAAACGCGTCACTCGGCGAAATGCTCCGCACATTGGCCGACCAAGATGTCCGGGTGCCCGATGGTTTCGCCACCACATCGGCGGCCTATCGCGAATTCGTCGCCGCCAACGGCCTGAGGTCGGCGATCCAAGAACAACTCGCTCGCCACAGACACGGCGACATACCGTTGAGCGCCGCCGGCGAAACAATTCGCCGCCACTTCCTAGCGGGCGCGTTTCCGGACAGAATGTCAGACTCCATCCTGGAGTTCTACGCCGACCTCGGGGCACGCGCCGGGATCAGCAATCCTCCCGTGGCGGTCCGCAGCAGCGCGACCGCCGAGGATCTTCCCGACGCCAGCTTTGCCGGACAGCAGGAGACCTTCCTCAACGTCAGCGGGAACGAAGCACTGCTGGATGCTTGCCGGCGGTGTTTCGCGTCATTGTTTACTGACCGGGCCATCAGCTACCGCGCCATGAAAGGGTTTTCAGACCTCGACGTGGCACTTTCGATCGGGGTTCAGCGGATGGTTCGCGCCGATATTGGGGCCTCCGGCGTCATGTTCTCGCTGGATACTGAAACCGGTTTCCCTGACGTGGCGGTGATCAGTGCAACCTGGGGGCTGGGCGAAACGGTGGTTCAGGGAACCGTCAACCCGGACAAATATGTGGTTTTCAAACCCCTGCTGAAAGCGGCAGGTTGCTTCCCCATCATCGAAAAATCATGTGGCGCCAAGGAACAAAAACTCATCTACGGACGAGGCGGAACCGCCCGTACGCGTATGGTCAAAACCACCGAAAGAGAGCGGACCTCGCTGGTCCTTTCCGACGACGAGGTTCTTCAACTGGGTCGGTGGGCGGCGGTCATCGAAGAGCACTACGGCCGCCCCATGGACATGGAATGGGCCAAGGATGGGCTCACCGGCGAACTGTTCGTCGTCCAGGCCCGTCCAGAGACGGTGCAGGCAGCCCGCAGCAACACCGTCTTCACCATGCATCGTCTCATCGGACGTGGTCCGCTTCTCGCCGCCGGAGCGGCCATCGGCGACTCGATTGCATCTGGTCCTGCCTGTGTCATCCGCGATCCGGCCGAGATCGATCGGTTTCGTGACGGCTCCATCTTGGTCACAGAGATGACCGACCCGGACTGGGTTCCCATCATGCGGCGCGCAGCCGGAATCGTGACCGAACACGGCGGACCCACGAGTCACGCGGCCATCATCAGCCGGGAATTGGGAGTGCCGGCAGTTGTCGGCACCGGCAACGCCACGGACCGCATGACAGACGGGGAGATGCTCACCGTCTCCTGCGCCGAAGGCGACGAGGGGCACGTCTTTCAAGGAGCGCTCGAGTTCCGGACCGAACAGGTCGATTTGCAGGCTCTTCCCCAAACGACGACCAGGGTGATGGCCAACCTCGCCAGTCCGTCCTCCGCCTTCAAATGGTGGCGTCTGCCCGTGGCCGGAGTCGGCCTGGCCAGAATGGAATTCATCATCAACGAACTGATCATGATCCACCCCATGGCACTGGCTCAACCCCAACGCGTCACTGATACGGACGAAGCAGCGCAAATCCAGACCCGCACCCGGTCCTACTCGGACGCGCGGGACTACTTTGTCCACACTCTGGCATCAGGGCTAGCCAAGATCAGCGCCCCCTTCTACCCCGATCCAGTCATCGTGCGGCTCAGCGACTTCAAGAGCAATGAATACGCGCGACTGCTGGGAGGGAGCGCCTTCGAGCAACCAGAGGAGAACCCCATGCTCGGGTTCCGCGGAGCCTCCCGCTACTACAACGATCGCTACCGCCAAGGCTTCGACCTCGAATGCCGGGCGCTGAAGCGGGTCAGGGAGCACCTGGGCTCTCGCAACATCATCATCATGGTTCCGTTTTGCCGGACGGTGGCCGAAGCGGATCGGGTCCTGGCGGTCATGGCGGAGAACGGCCTGACACGCGGAGAAGCCGGTCTGCAGGTCTACATGATGTGCGAGATACCTTCCAACATCATTCTGGCTTCCGAGTTCGCTGCCCGGTTCGATGGCTTCTCGATTGGCTCCAACGACCTGACCCAACTCGTACTCGGCGTTGACCGCGACTCCGAACTCCTGGCTCCTCTGTTCGACGAACGGGACGAAGCGGTCAAACACATGATCCGGGACGTGATCTCCCAGGCCCACCGGGCCGGAATCAGGATCGGAATCTGCGGACAAGGCCCGAGCAACCACACCGACTTCGCCGAGTTCCTCATTGATCAGGGGATCGACTCGGTGTCCCTGAATCCAGACACCGTGCTCAAGACAATTCCGATCATTGCCGCCGCCGAACGCCGAAGGGCCCGGCCATGACGGTCGGGGAAACCGTTGACGGAGTGGACGTCTTCGACCACCCGCGCACGCAGGTCAATCAGCACTGGCATCGCCATGGAGCGGGCGACCAATAGCCAAAGTCAAGAGAATTCGGGCACTGGCTCGCCGCTGAGGTTCGGAGTAGGCTCGCCGCCATGGAAAACAAGCCCTCACCGCCCACCGTTGAAGTTCTGGAAGCAGAGGACTGCTGGCGGCTGCTTCGAGGTGTTGCGCTGGGCCGGCTCGCTGTCTGGGTGGACGACCACCCTGAATTGTTTCCGCTCAACTTCCGGACCGACAAAGAGACCATCGTTTTTCGGACTGCGCCGGGCACCAAATTATCCGCGGCACTGGCGGGAAATCCGGTGGCACTGGAAGCAGACCACATCAATGGCCGCACTAATGTCGCTTGGAGTGTCGTTGTCAAAGGACAGGCTGCAGAGGTGGAACAGACCGAAGAGTTTCGGAACAGCGTCGCCCAACTCCTGTTTCCGTGGAGTCCAGGCGCTAAGGACCGCTTCGTTCGCATCACGCCCACCGCCATCACCGGACGCCGGTTCACGATCGCGTCCCCGCAAACATGGGAGATCACTCTGGACAATGCGACCAGGGCGGGATTCGAATAGGGCGTTTCGGCTCCCCCGGTCGGCAGCACATCGAACGAGCCAACGCTCTCAGGACCGCCCGGATGAGCCATTCTGAAGGGGCAGGACACCTGCCCACTCCACTCCAGATGCCGCCTCGGAGAGCACCCTCGAACCGGTTGGGAAACCCGCCCCGGCCGTCGCCTGGAGGCTCTGGCCGGCGCATTGACCCCTTCCCGGGAGGCTGCCACACTTTGAGCATCGCACCGTTTGGTTCTAAGGAGATCCTCATGGCTGGCATGATCCGCAAGAGTCTAAACGAACCCGAAGAAACGCGACCCTTCGAAGACGGTAAAGGAAAACTCGATCTGGTCCACCTTGAGGCTGGCGGCGTCGGGCGGGCCGTTTTCGAACCCGGCTGGCAGTGGTCCAAGCACGTGAAGCCAATCGCCAAAACGGACAGCTGCCAGGCGAACCACGCCGGCTATGTGCTGTCCGGACGGATGAAGATCGTCATGGACGACGGCGAAGAGAACGAGTTCGGAGCCGGTGACTACATGTCGGTCCCGCCGGGCCATGATGCGTGGGTCATCGGCGACGAGCAGTGCGTAGTCATCGATTGGGCGGGATACGCCGACTACGCCAAGCGACGCGACTAGATCCCTCCGCGCCGCCTGCGGGAAGGCAGCCTGAGTTCAGGCTACAGCCGGCGGCCTGCCCCTCGCGGACGCCTTCGGCACGTTCGTCACCATCATCGGAGACTTACTCCGCCTCGGTCCGGCCCGACCATCCGCCCTGCCGGCCGCCGCCCGTCCTGCCCGACCATCCGCCCTGCCGGCCGCCGCCCGTCCTGCCCGACCGGCCGCCCCTGTCGGCTGCCGCCGACGGCTACTGACGCCGCGGTGTGCCTTCGTGCGCCGCAGCGCCCTGAATCCGATGACGCGGTGGGATCGCCGCTGAAGACGCTTCGCGAGCCCGGGTTCCCCGAGACAGCTTTATCGAACCGCCAGCTGGCTGCTCATCCTTGGGGGATGATGACACCGGCCACGGGCGCCTGAAACATTAGACAGAGTCGCCAAGCTGCCGGCCTGACAACACGGCGCCGTGAAACGCCTTTACCACCTTGCCGACAGCAGACGTTAGAACAGCCTTACTTACCTGGGGAAAGGGTCTTCGTGATGAACAAATACCCACTGATCTCCGATCATGGTCTGATCGGTGATCTGCAGACGGCGGCACTCGTTGCCACGGACGGCACTCTTGATTGGTTCTGCAGCCCACGCTTCGACTCGCCCAGCATTTTCGCCTCCCTGCTGGACCCTGAGCGCGGCGGGCACTTCACCACGCGTCCTCGCGAGGAAGCGTTCGCCACAAAGCAGCTCTACTTCCCCGACACAGCGATCCTGATTACGCGGTTCCTGACTGAAGCGGGGGTCGGAGAACTCATTGACTTCATGCCAACGACCGGCACGGACCCAAGCCAAAAGCACGACCTTGTGAGAATGATCCGATGTGTACGTGGGCGGATTTCGTTCGACATCGAGGTTGCTCCCCGGTTTGACTACGGACGGCAGAGCCATGAGCTGACTCTTTCTGATGCAGGCGCAGTCTTCGACGCAGGCGACACCCGTCTGAGCCTGAGCATCATCCGGGAGGAGGACGACGAACAGCTGGGCCGTAATGTCTCCACCAACGAAGGTTCGCTGCGTGCCGTCCTCAACCTCGAGGAAGGTCAAATGCGTGGGGTCATGCTGGAAACGGGTCCGGATGTTGCCCCCAGGCTGATGAAACCTGCGCAGGCTCAGCAACTGGCTGACGACACAGCGCGCTTCTGGCATGACTGGCTAAGTCAATCCACCTACACAGGACGGTGGCGTGCGGTGCTGGAGCGGTCGGCGATCACACTGAAGCTGCTCACCTATGCCCCCAGCGGAAGCCTGGTGGCTGCCCCCACAGCCGGTCTTCCGGAGGAGCTAGGTGGGGAACGCAACTGGGACTACAGATTCACCTGGGTCCGCGATGGGTCATTCTCGGTGCACGCGCTGCTCCGGATGGGATTCATTGATGAGGCTGCCGCCTTCAGCCAGTGGCTCCGCGACCGTGTCACCGAGCCCCGCCCGGAAGGGTCCTACCCTCTGGATATCATGTATCGCGTCGATGGCAGCGCCGACCTCCATGAGGAAGTCCTGGAGGATTGGAAGGGCTATCGCGGCTCCTACCCTGTACGAATTGGAAACGGAGCCGCTGACCAACTTCAGCTGGACATCTATGGCGAAGCGCTCGATGCGGTGTACTACCTCGACAGCGTCGGCGTGGGAATCGGACAATCCGGGTGGATCGCCATCTCCGAATTGCTTGATTGGCTCGCCGAGAACTGGGACCAGCCGGAAGAAGGCATCTGGGAGACCCGGGGCGGCCGCAAGGACTTCACCTACGGAAGACTCATGTGTTGGGTGGCGTTTGACCGAGGCATCCGTCTCGCAACGTCGTATGGGCGCCCAGCGCCAATCGCCCGGTGGATAGCTGCACGAGACGCCATCTACCAGCAGATCATGGACAAGGGGTGGAGCAGTGAACGCCAGGCATTCGTTCAGCAGTATGGAGATAACGTCCTCGACGCTGCCTTGCTGAAGATGCCTCAAGTCGGCTTCGTGTCCCCGCACGATCCCATGTGGCAGTCGACCCTCCGGGCGATGGATGCTGAGCTGGTCTCAGACAGCCTGGTCTACCGGTACGACCCGAGCGCCTCTCCCGACGGACTGCGCGGTTCGGAGGGGACGTTCTCACTTTGCACGTTCCTCTATGTAGATGCCCTGGCACGATCAAACCGGCTCGAAGAGGCACGATTGACGTTCGACAAAATGCTGACCTACGCAAACCACGTCGGGTTGTACTCCGAGGAGATCGCTGCCACCGGTGAGCAGATCGGCAACTTTCCGCAGGCGTTCACGCATCTGGCGCTGATCGACGCCGCCATAACCCTCAACGATCGCCTCGACGCCGCGCAGAAAGGCCAGCGGTCCCGCGGCCAAACAGGGCACACTTCGCGTTAGCGGCGCGCTGGCGGACACCCGACCGGAGCCACGGACGGCGGCAAAGCCTCGTCGTCGTTATCCTCGGTCGTCGTTAAACCTCATGGACGCCATGGGGTCGCTCATCAAGGCAGCGCCGCCGGCGGTCCTCAGGCTCTCTTGGCGGTCATCAGATGACCGGACGCATGTGCTCTCTCAATAGGTCCTGGCTATTTTGACCGCCGCACTCGCATTGAACCGAACGTTCATGACAGGAGCCTCGTTTTCGCGGCAGCGAATTCCTTATCAGTCAAGACCCGGGCAGCGTGAAGCTCCGCAAGAATTTCGAGCTGGTCTGCAAGCCATTCTTTCCCGGCAGGAGAAGCGGACGGCACGCTCGGGGCACGCTGTTCTGCAGCCCGGCGGGAACGGACGCGCTCGTCGATTGAACCTGCTGTTACGCGCGCTGCACCCGAGATGGCAGCAGATCTCGCAATCGTTCCAAGCAGCCCGGGCAGGCCACTTCTTGCAAAAGTCATCACTAATTCTCGGGGTCCTGTCTGGGTCAGGTCGCCGAAATGCCGGCGGCTTCGACGGCGGCGACCACTGTTTCGTGGGGAATTCTCGCGTAAAGGGTAGTTACCCCTCCTGAATCCTGTACCGCATCAGAAAGGTGCTGCGCCCAACGATGTTCTAGCGCTAGTACCAAAGCTGTTTCGCCATTTCCTATTGATTCGGCAGCGACCTCAAGATCCGTGTCACTGAGAAGTGTCAGCAACCGTGGGTGATCTACGAGGCCAGACCAAGCCTCCGAAAGGTGGTCTTCCAGATCACGAACACGCACAGCTCCATGCTGGTCTCTCGATAGCAACACCAGATCGATAATGGCCACCGCACCGGGTTTGACCGCCTCCCTCAGCGCATCGATGACTTTGGCGTCGACCTCGGATCGCCGAAACGCACAAATCATCACTTCAACGGGTCCGACTTTCATGTGTAACTCCTGTTTGCCGGAACTGCAGGTCCTATAAATATTCCCCGTACCGGTCCGGTCCAACCTCACCCGCCCCGGATGATCTGGCCTGGCAGCCACTCGGCCAGTCGTGTGATCCCTGTCGGCTGGTAGACACGCATAAGAGATTCCGCGTGGCCCTTGATGAACCGCAGCGTCTGCGCCTACCATGAGCGACGTGGGACAGATCTCGGGCAGTCCCCAGTTCAAGATCAAGCCTCCACGTCGCGTGGAGCTAACTATCCAGCGCCCGCGTCTATGCGAGGCCCTGACCCTTGCCGCAAGCTCACACCGGCTCATACTCGTCGAAGCTCCGGCAGGCTACGGTAAATCCACCGTATTAAGCGACTGGGTTCGGAGTACGGCCATGCCTTCCGCATGGCTCACCCTCGATCGTTTTGACGCCCGGCCTGAACGGTTGCTCCGCGGCGTCCTGGCCGCCGTACAGTTGACGGCCGCAGGATTGTCCCCAGCCATCAACGATGTCCTGCTGGCCGCTGACCGGGCTCAGGCCCAGGACGAAGTAGCATCCTATGACCACCTACTCGCGGCGCTCGACCTGCTGGAAGAACCCCTTGCCCTCGTCATCGACGATGTCCATCTGGCCGGCCCGGGCCTGGTGGACGGGGTGGTGGGCGTACTCACCAGCTCAGCGCCTCCGGCTTTACGGCTGGTTCTCTCGGGCCGTGACCATTCTTCGCTGCGGTTGGAAAAACTCCGCTACGCCGACGGATTGGAGGAATTCCGCACGGCTGAATTGGCCTTCACCCTACCGGAAGCGGTGGAATTGGCGTCCAGCCTTGAACCTTCTCCCGAACTGGATGTTGAAGCGGTGTGGAGCACCACCGCTGGGTGGCCGGTAGCCCTGCACGCGGGCTTAGTCGGCACGCCTGCAAACAAGGATCGCGAAGGCGGTCCCGGCGGATTCATGCCGGAAAGGGCCTTCACCGAATACATCGCGGAAGAAGTTCTCGGCCAGCTTGACCCCCCGCTGGCAGACTTCGTTTTGCGCGCCACGACCAGCGACTGGCTTGAGCATGAACTCGCCATCGCGCTGTCCGGACTGCCAACCGGCGGCGCGCTCCTCCAAGAGTGCATCAGAAAGGGACTGTTCATCGAGGAGCAAGACTCCCTCGGGAACGAGTCCGTTTACCGTTGGCAACCCCTGTTTGCTGCCCAGTGCCGGGAAATACTGGAGGAGCGGAACCGGGTTCTCGCGGAACACCTCCATCTGGTCGCCGCCCGCTACTACCAGGACTCGGACATCTCAGAGAGTGTCAGCCAGGCTCTTTCAGGACGAGAACCTCAGCAGGCCGTGAACGCTCTGGCAGCCCATTGGTTGGAGTATCTGCTGCGCAATGGCCTGTCCCCCCTTGAGCAGTTGTGCCTCGATATGCCGTCACCCTGGAGTCACCACGCCGGAGTGCTCATGATTAGGTCCATATGCCGTGCACTCGCGGGTGATGCGCAATCGGCGGCGGACCTCGCCCAGCGCGCGTTTGCCGGTCTTTCTACGGTGGATATTGCCCCCAGGAGACGGTTCGAGCGGTTTGTGGACTTGCTCGGGCTGCTCCCCAACGATGGCACCTTTGAGGTGTACACCAAATCCGGGCGATCCACGGAAGTCTCTCAGCGCACACCTGACCACCTGACCGCCTTTGGAGCTGGGAGGCGTCTACTTGGACCCCATGACGCCCATCAGCAGGGGGAAGAGCAGCTCACCCTTTCGGCAGCCCCGAGCGAAGACGCCGCCGACAGGAGCCACTCAGCAGTGGCAGACGAAGTCATCCTCACGTCTGAGATTGCGCTGGCATATGCAGTGGCGGGCGATTTCATCGCCGCTGATGAGCGGGCTGTGGACGCCTTGCACGGAGCCGACGAACTCGGATGGAGCCCGGACGGCCAGATGCCCTGTCTTTGGCTGGCGCAGGGAATCACGAGTTATTGGAGCGATGATCTCGCGGGCGCCCGGACCTATCTGGACAAGGTCCGGCCCCCGGAAGGACGGACGTCTTCGATCCACAAACTAGGGGCTGTGTACCGCGTCTTGGTCGATTGCGCAGGCAGCGACGCAGACCAGATCGCTGACACACGCCAGATGCTGGCATCGGTCCAGGAACGGGGACTCTATGGACCTTCGTGGAATGCCCTATCCACGATGGCAAGTGCAAAAATAGCCGAAGCCGAAGGAGACTTGGAAGGCGCGCTGGAGCTCGTCAAGCCTCTGGAGCGCAGCGAAAATCCTCCTTTGGTCGATGCCTTCCTTGCCGAGACACTCAGACGTAGCGGCAGGTTTGCCGAAGCACTGAACTGCACGAAGGCCGTGACAGAGCGCGAGCGTAACTCATACACCGGCACCAGTATTGCCCTGACTGAAGCGCTATTGGCCTCAAGGGACGGTGACATGGCAGCAGCTCATGAACGGGTCGAGCACGCGGTCTCCCTCGCTGAACCGCAACGCATCATCCGTCCTTTCGCAGAGCGCAGGGGTGAACTAGCAGGGCTTCTCATGCAGCACGCGGTGTGGGGCACAGCCCATGAGGCTTTCGTCGCGGCACAGTTGAAGGAAAATACGCACAGCGACAACCTGACGACGTTCCTGTACTGGCGTCTCACGGAGCGTGAACTGGAAGTCCTTGCTTACATGCGCTCGATGATGACCGCGGCCGATATTGGCAAAGCGCTGTTCATATCGGTGAACACCGTCAAAACCCACCAGCGATCCATTTACCGTAAGCTCGGCGCGGCAAGCCGGCGCGATGTACTCAAGATTGCCGCAACCCGCGGAATCATCTAGCGCTTCCGGGTGCGGCCGAGGCTGAACTTCCGACCTTCCGTTTCATCCGCACGGGGTGAGGCCCGGACCAAAAATTCCGCCCCGCTCGTGAACCCGACGCAGCGGTGTGGCCCGCGGCGCTGGGAAGCGCCCCTCTCCTTCTCAAGCGAGTTCCACGCTTCCGCCCAGCCGTTGCGAAGGCGCATCGACCCCGCGCTCCCGGCCCTCTCGGCACCTCCATCTGCCGCGAAGGGCTCAGAAGCGCTTCCGGCTAGTCACCCGAACCGGAGGATTACCCGGACTCACCGCGCCGGGCACCATGGGAGTACAAGCGAGACCGCCTGCACCAAACGGTTCGCTGCTTGTTTGCGGGTAGCAGCCGCATGCCTCCGCATGGAAGAGGAAGATGTGAACGTGGTCATCGGCTTCGCCGTCGGGATCGTGATCACCGCCATCACGATCACCGCGATGTTGCTTGTGCGTAAACGCGCTCCGGCGGGGAGCTATTTCAGCGACGGCGACCGCGCGTCTGGGGTATTCGGCGTCCTGGCCACCGGGTTTTCAGTCCTCCTCGGTTTCATCATTGTGATCGCCTTTCAGTCCTATGATGAATCGCGCGCGGGAGCTGAGATGGAGGCTGAGATCGTGCTGCAGCAAGTCCAGACCGCCCAGTTCCTGCCGGCGGATACTGCCGAGGATCTCACCGGTCAGCTGGTATGTTATGCGCGTTCGGTCATCGGACCGCAATGGGATGCCCTGGAGCGCGGGCAATTGAGTGAGTCGATCAATCCATGGGGCGGGCAGATGTATCTGACGATCAAGGCAGCTCATCCGCAATCCACCGCCGAGCAGTCGGCCTACGACCGGTGGATGGATCAGACCGGGGAACGTGAACGGGCGCGGGTAGACCGGATACACGCGGCCCAAGGGCTCGTTCCGTTGCCCTTGTGGATCGCCCTCTTCACGATCTTCGTCGTCATCCTCGTGTATATGTTGTTCTTCGCTGATCCGGATGAAGGCGCCGTCACCCAGAGCATGCTGATGGGAAGCGTCACGCTGATTATTACCACTCTCCTTGCCCTTCTCGTCTTCTTCAACAATCCGCACGGACCGGGCCTGGGACAGCTCCGCCCAACAGCCATGGAGCGCACAGCTCGACAAATCGACGCCGAACTCGATTTCGCCGGTCTGGACCTCACTCCGCCTTGTGACAGCAATGGCATCGCGCACTGACCAGAGCGCGGCCACTCCCGACCGTCTCGAGTTCCTCGTGACGGTGCTATTGGTGGTGGCCGCCGTTGCCACCTCGTGGAGCAGTTATCAGGCCGCGCGGTGGCATGGCGAGCAGGCCCAGGAGACCAGCCACACCAATGCCGTCCGGATCGACGCCGCTCGCGCGTCGAGCCTGGCCGAAGCCCAGACCGAGATTGACGTCGCCACTTTCATCGCCTGGGCCGACGCCGACCAGAGCGGCGATCGTCAACTTGCCACCTTCTACTTCGACCGCTTCCGTCCCGAGTTTGCGGTGGCCTTCCGCGCATGGATGGCGACAGAACCCTTGACCAACCCGGACGCGCCGGCGACTCCTTTCGCCATGGCGCAGTATCAGGTCGAATCGAAAAATGATGCGATACGGCTCGACGAGAAGGCAGAGGAATCGGCGGCGGAAGTCCGTCGCGACATCCAACGGGCGAGCAATTACGTCCTGACGGTGGTCCTGTACGCCGTCGTCCTGTTCTTCGCCGGCATCAGCACGAAGATCGGCAGCCGCCGGCTCCGGGCGGTCATACTCGCTGCGGGTTGCGTGGTCCTTGTCGGCACACTCCTCTGGGTCGCCACCTTCCCGATCAGTATCGGGCTGTGAAGAGGCCAGTTGTCGCCCGGATCGTGGCCACTTTATTCGTCAAGGCCGCTACATCTGGACGGCGCCAATCTGCTGCAGCATCTTCAGCATGTTTGTCGCTCCCCAGTGCTCAACAACCTTTCCGTCCTGAACGCGGATGATGTCGATACCGCTGAACTCCACGGTGTTGCCAGTGGGAGCCGTGCCCATCAGTTCGCCGTGATGAGTGCCGGCGAGGACGACCTGGGCCGCCTCCAAGTCCCCGTCGACCATCGTGGGCTCGATGGCCTTCACACGGATGTCCGGGAAGGCAGATCTGAACGTATTGACGTAGAACCTAATGCCGTCGAGTCCTGCCGGCTGCCCGGGCATGGGCTCTTCATGATCCGTGAAGGCTGCACTGCCCAATTCATCGATCAAGTCAAGATTCCCTCCAGCCATGACTTCCCGATAGAACCGTTCGATCAGTCCTGATCCGCCAGCCATTTCCGGCTCCTTTCCTCGGTTCGAATCCCCCGCTTCAATGCTCCCACCGGCGACCCTGCAACACGCCGCTCAGGCAGGACACTCCGAAACTAGGACGCGACGGCGGGCCGCCTGAGACTGAGACCGTTTCCTCGGAACATAGCGCTGCCGAAACGCGGCCGCAATCTGCCGGCGGAAGGATGGAAAGCAGTCAACGGCGACTCCAAACGACAGCACACATCTGGAGCAAACCATGCCTAATGAGTCCAGCCCCAACGGCATCAGCGACATCTCTCTCATCCGGCGTGCCGACTACATCCGAAGCCCGCCGCGGGGAGGCCTGCTACCGAGGACAGGTCAAGGACACGGCACCAGGCTTGAGGCTTGTTTGGATCAGCGAGGACCGGCAAAACCGCCGCCGGACCCTCGCTGCAGATGACTTCACCATTCACCGGACGGCTCCTCGGGTGTCCGACCCTTGAGGCGGTCCGGCAGGCATCTAACGGGCGCCAGTTCGTTGAGGGAGTGCCCGGCATTCGGTCGCAGAGGTCTGCGCTGGTTATCTGCTCACTGGGTGAGGACCACTTTGAGGGCTTTGGTGTCCGCAGCACGCGAGAAGGTGTCGTAGGCCTCAACAATTTCCGTGAGTTGGAAATTATGCGTAGCGAACTTTTCCGCGGGAATCCGATGTTGGGCCACCAGTTTCAGGAGCATGGGAGTGGTGTTGGCATTGACTAATCCCATGCTGATGTTGATGTTCTGGATCCACAAATTCTCCAGATGGAGTTCTACCGATCTCCCGTGAACGCCAACGTTGGCTACATTCCCGCCCGGGCGAACTAGCTCCACGGCCATTTCGAAGGTTTCGGGGATCCCCACGGCCTCTATGGCTACGTCTGCCCCTAGCCCGTCGGTCAGCGCCAGTACTTGCTCTTTCCAATCCGATGAACGCGACGAGATAGCGGTGCTGGCACCGAAGTCCCGGGCTTGCTGTAGCCGGTGCTCGTCCAGATCCATGGCAATGACTGACGCTGCTCCGTACAGGCCGGCGGTAGCGATCGCGGCTAGGCCCACCGGCCCTGCCCCGACCACCACTACCGTGTCGCCCGGCTTGACCCGGCCGTACTGGACTCCAATTTCAAACCCGGTCGGGAGGATGTCCGAGAGCATCACCGCTTGTTCATCCGTCACCCCCTCGGGGAGCTTGTGCAACGAATTGTCGGCATAAGGGACGCGGACATATTCGGCCTGCGTACCGTCGATCAGATGACCGAAAATCCATCCGATACCCGAAGCCCCTTCCTCCCCGTGACAGTGGGAGTAAAGCCCGGTCTTGCAACTGACGCAGTGTCCGCAGGATTTGATACAGGAGATGATGACGCGGTCCCGGGGGCGGAGGCCCGTGACGGAAGACCCGGTTGCCACGACCGTTCCCACACCTTCATGTCCCAGGATTCTTCCCCTTTGAACGGCGGGGACATCGCCTTTGAGGATGTGAAGATCCGTTCCGCAAATTGTGGTGGTATCCACGCGGACGATGGCATCGGTCGGGTTTTGGATAGAGGGATCCGGAACCTCGGTCCAAGATTTCTTCCCGGGACCGTCGAATACCAGTGCTTTCACTTTCTCTTCCTTTCTCAGGGCAATTCCGGTGAATCGGTGACCAGCGCGGTTCGGCCGCGTAGATCGTGGCGTCAGTTGAGAGGCGAGACCCGTCGCGATAAACGCACCAGAAAGACCACTTGGACGATGATGCTGATGCAGCATCCGGCTAATGCGAACCCGAGTAGGACCCGGATCACCAGGTCCCAGGGCACGGTAGAACCATGGAAGTCGAACGGAAACACTGCCCAAGTACGCAGGATGACGGCTGCTCCGAACGCGGAAGTCACGAGTTCACCGAGGATCTTGAGCTTCTCCGAATCGAAGACCAAATTAAGCACATTGCTGACGAAGCCGACGACGAGGAGGCATTGAAGATCGGCAAGACTTGGGGCGTCTCATCGGTCAGAATGGGCACGGACTGCCACCCAGGCCAACCGTTGACCGCACCGAACAGGGCCGCGTTGACGATCACCGCGACTGCATAGCTGAATCGACGCCGGTTCTTAGCGGACTTGGCTTTCCGCTTTCTTGACCACGGCTCCACTCCAGCCATGGTTAGATTCTGGCCCGAACTGACGGACGTGCCTAGAGGGCAATGTTGTCTGTCCCTTCTGGTGCAGGAGGGACAACGGCGAGTTGGCGGAGTGTCAGCTGGTCAAGCGCGCCAGCTCGTTGCCCATGGCCACAGCGAAAATTCTTCCGGGCACGTTATCCGCGTCGAAATGGACGCCGCAGCGGAGCCGGCCGGCGTAGGAGACGGCCGCGACACCGAGCCGGACGTTGGCTGCGAGCACGCCAACCGGCCAGATCGCGACTACAGGGGCACCCGCGAGGCGGAAGATATCTGCTTGACCGGGCACATTCGTGACAAACCCTGCGATGAGATGCTGGTGCCGACCGATACGGTCCATGATGCGTGCACCGGTCGGGCCGCGCATGAACTCGAGCGTTCCCTGCTGTCTGGCCAGTACCTTCTCCTCGCGGGTCTGCTCCGCAATGATCCGTACACGAACGTCGGAGTCGTCTTGGCCGAGGGGCAGCCGCACGAGCATGACCCCGACCTGATTTCCCGCTGTCCCGCGGCGTTGCAGCGCGACCGGCACCGAGACGGGGAGCCGGGCGGGGATCCGCTCGCCGGCCGCTGACAGCACCCCCCGGTAGGCCACCGCTACTGCAGCGAGCAGGGCGTCGTTGACTGTGGCGCCCAACGGCCGGACATGCTTCTCGAGCGCAGCAAGATCGACATCCAGGAATACGACCCCGCGATCGGGACTAAGCTCACCGAGCAGCACCGTGGGACCCACCTCCCGGCCTCTGAGCGTCATTCGGATACGGCGCAGTCCGGAACGAAGCCTCCCGAGCACCTGCCGCACATCGCGGCCCGGAGCCGTCCCCGCTGGTCGGACAAGAGGCACGTACGCTGCAGCGTGCCCGGCTGCTGCGGGGTCGAAGAGCTGCTGCACGATCGCGGCCGCCGCCATCCCGTCGGCGATTACATGGTGTATGCGTAGCACGATCCCTAGAGCCCCCACAGCCGAACCCGGAACCACCAGAATCTCCCAGAGCGGGCGATCCAGTCCCAGCGGCACCGTCATCAACTCCCCGCACTTCTGCTCCAGGCCGGTAAGTCCGTCGACGGCCCCGACGAGCCGGATGTGGTAATCGAGGTCTGGCTGCACCTCAACCCATCGGTGCCGGCGGCCCGTGACCTCAGCTATCTTCCGGAGCTGTGGCAGCGTCTTGATGCGCTCGCCAAGGGAGACGCGCAGGGCGGTCAGGTCAGGGCTGCCATCGGACCCGACGAAGCCGCCCTGCGTCAGCAAGCCGGCAACAAGGAAGACGTTGACCTGGCCGGCGTGGTCGAGGACCAAATTCGCCTCGTCGGCAGCTTCGAGCCGGCGGGTCACCGGGCACATGCCAACAGAGTAGCAGCCGATCCCGACAGCTCATGAGAACGGAATTGGAACGTCTTGACGTCCCGCAGGATCGCGCACGAGTCCAACCGGACAGGGCAGCGGAGTAGGCCGCCCGGGACCCGCACTGCCGTTTGCGGACGGGGCTAACGTCGTCGCCGAGTATCCACAGGCACGCAACTACACCGGTAAGTGCTGTGGAGCGTGACTATCGGGCTTCAATGACTCCCATCATGCCCATGTCCTCGTGGTCCAGAATGTGGCAATGGAAAACCGTGCGCCCAGGGAAGTCATCGAACGACACGAGGATTTTCACTTCTCCCCGGGCTGGGATGTTCACTACGTCCTGCAACGTGGGTCCGGTAGGAGCGCGTCCTTTCTCGATGATCTGGACGGGCCAAACGTGCAGGTGCAAGGGGTGGTCCATGGGGCTGCTGTTGGTTAGGGTCCATTCCTCCACGCTGCCCACGCTGACAATCTCGTCGATGCGCCCGGCGTCGAACTCCTTGCCGTTGATGGTGAATTGAATGCCATCGGGGCTCATTCCAGATCCCATTCCCATGGAAAAGTCGAGTCGGCGGCGGGCAACCACCGGTTCCTTGCGGAGATCCCTGAGACCTCTGGTGCCGGGGACCGGAGGCAGGCCACTGTGCGGCGGTCCGCCGGTGGTCACGGTCAGCAGGTCTATCGGACGGCTGACCGCGGCCCTGCCGCGACCCATCATTCCGGTCATGCTTCCACGGTCATACGGGGCAGCCCGGAGGATCGTTGTTCCGTCGACCAATTCCACTAGCAGATCAGCACGGTTTCCGGGAGCCAACAGGAACTCTTCCAGCTGCGCAGGAGTGACGAGAGAACGGCCATCGATGGCCAATACCTGAAGCTGGCTTCCCTCCATCTGAAGGCGAAGGTAGCGCGCCGGACAGGCATTGATGATCCGCCAGCGCTCCCGATCCCCGGAAGTTGCCGACAGCACCGGCCGGACTTGCCCGTTCACCATCACGGTCTCCCCCTCCCGGCCCGACATCTGCTCTGCCGTAGAGGGTGGCCGAAGGCTGCCGGTGCCGGTCAGGCTGATGTCAGAGACGAGGAGGAGTCGCTCGCGGGTGACCGGAACCTCTTCCAGGTCTTCCACGATAATCGCCCCGTACAAACCAGCCGCAAGCTGATCCGCCACGCTCCCGTGGTGATGCGGGTGGTACCAGAAAGTGCCCGACGGGTGGTTGGCAGGAAGAACGTACTCATAGTCGAAGGATGCTCCCGGCTCCACCCTGACAAAGGAGTTATCACCGTTACCCGAGGGGGAAACATGCAGACCGTGCACGTGCAGGTTGGTGGGCGCCCCGAGGCCATTGACTAGGGTGGCGTGGAGCCGGTCCCCGGGGCGCAGGCGTAGCGTTGGACCGGGAAGGGAACCATTATAGGCGGCCACAGACGCTGGCCTGCCAGCAACGGTTACCGCGGCCGGCGCTGCCTCGAGTCGTACGTTCAAGACTGTTCCTCGGTTACTAAGAACCACCGGCTCTTTCAGGCGGCCACCAGTCTCCGGGCGGAACGGTGCTTGCGCCAAGAGCAGCCCTCCGCCGCCTATTGCGATGGCACCGGCGCCGGCGACGCCGAGTGCCAGGGCCTGTCTGCGGCTGAGGGGTTTCATCCCCCGGTCTCACCGAGCGTCCGAAGTGCCTCACGGTACTGCTCTGCGGTGAGCTCCCCTTGTGCGTAACGCTCCGCCAGGATCTCCCGGGCCCGGCTGTCTCCACTAGTTCGGGATCCGCCGGCGCCACGGCCCGGCATTCCGCCCCCGATGAGCCGGACCAGCAGGATGATGAGCAGGACCAAACCAACGATGAGCAAGATCCAGAATATCCACATCCAGCCCATGCCCTGCCAGCCGTAGAAACCCATCATGGCCGCACTCCTGACGCCGGGCCACCGCTGCCTGCCTGATTTCAGCCTGCAACTGGATTTAGGAAAGATAGTAGACCCAAATCGCCGTTCTGTAGCAGTGCAAGCTCATGAAATACTTCGACGCGGTCGGTCCCGTGCTGAGACGGCGCTGAGATCCGAAGCGCCAGATGGCTGAATCCCCGGTGAGCCTACGAAGGTCGCCGTCGCGCAGGTGCCCAGCGTCGAACCGAGCGAAGTTCAGTCTGGCCCGGACCGACAGGAGAATCTGCGATGGAGGCGTTGAATCGCGCCTTGGACCTGACGACGGACGATGCGGGGCTGCCTGTTTCTGTCACGCGGCGTCGGAGTGCGCATGATCGTCCCCGGGACCTTCGGTCGACTTCCGGCGCACGAGTTCGGTGGGAATGTTCTTCGAAAACAGCAGCGAAATGGCTGAGATAAAGAGCAGTGCCACGAACGAGACCCGGAGCGAGGACACCTGCGAGTCGGTGTACAACGAGGTCAATGTGGCAGCGTCGCTGGTTGACAGTCCCGCCTGGGCGGCGATGTCGTTTACGGTGGACACGGGTACGATCTGAACCCCCGATTGGGTGCTGGTCGCCACGAGTTCCTTGGTGATGCTCGAAAGGTTGCTGCCGTCCACCGCACCCAGAAATGAGGTCGAGAGGGCGGAGATCAGGACCGATCCGATCAGGGCGGTCCCAAGCGAGGACCCGAGGTTCTGGAAAACCCCCTGCAGTCCCCCGACCTCGCTGGATTGTTCCGCGCCAACACTGGACATCGTCACGTTTCCTATCTGGGACGCCAGGAGGCCCAGGGCGGCGCCAGCGAAGAACATTCCAACAGCAAAGACGACGCTCCGAAGGTCCAAGGAAACCGAGCCGAGGAGGACGAGGCTGCTCACGACCAGAATGAGTTGCCCCAGTCGGATGATGCGCCGCGGAGACCAGACGGCAGTCATTCGGGTGCCACCGATTGAGAACAGGACCAAGGCAACCGACAGGGGAAAGATCTTGATTCCCGTGTCCAAGGCGTTATACCCCAAGGTCATCTGCAAGTACACCGGAACCATGAAAAACAGACCGGCCGTGACCATATACTGGGCGCCGAGGACCGACAAGCCGGACCGCAGCCGCTTGATGGATAACATCGAGACGTGGACCAACGGGGGCAGACCCTGCTTGACCAGGGCTTCCTGACGGATGAAGAAAAGCCACAGAAGAAACCCGCCGGCCAGGATCAAGTACGGCACCAGGGACAGGCCCAGCGGACTGATCGGAACTCCGCCGAGCTCCGGAGAATTCTTGGGCAAGATCCATCCCCAGGTTTTGCTCTGGAGCAGGGCAAGCACAATCAGCGTCAGACCCGCTGCCGAGAGCAGGCCACTGCGGAAATCGATTCGAATTTTTTGCGGACGACTGGTGTCAGGCACACGCCGCACGAAGGCGAGAACAAGTGCCATGACCACAACTTCGCCGAGGAACACGTACCTCCAATTCAGATACGACGTAACGTAGCCACCGATCAGCGGGCCGAGGGCGACGGCGACGCCCGATGTGGCGCCGATGATCGCGAACCCTGTCACCCGGTCCCGGTCCTTGTAGTTGTTGGCGATGAGGGCTGCGATGGCGGGTATCACCAGGACCGCCCCAAGCCCTTCGATCACGGACCACCCAATGAATAGCACAGCGATGTTGGGACTCAACGCCGTGGTCAGTGAGCCAAGTGCGTAGATAATTGAGCCGGCGACGAACGCGGGCCGCCGCCCCCAGACGTCACCGAGCTTGGCACCCACCAACATCATCGAGGCCATCGTCAGCGTGTAGAAGGTGATAGCGGCCTGCATCGCCGCCACCGTCGTATTAAGGTCCTTGACAACAGTAGAGATTGAAACGTTCATCACGGTACTGTCCAGCACCATGACGAATTGTGCGCACCCGAGGATGATGCCGGCCGTCCACTTCTTCACAGTGCCACGCCTTTCTTGAGGTGCCGGCTGGGTCGACCGAGATCTACTTACCGGTGGGCTCCTGCCCCCTGCCCCCTGCCCCCGAGCTTCCTCATCGGACTGTCCTCCTTGGACCGTTTGGGTTGCGCCCCTCCCGCCGAAAACCGGTGGATGCGCCACAGGTTGTCCCCTTCATCTTCCTCACCCGCCCCAAGCGTGGCAATATGCCGAACCCCTGGGACCACGGGGGCCGGATTCGGCACGTTTCCGGGACGGAGCGGCCGCCCTTACACGCACGATTTCGCGCTCCATTATCAGCGTTGAACCGAACAGGTGGCCCGCTGGAACACCGGTGTTGCTGGGGCAGCGGTAGTCCCCGGAGATCCTTAGTTCGTTATAGGCACCGGGGACGATCCGCGAGAAGATTTCCTCGCGTGCCTCGGCCGGGTCCGGGCCGGTGCGGATACCGGTGTCGAGCGAGTCGATTCGTGCCAGTGGGCTCTTCCATGACGCTCCGGCGGGCTTCACCCCATTCGGGTAGAAGGTGATGCCGCCGATCGGTGACCAGGCCTGGGTACGAATGCCGTGCGCGGCGGCGGCGGTCTGCTCGGCCGGTTGGGTGACGAAGGGATGCTGCTCGATCTGAATAACGGACGGGACGATGTCGGTCGGCCCCCACAATTGGCTGGTTACGTTCCGGTTGCCGTCGTCGGCAACGGTGCTCTTGAAGCGTCGGCCTGGAACGGGCAAAGCAAGATCTGTTGCAGGCGCACCTCGCTTCACGGCCGGCCCAGGCGATGAGCATTCCTGCCGGAACCGTAGCCGAGGGACAAAGCTAGTGCCGCACCAGCGGACCGCTCTTGGGCGTTGCGGACATTTAGGTCTGGACGGCGTCGATCTGCTGAAGCAACTTCAGCATGTCGGTCGCTCCCCAGTGCTCGACCACCTTCCCGTCCTGGATGCGAACCATGTCAATGCCGCCGAACTCCACTGAGTTACCGGTGGGAGCAGTGCCCATCAGCTCACCCCGGTGAGTGCCGGTGAGGACGACGTGGGCCGCCTCGAAATTCCCGTCGACCATCGTGGGCTCGATGGTCTTCGCACGGATGCGTGTTCTCCTGTCCCCGGGCATAGAGGTCTGTGACGGCACGCTCGACTGCCGGTGCCAGATAACGCGGATTGCCGGATTGCCCGTGCAGGGCCATCACGGCCCGGCTAGCGGCGTCGTCGACCCCCGCCATATCGAGGCCTTCAGGCAGGCGCAGGAACCAGCGGTAGCCCCGCGGCCGAGGTGGCAAGCCCGCATCTCTCAGGTAGGCGTCGACGTCCGGCTCACGTCGCATGTTGCCCGGGCCGGCGTACCAGGAGATCATCGCGTGCCAGCCTGTCTCAGCGATTTCGATCCAGCCGTCCGGTCGGGGCCCTTCAGCGATCTGCTCCCACATCGTTAGTCACCTTTTTGTTGAGGGCCTAGCAGGGGCAGGGCCCGGGTGCGTTGATCATCCCAGCCAGGCCCCTGCCTTGGGGCGACAGTTGCGGGAAGTAGCAACGTGCAGCACCCATTCGGGACCCAGAATCGCTGAGCGTTCAACTTTCCGGCCGGGTACTTCGAGTAGCCGGCGGGTGAAGCAACCACCGCACGTGACCAAGACCTAGCAAACGTAGCTTCAGCCGATGCAAGGTCATTGAACCAGCCGCGACCCGTTTACCTCTACCTCACCGTGACCGCCCACGGACGAGGGAAACTCGGCCATCCCCCGCACTAAAGCGCGTCAAAACAGCTGCATGCCGTTTAACCCGAAACCTCCGATGATTTGGGTGATCTGCGGCTGAAAGCGGAAGAACTCGTAGATGCCGATCACGAGTAACGGGCCGATGAACATCAAGACGAACATGAGCCAATGCCAGGGGGAGATCATAGACCCTGTGAGCTCGTCCGTAGGGGATGTGTGGGAGGTATGGGTATGTGAAGGCTCGGCCGACCCAGCGGCGGAATCCGTAGGGGCTCCGGCCCCCGGAGTTACTTCTTCAATACGGTGGGAACGGTGCGCTCCAAGATGAAGGTTGTTCGTCATTTACTCACCGTCGGGCCCGGCCATGAGCCCCTACTGTGGCGCTACTGTGAACCTGCTGTGAAGCGGGAGCCATTCCCCCAGTCCTCCTATCTTCTTCCCAGCTGCCGCGGTGAAGCGGCGGCCAGGGAGGCCACGGCTTCGTTTCACTGCGATCGAGTACCGCCTGCACCGTCGTGGCCCCTGTGTCGTGGTGCCCAGGCCACAGTTTGCGAAGCGCTGCCGCTGGGACCGGTGCATTTATGTTCTCTGTTCGCGACCAAATTCCTCGACGCTCCTGCCCAGCGACATCGCAGCTGCCACCGGCCGTCCCGAGAAATTCCTGGCCCTTCACTTCGCAAACGAGGTCTGGCGATTGAACACCGGCGAGATCATGGGGCATGCAGGCACCGCGCCGCAGAACATCGACGCCGACTCCGCATTCGCCGAGGAGATCGGCATGATCCCCATCCGGCTGACGAAAGAGCAGCCTGGGTACATCCTAAATTCGCTGCTGGTTCCGTTGATGCCCTCGGCCGTGAAGCTCTATGTGCGCGACGTCGCCGACGTGCCGGACATCGACGTGACCTGGCGCAGGACCACAGGCGCACCTTTCGGTCCGTTCGAAATCCACGACGTCATCGGGATGGAAACGCCCTAAAACCTCAATAGCCACAGCGAGGATCCGGGACTTCGCAAGTTTGCGGACATCCTCAAGCGAAATTTCATTGAAACGGGTCGAATGGGACGAGCCACCGGAAGCGGGTTCTACGACTACACGAAGTCGCGAAAGGACCGGCCTATCTGAGCGCTGCTCAGATAGGTCGGTCCTTTTGTTCGGACAGGTCGGCGTGTCTCACGCGACGGAAGCGCCCCGCAACGACGGCGCGGCGATCTAGAAGTCCCAGTCCTCGTCTTCGGTGTTGACGGCCTTGCCGATCACGTAGGAGGAGCCGGAGCCGGAGAAGAAGTCGTGGTTCTCGTCGGCGTTGGGGCTCAGGGCGGACAGGATGGCCGGGTTCACGTCCGTGACGGTCGACGGGAACATGGCCTCGTAGCCGAGGTTCATCAGCGCCTTGTTGGCGTTGTAGTTCAGGAACTTCTTGACGTCCTCGGCCAGGCCAACGGAGTCGTAGAGGTCGTGGGTGTACTGCACCTCGTTCTCGTAGAGCTCATAGAGCAGCTCGAAGGTGTAGTCCTTCAGCTCCGCGCGGCGCTCCTCGCTGACCTTTTCCAGGCTGCGCTGGAACTTGTAGCCGATGTAGTAGCCGTGCACGGCCTCGTCGCGGATGATCAGCCGGATCAGGTCGGCGGTGTTCGTCAGCTTGGCGCGGGAGGACCAGTACATCGGCAGGTAGAAGCCGGAGTAGAACAGGAAGGATTCCAGCAGCGTGGACGCGACCTTGCGCTTGAGCGGATCGTCGCCCTGGTAGTAGTCCATGATGATCTGCGCCTTCTTCTGCAGATTCTCATTCTCGGTGGACCAGCGGAACGCCTCGTCAATCTCCTTGGTGGAGCACAACGTGGAGAAGATCGAGGAGTAGCTCTTGGCGTGCACCGATTCCATGAACGCGATGTTCGTGTAGACCGCTTCCTCGTGCGGGGTCAGCGCATCCGGGATCAGGCTGACCGCGCCCACGGTGCCCTGGATAGTGTCCAGCAGGGTCAGGCCGGTGAAGACGCGCATGGTCAGTGTCTGCTCGTCCGGGGTCAGCGTGTTCCACGACTGCACATCGTTGGACAGCGGGACCTTCTCGGGCAGCCAGAAGTTGTTGCAGAGCCGGTTCCAGACCTCAACGTCCTTCTCGTCCTCGATCCGGTTCCAGTTGATCGCTTCCACGTGGTGCAGAAGCTTGACCTTCTCGGCTGACATCGCGTCCCCTTCTTCCCAAAGTCTGTGTTGTCCCATGATGCCCGAATGCCGGCCGTGGTGCGGCCGGCCCTCACCCGCGGGCGGGCCGGATTGCCGGTGTCCCGTCGGTGCACGTACGACGGCGGGCGGGCACCCGCCGTCGTACTTTTCAGTTGTGCGGGGCTGCTACAGCATGCAGCTGACGCAACCCTCTACTTCGGTTCCTTCCAGCGCGAGCTGGCGGAGCCGGATGTAGTAGATGGTCTTGATGCCCTTGCGCCACGCGTAGATCTGCGCCTTGTTGATGTCGCGGGTGGTGGCGGTGTCCTTGAAGAACAGCGTCAGCGACAGGCCCTGGTCCACGTGCTGGGTAGCCGCGGCGTAGGTGTCGATGATCTTCTCGTAGCCGATTTCGTACGCGTCCTGGTAGTACTCCAGGTTGTCGTTGGTCAGGTACGGCGCCGGGTAGTACACGCGGCCCAGCTTGCCTTCCTTGCGGATCTCGATCTTGGACGCCACCGGGTGAATCGAGGAGGTGGAGTTGTTGATGTAGGAGATCGAACCGGTCGGCGGAACGGCCTGCAGGTTCTGGTTGTAGATGCCGTGCTCCATCACCGAAGCCTTCAGCTCCCGCCAGTCTTCCCGGCTGGGGATCTCCACGTTCGCAAACAGTTCCTTGACCCGCTCGGTCTGCGGCAGCCACTCCTGCTCGGTGTACTTGTCGAAGAACTCGCCCGAGGCGTACTTGGACTTCTCGAAGCCGCCGAACGTCTGGCGGTGTTCGATCGCCAGCTTGTTCGAGGCACGCAGGGCGTGGAACAGCACGGTGTAGAAGTAGATGTTGGTGAAGTCCAGCCCTTCTTCGGAGCCGTAGTGGACCCGCTCGCGGGCCAGGTAGCCGTGCAGGTTCATCTGGCCGAGGCCGATGGCGTGCGACTGCAGGTTGCCTTCGGCGATCGAGGGCACCGAGTTGATGTAGGACATGTCCGACACGGCGGTCAGCGCACGGATGGCGGTCTCGATGGAGGTGCCGAAGTCGGGCGAGTCCATGGTCTTGGCGATGTTCATCGACCCGAGGTTGCAGGAGATGTCCTTGCCGATCTCGGAGTAGGTCAAGTCCTCGTTGTACAGCGACGGCGACGAAACCTGCAGGATCTCCGAGCACAGGTTGGACATGATGACCTTGCCGTCGATCGGGTTGGCCCGGTTCACCGTGTCCTCGAACATGATGTACGGGTAGCCCGACTCGAACTGGATCTCGGCCAGCGTCTGGAAGAACTCGCGGGAGCTGATCTTGGTCTTCTTGATCCGGCTGTCGTCGACCATCTCGTAGTACTTCTCGGTGACAGAGATGTCCGAGAACGGCACACCGTAGACGCGCTCGACGTCGTACGGGGAGAACAGGTACATGTCCTCGTTCTTCTTCGCCAGCTCGAAGGTGATGTCCGGGACAACCACGCCGAGCGAGAGCGTCTTGATCCGGATCTTCTCGTCCGCGTTCTCGCGCTTGGTGTCCAGGAAGCGGTAGATGTCCGGGTGGTGGGCATGCAGGTACACCGCGCCGGCACCCTGGCGGGCGCCGAGCTGGTTGGCGTAGGAGAAGCTGTCTTCGAGCAGCTTCATGACCGGGATGACGCCGGAGGACTGGTTTTCGATCTGCTTGATCGGTGCGCCGTGCTCGCGGATGTTGGTCAGCGACAGGGCCACGCCGCCGCCGCGCTTGGACAGCTGCAGGGCGGAGTTGATGCCGCGGGCGATCGACTCCATGTTGTCTTCGATGCGCAGCAGGAAGCAGGAGACCAGCTCGCCGCGCTGGGCCTTGCCCGCGTTGAGGAACGTCGGGGTGGCCGGCTGGAAGCGGCCGTCGATGATCTCGTCCACCAACTGGGTGGCCATGGCTTCGTCGCCGCGGGCCAGGTGCAGGGCCACCATGCAGACACGGTCTTCGTAGCGCTCCAGGAAACGCTTGCCGTCAAACGTCTTCAGCGTGTAGGACGTGTAGAACTTGAACGCGCCCAGGAAGGTCTCAAAGCGGAACTTCTTCTTGTAGGCCCGGTCGTAGAGCGAGCGGATGAAGTTCATCGTGTACTGGTCAAGCGTTTCGCGCTCGTAGTACTCGTTCTTGATCAGGTAGTCGAGCTTCTCTTCCAGATCATGGAAAAAGACCGTGTTGTTGTTAACGTGCTGCAGGAAGTACTGGTGTGCAGCCTCGCGGTCGGCTTCGAACTGGATCTTGCCGTCCGGGCCGTAGAGGTTAAGCATGGCATTGAGCTCGTGGTAGCCCAGCCCCTTGAAGGCGGCCGGCAGCTCTGCCTTGGCGTCGGCTACGGCCGCGTGTGCAACTGTCGTTTCCAAAAGAGTTCCAATCCTTGCTTGACCCGGTCTACGTCCTCGGACGTGCCCATGAGTTCGAATCGATAGAGAAGGGGCACCTGGCACTTTGCTGCGATTTTCTCCGCCGCCAGGCAGTAGGTTGTGCCGAAATTCGTGTTGCCGGCACCGATCACGCCGCGCAACAGCCGCCGGTTCTCCTCGCGGTTGAGGAATTTAATGACTTGCGGCGGAATCGAGTTCCTGCCGGATTCCCCGCCATAGGTGGGCAGCACCAGCACGAACGGTCGGAGCGCTTCCAGCCTCTCCTGCTGGGTGCGCAGCGGGATCCGTGCCGCCGGCAGGCCCAGCTTCTGCATGAAGCGGTCCGTGTAGCCGGAGGCCGAGGAGAAGTAGATCAGGTCCGTATCGGCTGTCCTGCCGTCCGCCGGACCTGCCTGCTGCGTCCTGGCGTCCTCACTCATCAGCAGCTCGGTCATGACGTGTGGTTCTGGCTTCGCTCGGTGCGGGTCAGGCTACGGAAGCGGCGGCCTGGGCCAGCTCCTCGATCTTGTCGGGGCGGAAACCGGACCAGTGGTCCTGCTCGGTGACAACCACAGGGGCCTGCATGTAACCAAGGGAACGGACACGCTCCAGCGCTTCAGGATCCTGGGACAGGTCAACGCTCTGGTAGGCGATGCCCTTCTTGTCCAGAGCCCGGTACGTGGCGTTGCATTGCACGCATGCTGGCTTGGTGTAAACCGTTACAGTCATGGTCCTTCTCCCCTAATTTTCGGTACGACGTTTCTGCTGTTTTCTTGGCTGCACGACCTCCCGTGGAAGGACCCGGACTCACTGCCCAACAGCTGCTCCAATACTACATCTAGTGGACTCGGCCAATCGGAACCCCAAGATGATGTATTACAAGTATGTCATTCCATTCCCAGCTTCGTCCACAGCCCATGGGGATATCTTTCGGTGGTTAAACAGTTGATATTCCGGCCTTCTCACTCCGCCGTCCACAGCCTGTGGATTCCCTGCCCACAGCTTGGGAAAGTATCGTGTCGCCGCTTCGTCGGCGTGTCGCTCGTAGTGCGGCCGCCACTAGATGTTGTGGTCCGTAGGTCGGAGAGTGTCCGTGCTCACCGCTTGGTGCGTGATGTGAACGATAGCGGTCCGCTCGGACACTTCCCACGCCGGCACCTGGTATGGCGGCGCCGGGGCCGTTCCAGCCAAAAGGGCCCTCCTCCTGCGGACCCTCCTGCTCCCCACCTAATAGAACAATGCAAGACCCGGTCACATTCCTCCGGCCGGCCGGTAACCGCACCCAGAGAGCGGCCTTGACGCTACAGCCCGCCGTCCGCACCGACAGGGCGCACCGACTGGGCGCACCGGCAGGAAGTCCGACGTATCGTCAGGACCTCCGGGCTATCGATAGCCCAAGGTAGGCTGGGCTGAATCACCCACATGCAACAGGAGAGCTGATGGTCAACACGGTGCACCTGCGTACGTTGCTCGAGGTGACCCGGCACGGTTCGTTCGCCGCGGCGGCCGCCAACCTGGGCTATACGGCCTCGGCGGTCTCGCAGCAGATGTCCGCCCTGGAGCGCGAAACCGGCGCGAAACTGTTCGAGCGGTCGGCCCGCAGCGTCCAGCCGACCGAAACGGCGCTGGTGATGTCCCGGCACGCGGCCAAGGTGCTCACGGATATCGATGCCCTGCTGGCGGCCGCCGCCCGCAGCCAAGACACCAGCACCCAGGAGATCCGGTTAGGCATCTTCCCCAGCTTGGCCACCTATGTACTCCCCCGCCTGTTGCAGGCACCGGAATGGCCCGGCCTGGGAATCAACCTCAAAGTCTCGGTCGCCGAGCCCGGACAGACGATCCAGGGGCTTCGGGCCGGCGGCGGACTCGACATCGCCCTGGTCTTCCAGGTGGGCCAGGGCGGTTTGGCCTGGCCCAACACCGTGAGCCGACAGTGGATCGGCGACGACAACTTCCGCGTGGTGCTGCCCGAATCGTGGGGCATCCGTCCCGGCGCCTCCGTGACTGCCTCGCAGTTGGCCGAGATGCCGTGGATCATGCACCACCCGGGCACGGCCGACGCCACCGTGATTGAGCGGCTCTTTGCCAGCTGCAACCTTCATCCCCGGGTGGTGGCCTACTGCGACGACTTCAATGCCAGTCTGGCCATGGCCGGTGCCGGCCTAGGGGCCGCGCTCGTCCCGGAGTTGGCCATGCACAAAGGGCCGGGCGGGATTGTGGTGCTGGACGTTCCGGAAATCCGGCTGGCCCGAAACATCTTCGCGTTATTAACCAGCGACAGGCAGAACGCGCAACTGGGCCTGTTCATGGACCAGCTGTCCTTGATCCTGCGCGACATGAGCATCACTACCCGGCGAGCCTGAAGGAAACACCCTGCTGTCGGTATCACGAATCGACAGGTCTGTCCCTGAGCCTGCCGACGGTTCGAAGTGCATATCCCCACTCGCTTGCCGACTGATCAATTGCACGGCGCTCACTCGCTAGGTTCGTAGCCGACAAGCCAATGTAGTCCGTGACGATCGATAACCTGGCCATCTGAGGCACCCCATGGCTTTGGCGAGAGGGAATCGATCACCGAGCCGCCGACGGAAAGTTTCTGGAACCATTCATGAAGGACTTCCGGTTCGGCGGTTCCCAGTAACGACAGCATGATTCCTTCGAACCGGACCGTTGTTTCACCTTCGGCTGCGTCCGCTCCCGCCAGGGCAACAACACCGTTGAGCGTTCCATGAGCTATGGCCTCAGGTGCGCCGTCCCTCCTGCCAAAGTCCTCGTACGTGTGTAAGGCAAGCTCTCCGCCGAAGACATCCGCATAAAAGTTCAAGGCTTCGCGTGCCGTTCCGGGGAAATAGATATAGAGCTGGGGCCCTGCCATGTGACCGCCGGACAAGGCAGTCAAGGCAGTACTGTCATTTATCCGGTCGATGGTGGCACCCCAGCCCTCCCGGGTGCCATCGAGAACGGGGTCCTGCACCTTTTGGATGCCTCGGCTCGCGGAGAACTGAACGGTGAGGACAAGCTCCGATTCCGTGCCGAGATCGTTGAGCTGGACCGTGACAACAGGCGCATCTAGTTCCTTCCCGTCGTCCAGATCAGGCCAACCGCCGGCTGCTCCCCAGCGGAACACGAGGCGCTCGTCGGGAACAATCTCCAGGTAAATCCCCCCAGTGGGGTAGCTGAGATTTTCATTGACGACCATCTGCTGTTTCCACGTTCCACCAACCCGAAGGTCAACCTCAATAGGTGTGGTGGGCAGGGGCATGTCGGGATTGTAAAACCAAGCGAGGTGCTCGGGGTCGGTCCAGGCAGTGAACACAGCATGCCGTGGTGCGGCCACAATGCGAGTAAGGGTGAAGCTTCGATCCTGCGTCGGGTGGTCGGTCATCATCTATCCCCCGGTTCCGTGGGCTATCTGGTCGATTCGGCGTGATGCAGCGCTAAGGGTCAAGACGATCGAGCCTGGCGCCCAGGACGTCGCGGCGCGGGCGCATCCGTTCTCCCACCTGCATCTCGAGTCCGGTTGAAGGCAGCAGCTCCCGCACTGAGCAGAGCGTAATTTCGCCTCAGTGCAAACACAAGGTCGGCGACGGCCCCGGGGTACCGCCGTCGTCATTCAGCGCCCGAGGCAACGGCAGGCGCCGCCGGTTCCCGAGGTGAACGGGATCCGGCGGCGCCGTGCTGATTGATGCTGGTGTTCCGGGCTGCCTTACTTGGCGGTCAGGCCGTCCACGTACTCCTGGTTTTCACCGATCCACTTTTCCACGACCGGGCCGTAGTCGTCGGTGTCTGCCTCGTTGAACATGGCGTTCTCCAGCGAGTACAGGGTCTCGGAGTCCATCTTGAAGTCCTTCAACCAACCGGCCAGGGTCGGGAAGTCCTCCGCGAAGCTGGTGCTGGAGTAGGCGTAGATGCCCTCGGTATCGCCGAGGGTTCCCTCGGGATCTTCGAGGTCCTTGAGCGGGAAGGCATCGTAGGCCCAGTGCGGGCGCCACAGCGTCACGGCGATGTTCTCGCCGGCGGCGGTGGCCGACTTCAGCTCGGAGAGCATGGCCGGGGTGGATGAGGTCAGGTACTCCATCTTGTCCAGGCCGTAGGTCGGGATGACGTTCTTGGTGGTGGCCTCGGTCAGGCCGGCGCCGGGCTCGATGCCCACCAAGCGGTTGTCGAACTGGTCGGCATTGGCGGCAAGGTCCTTGAGCGAGTCGACCGGGGCGTCCTCGTTCACCGCGATGGTCAGCTTGGCCTCGTCGTTCCACTGACCCAGTTCGGTGATCTTGTCGCCGTACTCTTCCAAATAGCTGGCGTGCGTGACCGGCAGCCAGGTATCCAAGGTCAGGTCATAGTCCCCCGTGGACAGGCCGGAGAACACCGGGGCCGGGTCTGCGTACTCCAGCGTGACCTTGTAGCCCTTATCCTCCAGGATGGCCTTCCACAGTTCCGACGCCGCGATGCCCTCATCCCAGCCGTTGAAGACCGCGATGGTGACGTCCTGCTGGTCGCCGTTGTCCAGGCCGCTGGCTGCCTGCCCGCCGGACTCGCCGCCACCGTTGCCACAGGCCGTCAGTCCGAGGGCTGCGACGGCGGCTACGGCCGCCAGCTTGCTGTAGTGCTTCATTGTTGTTCCCCTTCGTTATGCCCACTGAGGGCACGTTGATTGGTCTTGCAGCTAACCGCGTCAGGCGTCCTGCAGACTTCGTTTCGCTGTCCGGCTGACGCGCTGGCGCCCTCCTGGCTGTGATGCCTTACCCACGCTGGCAGTGACTCGGTCCAGGAAGATGGCGAGGATGACTACTGCCAGTCCGGCTTCGAACCCGAGGCCGGCGTCGATCCGGTTCAAGCTGGCGACCACTTCGCCGCCCAATCCGCCGGCGCCGACCATCCCTGCAATGACCACCATGGACAGCGCCAGCATGATCACCTGGTTGATGCCCGCCATGATCGTGGGCATGGCCAGCGGCAGTTGGATCTTGCGCAGGATGCTGCCCGGGCTGGACCCGAAGGCGTAGCCGGCCTCCACCACTTCCTTGTCCACCCCGCGGATGCCCAGCTCGGTGAACCGCACGCCGGGTGCCATGGAGAAGATGATGGTGGCGATGATGCCGGGAACCACGCCGACCCGGAACATCACCAGGGCAGGAATCAGGTACACCATGGCGGGCATGGTCTGCATGAAGTCCAGGATCGGCCGGATGATGGCCGAGGCGGTGTCGGAACTGGCGGCGAGGATGCCGGCCGGGATGCTGATGAGAATGGCCACCACGGTGGCGACGATGACCAGCGCGAACGACTCCATGGCATGTTCCCACTGGTTCACGCCGACGATCAGCAGGAAGCCCACTGCGGTGCCCAGCGCCAGCTTCCAGCCCTTGGCCGCGTAAGCGATGGCCGCGAAGACGATGATAATCACCCAGGAGGGAGGCGTGATAAGCAGCCACTCCAGGCTGTCGTAAGCCCCCAGGAAGACGCTGCGGATAAAGGCGAAGAGGCCGGCAAAGGTCGCCAACAGCCAGTCCAGAGCGACGTCGACCCAGTCGCCCAGCGGGATGCGGAATTCGAGATCCACTAGCGGGTCCCCCCTTCAACCGGCGTCGTGACATCCATTGATGTCTTGTTGAGCGTGCGTGTGACTTCCTGTTCGGGTATCGGCGCGGGAGCGCTTTCGACGATCGGAAGGTCTGTGGTGCTGGACGGTACGTTGCCCAGCGCGGCCAGCAGCGTCACCCGGGGTATCACGCCCACCAGCCTGCCCTCGTCATCAACCACGGGCAGCGGGATGGGACTCTCCACGGCCAGGCCAAAGAGTTCCGCGAGCGGCGTCTCGGCCCGCACCGGGCCGTTGCCGTTGCGCACCGCGGCGGCCAGATCCTGCGCCCGCGATTCGACCAGATGCATCACATCCCGGTCGCGTACCGTGCCGAAGAAGGTCCGGCGCCGGTCCACCACGAAGGCTGCCGAGGTCTGCAGGTCGCGCATGGTGCGCAGCGCGTTCCGCGGTCCGCTCGAGAGATTGACGACGGCGCGGGCCGGCTCCATCACCGATCCGGCAGTCAGCACGCGCGTCCGGTCCACGTCCTGGACGAACTGCGCCACGTAGTCGTTCGCGGGGTGCGTCAGGATGTCGTCGGGCGTGCCGATCTGCACAATCCGGCCGTCTCGCATCACGGCGATCCGGTCGCCGAGGAACATGGCCTCGTTCAGGTCGTGCGTGATGAACACAATGGTCTTGCCCAGGTCCGCCTGCAGCGCGACCAACTGTTCCTGCATTTCGCGGCGGATCAGCGGGTCCAGGGCGGAGAAGGCCTCGTCCATCAACAGAATGTCGGTCTCCGCGCACAGCGCACGGGCCAGGCCGACGCGCTGCTGCATACCGCCGGAGAGCTCCGCCGGGAACTTGGCGCCCCAGCCTTCCAACCCCACCAGCTTCAGCACTTTCTCTGCCTGGGCAAGCCGTTCGGCCTTGGCCACGCCCTGCACCTCGAGGGCGTAGGCGGCGTTGTCCGCCACGGTGCGGTGCGGCATGAGGGCGAAGTGCTGGAAGACCATGGAGATCTTTTGCTGCCGGACTTTCCGGAGCTCGCCGTCGGAGATCGTCGAAATATCCGTGCCGCCGACCACCACGTTGCCCGCGGTCTGCGGCTGCAGTCCGTTGAGTGTGCGGATCAACGTCGACTTGCCGGAGCCGGAGAGCCCCATCACCACGAAGATTTCACCGGCCCGGACATCGAACGACGCGTCGATCACTGCTGCGGTCCCCAGCGCGGAGACCTCCTCGCGCGTCTTTCCGGCCTTCAGTCGCTTCACGGCTTCGGCCGGTCGCTTGCCGAAAACCTTATAGACATTTTGTACGCTCAGTGCGATTTGTTCGTTCACTACGGCCCGTCTACGCTGCAGCCCCGCCAGGAACGGACAGTTTTGCAGCGATTGGTGCTTGGTCTTTTGCGGACAACTACACGCGTCAAACTCAGATGCTCCTGGTTGCCGTGGTTACGGCGCCCAGAAAGACGGTTTCGCCGAAGCGATGACGGGAAGCTCCCCCAACCGCCAGTTCGACGTCCAGCACATGTGGACTCCGCCACGGGTCTGCATAGCTCGCCCACATGCCGTTCGTATTACTGGTTGTTCGTCCCCAACCGTAACAATCCGATGTTCACTCTGAGCTGAATATTGGACGGAAACCGTTGAGGTCATTGCAGGCTAGCAGCGGTTTGGCCCCGTAATCCCGGGGCTGTCAAGGAGTTATGCCATCGTGACCACCGGCGCGGAAAATGGCACTATTTCGCAAGTGGATGCGTCCTGCGCAACACACCGGCCTCGCTTGGAGCGTGGCTGTCGGGATCCCCCGCGGACGGCACGCATTCCCGGACAGCCTTCCTCCGGCCCGCCCAGCAATGACACCAGGAGGGCAGCCCGAGCCTGCGCGCTTCCGGGCCTGAAGACCGGGGGGACACAGGGCAAACATGGAAGCCTCCTTGGCAATGGACGCCGGTGGTGTCACGCTCGACACACGTGAGCAGTGGCGGCCTTCGTGCTCGACAAGCACAAGCGCACTCAAAAACTAAGGAGCAGCATGACGATCGATGTTTCCGCCCTCCGCGCCGAGTTCCCGTCACTGACGTCTGGACTGGCTCATTTTGACGGCCCCGGAGGCACGCAAACGCCAGCGGTTGTGGGACAGGCGATTGCCCGCACCTTGACCGGCCCGTTGTCCAACCGCGGCACATCGGTCGCCAGCGAACTCAATGCCGAGAACGCCGTCTCGGGTTTCCGCACCGCCGTAGCCGACCTGCTCGGCGCCTCTCCCGAAGGGATCGTGTACGGGCGCAGCGCCACCCAGATTGCCTACGACTTCTCACGCACTCTGGCAAAGACGTGGAAACCAGATGACCAGATCGTCGTCTCCGGGCTCGACCACGACTCAAACATCCGGCCCTGGCTCCAGGCCGCCGAAACAGCAGGCGTCACCGTCCGCTGGATTCCGGTCGACCCCGGCACCGCAGAACTTGATCTATCCACTGTCGACGAGATCGTCAATGAGCGCACTAGGCTGGTTGCCGTCACCGCTGCTTCCAACCTGCTGGGCACCATGCCCCCGGTCGCGCGAATCGCGGCGCGCGCACACAAGGTCGGCGCCCTCGTTTATGTCGATGGCGTGCATTACACCGCCCACGCCGCAGTCGACATCAAGGCGCTGGGTGCGGACTTCTTCACTTGTTCGCCGTATAAGTTCTTCGGGCCGCACTGCGCCGCTCTCGCCGCCGAACCCGGCCTGCTGGAGACCCTGAAACCTGACAAGCTGCTACCTTCTACCAACAAGGTCCCCGAGCGATTCGAGCTCGGCACTTTGCCCTACGAAATCATGGCCGGCACAACCGCGGCTGTGGACTTCATCGCGGGGCTCGCGCCGGACAAGGGCCCGCGGCGGGAACGGCTAATCGCTGCCCACCACCTCATCGAGCACCACGAAGTGCGGCTGCGTCAGCGCATCGAAGAAGGTCTCGCCGACCTCGGGGACCGCATCACCATTCACTCGACCGCAGCAGAGCGCACCCCGACCCTGTTCTTTACCTTCCGCGACAAGAACGCAAACGAAGTCTCTCAGTTCCTTGCAGACCAGGACATCCTCGCTCCCGCCGGCAGCTTCTACGCCCACGAGCCCTTCCAAGCCCTCAAGCTCGCTGTCGATGCCGGCATGCGCGTTGGACTCGCACCCTACAAGACGACGCTGAGATCGACCGCCTCATCACGGCACTGTCAAAGTTCCTCTGAAGACGGCGCAGGCCGGACAAAGAAAACACCCCGGTCCGAAGACCGGGGTGTTGACCATCAGCGGAGTCATCCGTGCAAAGGATGTCTCACACATCATCTTGGTGGAGCTGAGGGGACTCGAACCCCTGACCCCCTGCATGCCATGCAGGTGCGCTACCAGCTGCGCCACAGCCCCTTGAAATGGAAGTCTTTGCCGACGTAACGGCATGTATTCCACTGCGTGAATATCACCGATGGTGTCTTCACGAGTGGAGCTGAGGGGACTCGAACCCCTGACCCCCTGCATGCCATGCAGGTGCGCTACCAGCTGCGCCACAGCCCCGTTATCCTTGCGGATTCCGTGCCGCTTCCTTCGAAGCAACTTGAATATTCTATGCAGAGAACGGCACGGATTCCAAATCAGCAGACGGGTTCGGAACGTGCCACCGGCGCCGCGCAGGGCGGTACCCTGCCGCAGGTGCCACGTTCACCCTCGGCTACTCAGTCCCCGTTGACGCCGGCTTCTCGTCCAGTTGCAGGTCGATGGGCGGGCAATCCTTCCACAGCCGTTCCAGGGCATAGAAGACGCGGTCCTCCTGGTGCTGCACATGGATGACAACGCCGGCGTAGTCCAGCAGTACCCAGCGTCCTTCGGATCGGCCTTCACGGCGGACCGGGCGCAGGTCCTGCTTGTGCAGTTCCTCTTCGATGCCGTCGACGATCGCGTTGACCTGCCGTTCGGTCTGCGCCGAGGCGATCAGGAACACATCAGTGATGGCCAGCCGCTCGCTGACATCGATGGCGACGATGTCCTCGGCGATCTTGTCGCTGGCTGCCTTGGCGGCGGTGCGCGCAATGGCGATAGAGCTTTCGGGTGCGGTCATGTGTCTCCTTGAAATGTAAACCAGCTATTGATTGGCGGCTTCAGCCGCCGAAAAGTCCAAGCATCATGGCGATTCCCGCTGCGAAGGCAGCGGCGCCAAGCACCAGTGCGGCACCGACGGCAAGCCGGGTCCGATGGACGCGGGCCAGCCCCGCGGTCCGGGCGTCGAGTGGATCCAGTCCGTGGGCACTGCTGGCCTTGAGCGGGTGGATGGTAGCGCTGCGTCCCCCGGCCAGCGCTTCGGCTTCGGCCAGGATCTTTGACCGCGGCGCGGCACCCGTTGCCTGGGCGGCGCTGGGTGCCGGCTTTGCTTCCCGCGGCACCGGCACAGCCCGGGTTGCGGCGGAAGCTTCCGGCTTCGGTACCTGTGCTGCGGGCCGCCGCTGCGCGGGGGCTGCCTGCCGTGCGGAGCCAGTCTGCCGGGCAGGAGGCGTCGGAGCCGGCGCTACCGGCGTCGTCACCACGGGAACATAGGACGTCGAGGACGGCCGGAGCACGTGTTGGTCGGATCCCGGCACGGCCACAAACTCCATCGGTGCCGAAGCTATGTCCGGTATTGGCCGGTCCGTGGCCGAGTGCCGGCGCTGTTCGTTCTCGTCGCTGAGCCGCTTCTTATCGGCAGCCCGGCGGTTGAGGACTGCGGCACGCTCGGCCAGGGCCTTCTGCTGCGCCAGCAGTTCCAGGTCCACCTCATGCGGAGACTCTTCCTGCCGAGCCTCCATCATGGCGACCATGTTCTTGGCCTGGCCCATCAGCAGGTCGCGGGCGGCCAGGGCCTGCTCCACGCTCATCTCGCCGGCGTCGACTGCCTCGCGTCCGGCGGCGGAGAGCTGTGGTTCCTGTCCCTCGGCCTGCGGCTGGACCGGGTGCCGGCCGGTGTCGCCGCTGCGCCGGGCACGGCGGCCGCCTTCGATCGGTGGACGCTGTGGCTCATACGGGGCGTCAGCCGGAGCCGCCGAGGTCCGGGCCCGGCCATCCGCAGGCTGAGCCGCGGTGCGGGCACGACTGTCCGTTGGCTTGGCCAACGAACGGGCGGGATCAGCAGCCGGAACGCCGGAGCCACCGGCACGGCCGCCAGCGGTGCCCGTGGTACGGGCTGGGCCATCCACCGGCGCCTCGGGGGCCAGACCGGGGTTTTCACGCTGCAATTGCTGTTGGCGCAGCTGGCGCCGGGTAGGCACCTGTTCCCGCTCCGGGGCGGGGATCTGCGGCAGGGCTGCGGTCAGGGTCTTGAGCGCACGGCGTGCCTCACGCTCGCGGGCGCGGGTCTGCGAGGAGCGTTCGCCCTGGCGTTCGCGGGAGGCTGGAGGGGCTGCGTCGCCGGAGGCTGCGGCAGCGTCTCCCCCGCCGTCGACCGGGGCACTTGCTTGGGCATCCGGTGCCTGCGGGACGATCCCGGAGGCAGACTCCGGACCCGTAACGGCGCCATCGCGCTGCCTCCGGAGGTCCCGGCGGCTGCGCGGCGGCTGGGATTGATTGCTCATGCTTTGCTGATCACCCAGTAATAAACGACTGATTTCATTGGCTCGGTTCAAGTTGGCTCGTCACTGCGGCGCCCTGCGACGAGCGCCGGTAGAGACCGTACTTGGCTATGTACTGTACTACGCCATCCGGAACCAGGTACCAGACGGGCTGGTCCTCGCCCACGCGCTCCCGGCAATCCGTGGAGGAAATGGCCATCGCAGGAACCTCCAGCAGGCTGACGTCCTTGCGGCCCAGATTATGCAGTTCATGCCCCGGCCTGGTCACGCCCACAAAGTGCGCCAGCGACCACAACTCGTCGATGTCCTTCCAGGACATGATCTGCGCCAGCGCGTCCGCTCCGGTGATGAAGAACAGTTCGGCGTCGGGTCGCGCCGCGCGCAGGTCCCGCAACGTATCAATGGTGTAGGTCAGGCCCGGACGTTCGATGTCCACCCGGCTGACCGTGAACCTCGGGTTGGATGCCGTGGCGATCACCGTCATCAGGTAGCGGTGTTCGGCCGGACTGACGTCGCGTCCGGTTTTCTGCCACGGCTGGCCGGTGGGTACGAAGACCACCTCATCCAGGCCGAACACGGACGCTACCTCGCTGGCTGCCACCAAGTGTCCGTGGTGGATCGGATCGAATGTTCCGCCCATGACGCCAAGCCGGAGCTTGCGCCCCGGGTAAGTGAGGTGCAGTTCTCCGGCTTGCGGGGCTTCAACAGGCAGCGCGGGCACGAACGGCTAGTGGCGCGCGGCTTGGCCGTGGTCGTGCTTATTCGGGAACTGGCGGTGCGGGTCCACCTGCTCCTCGACGGCCGAGTGGCGCTGGCCCACGCTGGTGAACGCGATCGTGGCAAACATCAGGAGCACGAACAGCGTCATGAATCCGACGCCGATGGCCCACGCGGGGACGGGAAGTTCGACGTGGGCGGCTTCGCTGGCCACCAGTGCGGCGTCGAGGACCTGAGACAGCATGATTCTCCCTTGATGTTTTCAGTCCGGCCGCGCTCAGGCGGACGGGGATATGGCTTCCTACTCATGGTACGCGTTCCGGCAGCGGAACCGTGATTCAGCGCCGGAACTGCGCCGGCTCGCTACAGGTTCAGTCGCGGACCTGGCCGTCGCCCTGCACGATCCATTTGGTAGTGGTCAGCTCACGCAGGCCCATCGGGCCGCGGGCATGCATCTTCTGCGTGGAAATACCCACCTCAGCGCCCAGACCAAGTTCCCCGCCGTCGGTAAACCGGGTGGAGGCGTTGACGATTACCGCTGCCGAATCGATCTCTGCGATGAACCGCTCAGCGTTGCGCAGGTCATTGGTAAGGATCGCTTCGGTGTGCCCCGTGGTCCAGGTCCGGATGTGCCGCAGCGCATCGTCCATGGAGTCCACCATGGCCACCGCAAGGTCCAGGTCCATGTATTCGCGGGCCCAGTCCTCGTCTGTGGCGGCGGTCGCTTCGACGCCGGACGGCAGGATGCCGGCCACGCGCTGGTCCACGTGCAGCCGCACTCCGGCTCCGGCCAGGGCTGCGAGCACATCTGCCGTGGCCGCGGCATCGCGGTGCACCAGCAGGGTCTCCACGGTGTTGCACACCGACGGCCGCTGCGTTTTGGCGTTGAGCAGGATGTCCACGGCCATCTCCGTGCCCGCGGACTCGTCCAGGTAGATGTGGACGTTGCCTTCGCCGGTCTCGATCACCGGCACCTTCGCGTTGTTGACCACAGACTGGATCAACTCGCGGCCGCCGCGCGGAATCAACACGTCCACCAGCCCGCGCGCCTGCATCAGGGCGTTGGCGCCGTCCCGGCCGTAGTCGTCCACGCTCTGCACCGCGTCGGAGGGCAGGCCCACCCGGTCCAGCGCATCGCGGATGATGCCCAGCAGCGCAACATTGGTGTGCCGGGCCGCGCTGCCGCCGCGCAGGATCACGGCATTGCCGCTCTTGAGCGCCAGGCCGGCGATGTCCACGGTGACGTTCGGGCGTGCCTCGTAGATGGCGGCCACAACGCCCATCGGGACATGGACTTGGCGCAGCCGCAGTCCGTTCGGCAGGGTCTGTCCGCGCATCACGGTCCCCACCGGATCAGGCAGCGCGGCAAGGTTCTCCAGTGCGGCGGCCAGCCCATCGATCCGCTTGGTGTCCAGCGTCAGCCGGTCCAGCAGCGCGGCGCTGGTGCCGTTTGCCTTGCCTTCTTCCACGTCTTGGCGGTTGGCCTGCAGCACCACGTCGCGTTTGGCGACCAGCGACTCGGCGATCTCCCGCAGCGCCTTGTCCTTCCACGCCCGGTTGGCCCGTGCCATCCGCCGCGCTGCGTTCCGGGACCGGACCGCAATGGCCTCAACGGCCGCGGCGGCATCCGGCTTCTGGCCGTCCTGGGTCGCTTCGGTCGTGGGCTGGGAAGAGGCTGTCTGGGTCATACAGCAGATTTTAGCCGGTGCGCCACGGGAAGTACGACGACGGAGGTCACGTTACGCCGTCGGCCCGGCGGCGGGGTGGTTCAGAGCACCACCAGATCGTCGACGTGGATGATTTCGCGTTCGTACTGCCTGCCCAGCGACGCCGCGAGTTCCTTGGTGGAGCGGCCGAGCATCCGCGGCAGTTCATAGGAGGAGAAGTTGACCAGGCCGCGGGCCACCACCCGGCCGTCGCCGTCGGCCAGTTCCACCGGATCCCCCGGTTCGAAGTCGCCCTTGACCGAGACGATGCCGGCCGGCAGCAGTGACCGGTGCTTGTCCCGCACGGCCTGCACGGCGCCGTCGTCAAGGATGAGCCGGCCCTGCACGGAGGCCAAGTGCGCCAGCCACAGCAGCCGCGGCGGCCGGCGGGTGCCGCTGACCGCAAACCAGGTTCCCACGTCCTCGCCGGCCAGCGCGCGGGCCGCGTTCGGCGTGGACGTGACCAGTGCCGGGATGCCCGAGCCGGCCGCGATTCCGGCGGCCTCGACCTTGGTCATCATGCCGCCTGTGCCGACACCCGCGGCGCCGGTGCGGCCGATGTTCACGCCATCCAGATCCTCCGGCCCGGACACCAGCGGAATCCGCTGCGCGCCGTCCTTGGGCGGACCGTCGTAGAGCGCATCGACGTCGGACAGCAGCAGCAGCGCGTCGGCCTTGACCAGGTGCGCCACCAGCGCGGCCAGCCGGTCGTTGTCGCCGAAGCGGATTTCGTGCGTGGCCACGGTGTCGTTCTCGTTGACCACAGGGACGACGCCGAGGTGCAGCAGCCGGTGCATCGCCCGGTAGGCGTTGGCGTAGTGCTGGCGGCGCATCAGGTCCTCGGCGGTCAGCAGCACCTGGCTGACAGTGATGCCGCGGGCGCCGAAGGCCTGCGTGTAGCGGGCCATCAACAGGCCCTGTCCCACGCTGGCCGCGGCCTGCTGGGTGGCCAGGTCCTTGGGCCGGCGGCCCAGGCCCAGTGGGGCCAGTCCGGCGGCGATGGCTCCGGAGGACACCAGGATGACTTCGGTGCCGGCATTGCGGCGCGTTGCCAGGACTTCCACCAGGGACAGCAGCGCCTCCTCGGAGATGCCACCGGCCACCGAGGTCAGCGAGGACGAGCCGACCTTGACCACCAGGCGATCCGCCGTGGCCAGCAGGGTCCGGCCGGCTGCCGTGGCCGGCTCAGAGCTCATCGTCGTCGTCATGGTCTTCCTTCTCGATCCAGACTCCTGACTTGCGCTCGGCCTCGAGCTCGGCGCGGGTGGCGGCCCTGGCCTCCTTGCGCTCCTGGTACTGCTCGCGCTTCTCTTCGCGGGTGGGCCGGATGTACTCCATCAGGCGCAGGTCGGTGCCGCGCGGGGAGGACAGCAGCTCCGCGCCGGCGGCCATGGTGGGCTCCCAGTCGAAGACCACTGCGTCGTCCTCGCCGATCACCACGGTGTCCCCCGGGCGCGCTCCGGACTTGAACAGCTGGTCCTCGACCCCCAGCTTGGCCAGCCGGTCGGAGAGGTAGCCCACGGCTTCGTCGTTGTTGAAGTCGGTCTGCTTGACCCACCGCTCGGGCTTGTCGCCCAGCACCCGGAACAGCGGTTCCAGGTTCTTCTCTTCACGGCGGATGATGAAGCCGCGGTCGTTCACGGACCGCGGGCGCAGCACGGCAGGCGCGACCTTCGGCGGCGCGGCCTTCACTTCGGCGCGGGCCTTGGTGACGATCTCGGCCATGGCGAAGCCCAGTTGACGCAGGCCCTCGTGGCTGGAGGCCGACACGTCGAAAACTCGGTATCCGCGCTTTTCCAGCTCGGGGCGCACAAACTCGGCCATGTCGCGGCCGTCCGGCACGTCAACCTTGTTCAGCGCCACCAGCTTGGGGCGCTCGTTCAGCGGGACCACGTCGCCGTCGGCACCGGCGTAGCTCATGTCCACGGCGTACTGTTCCAGTTCGCGCTCGATGATGTCCAGGTCGGACAGCGGGTCGCGGTCCGCTTCCAGCGCGGCGCAGTCCAGCACATGCACCATGGCCGCGCAGCGCTCCACGTGGCGCAGGAAGTTGTGGCCCAGCCCCTTGCCCTCGCTGGCGCCTTCGATCAGCCCGGGCACATCGGCGATGGTGAACCGCACGTCGCCTGCCTGCACCACGCCCAGGTTCGGCACCAGTGTGGTGAACGGGTAGTCGGCGATCTTCGGGCGCGCCGCGGACATGGCAGCAATCAGGCTGGACTTGCCCGCGGAGGGGAATCCGACCAGCGCCACATCGGCGATGGACTTCAGCTCCAGGACGATGTCCCGCTCGTCGCCCGGAATGCCCAGCAGGGCAAACCCGGGGGCCTTGCGCTTGGCCGATGCCAGCGCGGAGTTGCCGAGCCCGCCCTGGCCGCCGGCGGCGGCCACGAACTCGGTGCCGTCGCCCACCAAGTCGGCGAGCACATCGCCGTTCTTCGTCTTGACCACCGTGCCGTCCGGCACGGGCAGCACCAGCGTGGCGCCGTTCTTGCCGCCGCGCCAGTCCCCCATCCCGGGCCCGCCGTTGGTGGCATGGCGGTGCGGGGCGTGGTGGTAGTCCAGCAGCGTGGTGGTCTGGCTGTCCACGCGGAGGATCACGTCGCCGCCGTTGCCGCCGTTGCCGCCGTCGGGCCCGCCCAGGGGCTTGAACTTCTCGCGCTTGACGGAGACGCAACCGTGGCCACCGGATCCGCCGGAAACGTGCAGGACTACCCGGTCAACGAATGTTGCCACGTGATCGATCTCCTCTATGCCGATGGGCCACAACTGAAACGGCCCACCAGTGATTCTAGTCTGGTTAAAACACCAGTGAGGCGGACCGTCGGCCCGCCTCACTGGAAAGCATTTTGCTGCTGGAAGATTACTCCGCAGCCGCTGCCACGATGTTGACCACGCGGCGTCCGCGGCGGGTACCGAACTCAACGGCACCGGCCTCAAGGGCGAACAGCGTGTCGTCGCCGCCACGGCCGACGTTGGCGCCGGGGTGGAAGTGGGTACCGCGCTGGCGGACGATGATCTCGCCGGCGGAAACTACCTGGCCACCGAAGCGCTTGACGCCCAAGTACTGAGCGTTGGAGTCGCGGCCGTTGCGAGTGGAACTCGCACCCTTCTTATGTGCCATTTGTTTTGCCTACCTTTTGATCTTAGGAACGTTACAGAAAGTCAGCGGACCGCTTACGCGATTCCGGTGACCTTGACCTTGGTCAGTGCAGAACGGTAGCCCTGGCGCTTCTTGTAGCCGGTCTTGTTCTTGTACTTCTGGATGACGATCTTCGGACCGCGGAGATTCTCGACGATCTCGGCGGTGACCTTGACGTTGGCCAAGGCATCGACAGCAGAGGTGACCTTGTCGCCGTCGACCAGGAGCAGAGCAGGCAGCTCGATGGTGCTACCAGCCTCACCGGGGACGCGGTCAAGGGTCACGAGGTCTCCAACGGAAACCTTTTCTTGGCGGCCGCCGGCGCGGACAATCGCGTACACCACTTGGGAACTCACTTCTCTAGACGTTTATTACAGTTTTTGCTCGAATACGCAGGCACGTTCATGACGGCCTGGAAAGCACTGTGCATCCGCGCCTGCGGGTGGAAACCCTTCGAAGGCGTACGCACCGAAGATCTAGATTACGCTATTGCGGCTATCCGCCGCAAACCAGCGGCTCCGGGAGTGCCGGAGGGGCTCTGCGTGATCCTTTACCTGGCGCGGGCGGACTGGAATCCGCTCGGTCGCACCTAGTAATACTACTGCCGTCATGCCGGGACGCGTGCATTTCCGCTCCGCGACACGGCGGGGACGGCACAGGCCGCGGCCCCAAAGGGTCCGCGGCCTGTGCTGAAACTGGCTGCTACAGCTCCGAGGCCGGCACTCCCACGCCCAGCACCAGCGGAGCGGCGGCTTCGGACTTGCCTGCCGCCGCCTCGGCCAAGGCGGGCGCTGCCGGCGCCGCTGCGGCGTGCCGGTGGCTGCCGTTGCCTTCCGGAGAGATGGAGACATCCACGGTCTCCACCGGAGCGTCGGCCGCACCCTGCGGGCTGCTGGCAGCACGACGGCGGCGCGGCTTGCGGACCGGGGCTGCGGCAGGAGCCTGCGGCTCGGCGGCGGCCGCGGGCCGGACCTGATCAGCGGCCACCGAAGCCTCGGCGCCAGCGGACCGGTCGGCAGCGACCGGCTCCGGTGCGGCTACCGGGGCGGTCCGCTCCGGCTTCTCCACCGGGGCGACCTTGTTGAAGGCCTCGGTCAGGCTTTCCAGGGTCAGCGACGGCTCTGCCGGGGCGGCCGCCGGAGCATGCGTGGCACGCGGAATGGCAACGGTCTCGCCGTTGATCTTCAGCACTCCCGCTCCGCCATCCTCGTCGGCCGTCGCTGCCGGGGTGGCAGCGGCTGCTGCGATGCCGGAATCGTCGGCACGGCGCGACCGGCGCTTGCGGCCGGAGGCGGCAGGCTGGCCCTGCGCCGGGGCCGTTGCGGCGGCGGCTTCGGGCTTGCGAGGGCCGCCGGATGCGGGGGCTGCTTCGGCGTCGTGCTGTTTGGCCTTGGCCGCCTCGGGGTGCTCTTCCGCCTCGTGGGCGGCATGGGCCGCGGCGGCGATGTTGGCCAGTGCCGCGCGGGCGGCCTCGGCCCTGGCCTTGCGCTCGGCGTCGTCCTCCTGCACCACTGGTGCCGGCGTCTCGGCGGGCGACTCCTGCTGGCCCTGGCCGCGGCTGCGGCGCTTCTCGCTGCGGGACTGCCGCTCCGAACGCTTCTCGATCCGGACCTGGTGGTGCTCGGTCGCGGCGCTGGCGCGGCGGTGCTCGACCGGTTCGTCGTGGGTGATCACGCCGCGGCCGGCGCAATGCTCGCACTGCTCGCCGAAGACCTCCAGCAGCCCGGTGCCCATCCGCTTGCGCGTCATCTGGACCAGGCCCAGCGAGGTCACCTCGGCCACCTGGTGCTTGGTGCGGTCGCGGCCCAGGCACTCGACCAGCCGGCGCAGCACCAGGTCCCGGTTGGACTCCAGCACCATGTCGATGAAGTCGATGACGATGATGCCGCCGATGTCGCGCAACCGCAGCTGGCGGACCACCTCCTCGGCCGCCTCCAGGTTGTTCTTGGTGACGGTTTCTTCGAGGTTGCCGCCGGAGCCGGTGAACTTGCCGGTGTTGACGTCCACCACGGTCATCGCCTCGGTGCGGTCGATCACCAGCGAGCCGCCGGACGGCAGGAACACCTTGCGGTCCAGCGCCTTGTGGATCTGCTCGTCCAGCCGCTGGGCGGCGAAGATGTCCGTCTCCGAGGTCCACTTTTCCAGCCGGTCCACCAGGTCCGGGGCCACGTAGGTCACGTAGGCCTCGATGGTGTCCCAGGCTTCCTCGCCGGAAACTACCAGCTTGGAGAAGTCCTCGTTGAACACGTCGCGGACCACCTTGATGGTCAGATCCGGCTCCGCGTAGAGCATTTCCGGTGCCAGCGTCTTGGTGGAGCCGGCACGCGATTCGATGCCTTCCCACTGCGCGCGCAGCCGGTTGATGTCATTCATCAGCTCTTCTTCGCTGGCGCCTTCGGCCGCGGTGCGCACAATTACGCCGGCACCGTCCGGAACATGTTCCTTGAGGATCTTCTTCAGCCGGTTGCGTTCCACATCGGGCAGCTTGCGCGAGATGCCGGTCATCGAGCCGCCGGGCACATAGACCAGGAAGCGGCCCGGCAGCGAGATCTGGCTGGTCAGGCGGGCGCCCTTGTGGCCCACCGGGTCCTTGGTCACCTGCACCAGCACCGAGTCGCCGGACTTCAGCGCCAGCTCGATCCGGCGCGGCTGTCCGTCCAGGTGGGCAGCGTCCCAGTTGACCTCGCCGGCGTAGAGCACGGCGTTGCGGCCGCGGCCAATGTCGATGAAGGCCGCTTCCATGCTGGGCAGCACGTTCTGTACCTTGCCCAGGTAGACGTTGCCGATCAGCGAATCCTGCTGCGTCTTGGAAACGAAGTGCTCGGCGAGCACACCGTCTTCGAGCACGCCGATCTGGATCCTGTCGTCGCGCTGGCGGACCACCATCTGGCGGTCGACGGATTCGCGGCGGGCCAGGAACTCGGCCTCGGTGATCACCTGGCGGCGGCGGCCGGACTCGCGGGATTCGCGGCGGCGCTGCTTCTTGGCCTCGAGCCGGGTGGAGCCCTTGACCGATGCCACCTTGTTGCTGGGGGCCGTCTCCGCCACCGGACGCGGTGCCCGAACGCGGGTGACCGTATTGGGCGGATCATCCTCCGAGCCGCCGGTGAGTTCCAGATCGGCATCGCCGCGGCGACGACGACGGCGGCGGCGCGACGTCACGCCGTCCTTCTCCCCCGCCGCGCTTTCTTCTGCGGTTTCGGCGGCCTCGTCGGTTCCTTCGGTGCCGCCCGCCTCGCCGCTGCCGGTCTCGGCCTCGGCACGGTTGCGGGTGCGTCCGCGGCGGTTCCGGCGGCTGCGGCGCTGGCCGCCGTCTTCGTCTTCCTCTTCGGAGTCCGCTGACGCGGCCGGTTCCTGCTTGGCCGCGGCGACGGCGGAGAGGTCAGGGGCGTGGAAGAGCAGGGATACCGGCGAGGACGGAATGCTGAACGGATCGTTCCCGGCACCGGATTCCGTTGCTGCGTCTTCGGCCTGAGCCGCTTCGGCGGCAGGTTCGACGGCGGGGCCGGCTGCGGGAGCAGACTGCTCCGCGGCGGTGGCTTCCGTTCCTTCCGTGGCGGCGGGGGCCGCCGCCTTGGTGGAACGACGACGGCGGGAGGGCGCCTTCACGGGCTGCTCGCCCACCGCCGCGGCGGCTGGCTCGGTGGCTGCCTCTGTGCCGGCGGCCTGCTCGGCGGTGGCTGCCTCTGCGGTGGCTGCCTCTGTGCCGGCGGCCTGGTCGGCGGTGGCTGCATCGGCGGTGGCTGCCTGGGCGCCCGAAGCGTCAGCTTCCGCGGCTACGGGCTCCGGTGCGCCGGCCGGGGCCTCGCCTTCGGCGGTGGTCAGTTCTGCTGCGGCAGCCTCGGTGGCCTGCGCGGCGGTGCTGCGGCGGGTCCGCGTGGTGGCGGCAGTGCGACGGCGGCCAGCCGGCTTTTCGGCGGGTTCCTCCGCGCCTTCGGCCTCCAGGATGCCGTCGGCATCGACGGGCTGCTCAACCGGCTGCGCTGCACGGCTGCGGCGCTGGCGGGCCGGCTTGCCCGCGGTTTCGGCATCGGTTTGCACGGCAGGGTCCAGCACGCCGTCCGGCGCGGCTCCTCCGGCGGCCTCAGCGGTCTCGGCAGGCTGCGCGTCGCTGCCTTCCTGCAGTGCCGCTTCCTGGGCAGCCGCTTCGGCGGCCTTCTGCGCGGCGGTCTTGCGCGGCTGGCGGGTTCGGGCCTTCGCGGCAGGTGCGGCCTCGGCAGCCGGGGCGGCGGCGGGTTCGGCCGCACTTGCGGCAGCAGTCTCTGCTCCTGCGGCGGAAGCCTCGCCCGGCTGCGCGGCCTGCGCGGCCGCTGCTTCGGCGGCCTTCTCGGCGGCGGTCTTGCGCGGCCGGCGGGTCCGGGTGGTGGCTGCCGGCGCTGGTGCGGCGGACTGGCTGCTTTCCGCAGCTACTCCGGCCGGCTGCTCCGGCGCGGAAGCCGTGTCGGTGCCCGGCGTTGCGGCGGAGGCACCGCCGTCGTTAGTGGAATCAACGGCCGCGGCGGGCAGTTGCACATCCAGCTGGTCCTGCGACGGTGCGGACACGGTGGGCTTGCGGCGGGGGCGCGGCGGTTTCTTGGCTGTTCCCTCCGGCGAGTCGGCCGGTGTAGAGGTAGCGGGTATTACCTGTTCATTGTCCATTTAAAGTTATGCTCCAACCCTTGCGGCACCGGCCACATCCCGGTGCCCTCGGGGGCATGTAGCCGGGTGTCCGGGCGCCTGAGGCTGCCCGCCACCGAAAGTCGTCTTGGTATCACCCGAGCTCGCGCCATCACGTGGGGCGCGGCACACCCGGGGACCAGCGGCGCTTTTCCGTCTGCCGTATCTATCTTCTCTTCACCGGCAGGGCCGCCCGGCGGATTCCCAGCGCCCATCCGGATTGATGGGCTCCTTGTTCGGGAAGCGTCGCCGACGGACCTGGAAGCCTGTCGCTGGACCAATAGCAGCATGTGGGGCCGCTATCAGCCACGATCATTCTCTCACACCGGGTCCGTTTTGGTGAGTATTAGCCTCATCTCTCCGGCGTAGAATCGAGCCAAATGCCCCCGAACTCGAGGAACACGGTGCACACCGACGCGCAACCCTCCACATCCCTGGCCTCCACCGCCTCCGGCCACCGCCCGGACCGCGAGGTTCCCGGCATCGCCCGGGAGAAGCCGTTCGCTTGGCTGCTGCTGGTCACCGGCGTCTTCGGCTGGATCATGTCCGGCATCCTGGTGCTGGAGCGGCTGGCCACCTACCAGGACCCGGGCCACGTGACCAGCTGCGACATCAACCCGTGGGTCTCCTGCGGCAAGGTGTTCCTGCACTGGCAGGCCTCGCTCTTCGGCTTCCCCAATCCGCTGATCGGCATCGTCGCCTTCGCGGTTCCCGTGACGACGGCGGTGGCGATCCTTGCCGGGGCACGGTTCCGCCGCTGGTACTGGATCGGCCTGCAGACCGGCGTCACGCTGGGCTTCGTCTTTATCGTTTGGCTGTGGAGCCAGGCGCTCTACGACATCCACATCCTGTGCCTGTACTGCATGGGAGTCTGGGCCGCGATGATCGCGATGATGGTCCACACCACGGCGCGGAACCTGGCGCACGGGGTCATCAAGGCGCCCGCCGGCGTGGTCCGCTTTGTCGGCAGCTGGGCCTGGACCATCACGGCGCTGCTCTGGATCGTGACCGCCGGGACCATCTTCCTGGCCTTCATCGACGCGTTCCTGGGCTGATGTTGCTGCGCCGAATCCGTTGGCGCTGATCTCCGGCTGAGCTGATTTTCGGCCCAGCTGATTTTCGGCTCAGCCGGGTTCGGTTTGACGGCCAGAGGCCGCGTCCCCGTTCATTCGGGGGCGCGGCCTCTGTGCGTTGGGCTGGGTCTGGTTGCGCTGGGCCTAGGAGAACCAGATGCCGATCTCGCGCTCGGCGGACTCCGGCGAATCCGAGCCGTGGACCAGGTTCTGCTGCACCTTGACGCCCCAATCGCGGCCAAAGTCGCCGCGGATCGTGCCGGGGGCGGCAGTGGTGGGGTCGGTGGTGCCGGCCAGCGACCGGAAGCCTTCGATCACGCGGTGTCCCTCGAACACTGCGGCGGTCACCGGGCCGGAGAGCATGAACTCGACCAGCGGCTCGTAGAACGGCTTGCCGACATGCTCTTCGTAGTGCTTCTCCAGCAGCTCGCGGGTGGGTTCCACCAGCTTCAGTTCGGCCAACGTGTAGCCCTTGGCCTCGATGCGGGCCAGGATGCTGCCGGTGAGACCGCGGGATACGCCGTCAGGCTTGACCAGTACCAGTGTGCGTTCAACGCTCACAATTTCTCCTCTTCGCTTCACGATTAACCCCGTTTTATCCTACGGGACGGGCCGGCAGCCCCCGATTCGGACGGAACTGCCGCGGCCGATGGGTAGGCGTGCGGATCAGCGGACGTCGCCGGCTGCGGCGCCTGCTTCCCCTGATTCCCCTGATTGCCCGCCGTGCTGGCGCTCCCAGTCCGCCTGCTCAGCGTCGCGCTGTGCGTTCTCGCGGTCCAGCCGGCCGCCCGTGCGTACCGCGTACCACCAGGACAGCGCGAAGAGCAGCCCGACCACGAACATCACCGGTTCGACGATGCCGGTAGCGATCAGCAGCACCTGCAGTCCCCAGCCGATGGCGTAGCCGGCGGGGCGGCGCAGCAGCGCGCAGCAGAGCACCAGCACGATGCTCAGGCCGATCCCGAGGCTCAGGATCAGCGCCGGCGACACCTCATCGCGGTAGAGCCCGAACACCACCAGCGTGGCGAAGAAAGCAACGAAGGCTTCCAGCAGCAGCACGGTGGAGGCGAACATGGTCTTGATCGAACGCCGTTTCTTGGGCGTGTCCGGACGCCATTCGCGCTGGGCTTTGGTCAGTTTGGCCATGGATCTTGTTACTTTCCTAGCAGGATACGGGCGTCGGCGACCAGGGTGATGGACCCCGTGATCAGCACGCCGCCGGAGAGGTCGTTGTTGGCTTCGGCCCGTCCCACGGCCCATTCGATGGCGTCATCCAGCCGGGGCGCAATGTGGACGGCGTCCTCCGGGAAACCGGCGGCCATGGCGTCCTCGGCCAGCTGCTCGGCCGGGATGGCCCGGGGCGAGTTGGACGTGGTGACGCAGATTTCGTCGGTGAGGTCCTTGAGCTGCTCGCGCAACTGCTGGAGCAGTCCGATGGCGTCCTTTTCCTGCAGCACGCCGACCACCGGGACCAGCGTGGTGAAGTTGAACGCCTCCAGGATGGCCTGCGCGCTGGCCTTCATCCCCTCGGGATTGTGGGCGGCGTCCACGATGATGGTGGGCGCGGTCCGGACCACTTCCAGCCGGCCCGGCGAAGTGACCTCCAGGAACGCCTCGCGGAGCACCTCGACGTTAAGCTCTTTCTCCCCGCCGCCGAGGAACGCCTCCAGCGCAGCCACGGCCACCGCGGCGTTCTGGGCCTGATGCGCGCCATGCAGCGGCAGCATCAGGTCCTCGTAGCGGCCGGCCAGCCCGTTGATAGTCAGCTGCTGGCCGCCGACCGCCACCTTACGGGACTCGACGCCGAATTCCACGCCTTCGAAGCGGAACGGTACCTGCACATCGCGCGCTTGTTCCAGCAGCACCTCGGCCGCGTCCAGCGGCTGGGCAGCGCTGATCAGGAAGCCGCCGCTCTTGATGATGCCGGCCTTCTCCCGGGCGATGTCCGCGGTGGTGTCCCCCAGCAGGTCCGTGTGGTCCAGCGAGATCGGCGTGACCACCGAGACCTGGCCGTCCACCACGTTGGTGGCGTCGGTGACGCCGCCCAGACCGACCTCGACCACCGCCACTTCAACCGGCTCGTCGGCGAAGATGGCGATGGCGAGGATGGTCACGCACTCGAAGTAGGTCAGCCGCGGTTCGCCCTCGGCGTTCAGCTCCTGGTCCACTATGTCCAGGTAGGGCCGGATCTCGTCCCAGACCCGGACAAACGTCTCGTCCGCGACGGGCTCGCCGTCGATGCTGATCCGTTCGGTGACCTTGGACAGGTGCGGGCTGGTGTAGCGGCCGGTGCGCAGCCCGTGGGCCCGCAGGCCGGCCTCGATGATCCGGGCCGTGGAGGTCTTGCCGTTGGTCCCGGTCAGGTGGATGCTCGCAAAGGCCTTGTTGGGTTCGCCCAGGATGTCCATCGCACGGAACAGCGGTTCCATCCGCGGTTCCATCTTGTTTTCCGGGGCGCGGCCCAGCAGTTCCGCGTAGACGCTCTCAACGCCGAATTCATCACTCATGGTCGGTGCCCCTTCAGGATCCGGTCTTTTCCACGGACACGGCATCGCCGTCCCCGGCCACCAGGACAAGGTCCACGGTGAGGGTTTCCTGCGAGACCAGCCCCTGGTGCAGGGTGAGGGCGTCCAGCACGGACTGGTCTGCCGTCACCGTGGTGCGGATGCGGTCGCTGACCACCAGTCCGGCGTCCTTGCGGGCCTGCTGGATGGTGCGCACGTAGTCGCGCGCCACCCCCTCGGCCTCCAGTTCCGCAGTCACGGTGGTGTCCAGGACCAGGAAGCCGCCGCCGGGCAGCATGGTAACGGCGGCACCCGCCGCGGCATCCTCGGCGACCACCGTTTCCAACGCGTATTCCGACGGCTCCAGCGCCAGTCCCCCAGCGGTGACCACACCGGCGTCATCCACCGACCAGTCGCCGGACTTGGCCGCCTTGATGGCCTGCTGCACGTTCTTGCCCAGCCGCGGACCGGCGGCCCGGGCATTGACCACCAGCTTTTGCGAGATGCCGAACTCTTCCGGCGAAGCGTCGGCGGCGTCAATCAGCCGGACGGACTTGATGTTCAGTTCGTCCTGGATCATCACCGCGTACTGGCCGGAGAGCCGCTCGGCACCCGGGACCACCACGGTCAGCGAGGCCAACGGCAGGCGCACCCGCAGGTTCGCGCCCTTGCGCAGGCTCGAGCCGGACGAGCAGATCTGCCGGGTGGTATCCATCAGTTCCACCAGCTCGGCCAACTGCGGGAACTCACCGGCGTCGGGCAGGTCGGTCAGATGGACCGAGCGTCCGCCGGTGAGCCCGCGCCAGATCTCCTCGGTCACCAGCGGCAGCAGCGGAGCGGCCACCCGGCACACGGTTTCCAGCGCGGTGTAGAGCACGTCGAACGCGTCGCGGTCCTCGTCGAAGAAGCGCTGGCGGGAGCGGCGGATGTACCAGTTGGTCAGCGTGTCCAGGTACTCGCGCAGCGCGTCGCAGGCACCGGAAACGTCGTAGGCGTCCAGCGCGGCGGTTATATCGCGGACCAAATCCCCGGTGTTGGCCAGAATGAACCGGTCCAGCGACTCCATCCCATCGATCCGGGCGGTATCGCCGAGGACGGAGCCCGCCTCGTAGCCGGCGCCGTTGTTCGCGGAGTTGGTGTAGAGCTTGAAGAAGTGCCACACGTTCCACAGCGGCAGCATCACCTGGCGGACGCCATCGCGGATGCCCTGCTCGGTGACGATCAGGTTGCCGCCGCGCAGGATCGGGGAGGCCATCAGGAACCAACGCATTGCGTCGGAACCATCGCGGTCCAGGACCTCGGACACGTCCGGGTAGTTGCGCAGGCTCTTGGACATCTTCTGCCCGTCGGAGCCGAGCACGATGCCGTGGCTGATCACGTTGCGAAACGCCGGCCGATCGAACAGCGCGGTGGCCAGCACGTGCATGGTGTAGAACCAGCCGCGGGTCTGGCCGATGTACTCAACGATGAAGTCCGCCGGGTTGTGGCTGTCGAACCAGTCCTTGTTCTCCATCGGATAGTGCACTTGGGCATACGGCATGGAACCGGAGTCGAACCAGACGTCCAGCACATCCTCCACCCGGCGCATCATCGACTGGCCGGTGGGGTCGTCCGGGTTGGGCCGGACCAGGTCATCGATGTACGGACGGTGCAGGTCCACCTCGCCGTCGTGATTGCGCGGCAGGGTGCCGAACGCTTCCTCCAGCTCGGCCAGCGAGCCGTAGACCTCGCGGCGCGGGTAGTCCGGGTTGTCCGATTCCCACACCGGGATGGGCGAACCCCAGAACCGGTTGCGGCTGATGGACCAGTCGCGGGCGTTTTCCAGCCACTTGCCGAACTGGCCGTCCTTGACGTTTTCCGGGATCCAGTTGATCTGCTGGTTCAGCTCTACCATCCGGTCCTTGAACTTGGTGACCTCCACATACCAGGAGGAGATGGCGCGGTAGATCAGCGGCGTGCGGCAACGCCAGCAGTGCGGATAGCTGTGCTCGAAGCTGGCCTGCCGGACCAGCCGGCCCTCGGCCTTCAGCACACGGGTGATCGGCTTGTTCGCCTCGAACACCTGCATGCCGGCGATCTCGGCCAGCGGTCCCTCGGCGAAATTGGACAGGAACTTGGCGCCCTCGTCCACGGACACGATCACCGGGATGCCGTTGTCTTCGCAGATCTTCTGGTCGTCCTCGCCGAACGCCGGCGCCTGGTGGACCAGACCCGTACCGTCCGTGGTGGTCACGTAGTCAGCCACCACGACCTGCCAGCCATTGCTGGTACCCCACTTTTCGGCGTCCGTGTAGTAGTCCCACAGCGGCTCATAGCGCAGGCCGGCCAACTGCGAGCCGGCGTAGGTGGCGGTGACCGCTTCGGCGGCGGCAGCGGCGTCGTCGTACCCCAGGTCCTTGGCGTAGGAGCCCAGGAGATCCCTAGCGAGGAGGAACTTGTCCCCCGAAGCCTGGGTCCCGTGTGGTCCGGCCGGCAGCACCACATAGTTGATTTCAGGGCCGACGGCGAGCGCTGCGTTGGTAGGCAGCGTCCACGGCGTGGTGGTCCAGGCGAGTGCGTTGACGCCGGCCAGCTCCTCGGCCAAGGGGTTCTCCGAGTCGTCCGCCCGGATCGGGAAGGTAACCGTGACCGTCTGGTCCTGGCGCATCTTGTAGACGTCGTCGTCCATCCGCAGCTCGTGGTTGGACAGCGGAGTCTCGTCACGCCAGCAGTAGGGCAGAACGCGGAAGCCCTGGTAGGTCAGGCCCTTCTCATGCAGCTGCTTGAAGGCCCAGATGACCGACTCCATGTACTCGACATTGAGCGTCTTGTAGTCGTTCTCGAAGTCCACCCAGCGGGCCTGGCGGGTTACGTAGTTCTGCCATTCATCGGCGTACTTCATCACGGACGTGCGGCAGGCATCGTTGAACTTGTCGATGCCCATGGCAACGATCTGGTTCTTGTCCGTCATGCCCAGCTGCTTCATCGCCTCCAGCTCGGCGGGCAGGCCGTGCGTGTCCCAGCCGAAGCGGCGCTCCACCTTGTGGCCGCGCTGCGTCTGGTAGCGCGCTACCAGGTCCTTGACGTAGCCGGTCAGCAGGTGGCCGTAGTGCGGCAACCCGTTAGCGAAGGGCGGCCCATCGTAGAAGACGAACTCATTCCCGCCATCTTCGCCGGCATCTCGGGCATCGACGGAAGCCTGGAACGTGCCGTCCTGCTGCCAGTATTTGAGCACCAGTTCCTCGATCTCGGGGAACTTGGGCGAGCTCTCGGCAGCGGCAGCGCCGGCGGTGGAGGCCTTGGGATAGATCTGTGGCATTTTCGTCATCCTGGAAAGACAGCTCGGCAAGTGTGGGTACTTCTGCGAGGACGTGTCCTGCTCCAGCACACCGATTAGGCCTGAAAGCCGAACCCGCTGCCGGGGCGAACCCGCGGTACCACCTCACTTGCTGGCCTGATGCGCCGGAACCGGTGCAAAGGGACAGCCACTCGTTCGCTGCTGTGACGGGCTTACCCGTCCGGCTCTAATGGGCCCGGTGTTGCTGCGTGGACCGTTCTTCCGGAAGCTCACCGGTGATGGCCGGGTCGAAGCTTGTAGCTCAAGTTTAGGGCCACATCGCCGTGGCTGTCGAAACGCAGACCGGCAGCGCGGCCGACAGCGCGGTGGAGAGCCCTGGACCCACACGAGGCTTGCCTGCCTCCTTGCTGGCGAGGCCGCCGCTGCCAGGTTCGCCGGCCCACCGTCCTCACTGAACCGGCAACAAATCCGGAACTTTGGTGCGCCAGTATTGGTTGCGTCGCCTGCGGCGGTGCGGGTCTATGTAGCCGGGCGGGATAAACCACGGGATGCCGTCTTCGACCGCGATCTCCCAGTCGCCCTGTTCAACCAAGTCATGGTGAAAGATGCAGAGCAGTACGCCGTTGTTCACGTTTGTCCGCCCGCCCCGGTACCAGGGAACGACGTGGTGGGCCTCGCACCAGACCGCCGGCATTGTGCAGCCGGGAAACGCGCACCCGCAGTCACGTACGGCGAGCGCCTTGCGGACTGCCGGGGTGAAGAACCTCGACGCGCGGCCCAGATCCAGGACCTCGCTCTGAGAACCCAGTACCACCGGGATGATCGACGCGTCGCACGCCAGCCTCCGCACAGTCTTGGCCGAGACGGGATGGCCGAACACCGGATGCGCCGGGCCGGTCAACTTGCCGGCCAATTCCTTGTAACCGGTGGTGACCATGATCTGGGCGCGGTGCCCGCCGGTGGCCGGCAGCCTGCCAGCCGACAAAGCGACCACGCACCCGGCCACCAGGCCGGCCAATTGCTTCTGCGCAAACGACCGCGGATCCAACAACGCGGCATCCCGGTCCGTGGTCCCATCCCCAAACACCGCATCGGTTGTCCCGGACGCGGGAGCGGGCAGGAACGCGGCGGTCCCTGGCACTTCACCATCCCCTTCGACGGTGGTGCCTGCGGCCACACCCGCGCCGTTGCCGGCAGTGATGTTCTCGCCGGTCAGCCGCGGGTTTGTCGCTGTATTCATCACCGTCGCCAGCGCCTGGTACTGAGCGTCATCTGCCGCCAGAGTGAAGTAGTGCAGGCCGCCGCGCCGCCCCCGATAGAACAGACCCTGTTTCGCGCGCAGCGCCGCCTCCGAAGGCTCACTCCCGTCCGCATCCGCGGCCGCCTCCCACATTCTGGCGACCTTGCCCAATACGTCCTGATCGGCTTCCACTGCCTGACGCACCAGCGCCGCTTCCATCTCCGACGCAGTATCCATCCCGGCAGTCGGACGTACCCGCGCCACCGCAATAGTGATCAGCGACGCAGCCCGGCCCGCAATCCTGCCCTCGGCCAACGCCTTCCCAAGCACCGGCAGCCTGACGCCCCCGGGCTCGCCTGAAGGCAGTCGTCCGGCGAGCACAGCCTGACCCACCCTGATCCGCCGCTTTGCCTCGCCCGCACCGATCCCCAGCCGGGCCCGCAAATACTCGGCGTTCGTGCGGAACTCCGTCCCCCTGCGGGCGCTGCCGTCCTCGCCCTCCGCCGCCCCCTGCCCGTCAGTTCCGTCCCGACCGGTGCCGGCGTTTAGCGCTTCCGCGGGATCCGCCCAACTTGGCTCCCCCGTGTCCGCACCCGCAGCAGGGACTGTGCCACCACCCGGTGAGGATTCTGCGCCGCGGCAACCGGCGGCCGCAGGGCCTCCGAAAAGTCCGTCCCGCTCCCCTACCCGGGCAACATCGGCCCGTTCTACTGCCCATGCTCCTGCCAACTGGAAGAACTCCACGATCTTGGAGATGTCCTCCACCGCCGCAACAGTCGCTGCCAGCTCGCGGGTAGACATCTGGTCCATTCCAGCGACGAAGCTGCCCGCTCTGCTGGCCAAGTCGACGCGCACTCGGTCCAGGGAAGCAAGTGTCCCCGGATCCTGTTCGAGCGTCGCATTGGCCATACATCCATTTTTCTTCGAAGACAGATTCGAAGCAATCGGATTCCTCGATTGTGTAGGGATAGTCGCCGGCGTGCCGACCGTGCCGTGCCGGGAAGAAACGAGTCCTAGCTAGCCAACCCGAGCCGCTAGCTGGGCTACTTCGAACCCGGAACTGGGCTACTCCGAACCCGGAGCTACGCGAGTCCGAGCCCGGACAGCTCGAAGCTCTACCGCTATTTCCGAATCAGCTTGTGGGCGGCGGCCTGCGCGACCGGGCGCATGACGATCTGATCCAGGTTCACATGGTGCGGAAGATTGAGCGAGTAGGCCACCACGTCGGCAACGTCCTCGGCCAGCAGCGGCTTCTCCACGCCGGTGTAGACCTTGTCCGCCGCTGCCTGGTCGCCGCCGAGACGGTTGAGCGAGAACTCTTCGGTCTGCACCAAGCCCGGCAGGATGTCGATCACCCGCACGTTATGTTCGGCCTCTTCCAGACGCAGGGTACCGGCCATGGAGTGCTGCGCGAACTTGGCGGCCACATATCCACCGCCTCCTTCGTACGCCACGATCCCCGCGGTGGAGGTCAGCAACACGACCGAGCCTTCGCCGTTATCCCGCAGGGCCGGCAGCAATGCCTTGATCATCCGCAGCGAGCCGAGGACGTTGACGTTGTACATCTTCTCCCAGTCGGCGAACTTTCCTTCGGCGATCGAGTCCACCCCGAAGGCGCCGCCGGCGATGTTCACCAGCGCATCGACGCCGCCGCCGGCAAGCACACCGGCCACCAATTGATCGACGGAGGCCTGGTCTGTCACATCGCCGGGCATCGCCACCGCACCGGTTTCTTCGGCGAGCGCGGCAAGCCGGTCGGCACGGCGGGCCACTGCCACTACCTCCCAACCGCTTCCGCGCAGCGCCCGCACGGTGGCGGCGCCGATCCCCGAACTTGCTCCCGTTACTACTGCGCGCTTGGTCATGGATCACAGCCTAATGGCGAACAAAAACGGAGGCCTACAGCACGACGCCGCGGCGAGCCGCTGGAATGCTTGGGGATCCGTCCGTCACCGCTGGGCCGAGCGATAGCTGACAGGCAGGAACGAGACTTCACCGAGCGAAGCTGCGATGACCGTTTGATCAGCAGGGGTCACCGGGTGATCAGGAGGGGCCTCAGCGGCATCGCGCACGATACCCGCTCGAGTTCGACGACGGCGGCCGCTCCCGATACGCGGTTGTTCCGGCCGGTGTCATCGCACCAGTCGACGTTGTAGGGCATCGCAGTCACCGACCCCTCGCCTGCCGCGGCATCCGCGGGGACCGTAAAGGTATAGGTAAAGCCGCCGCCGTCGTTCATCGGGGCGGTCTCGTGGAGCACTTCTACAGCGGAAGCGTCTGTCACGATCACTTCAATCTGGGCCTCGCTGCCGTAGCGCGGGTCGCAGTCAGCGTCCCGCGCTGACACCGTTACTGTCTCCCCCGGACCCGCCTCCTTGGGGGTCACCGAGTAGTCCGGTGGGAGACACGGCGGAGCCTCGAACCCGGGGATAATCCCGCATCCGGCCATGGAACCGATCAAAGCCGCCGAACCCATCAGGGTCAGGACGGCGTTGCGCCAGGTGCCGCGCCCGGAGCCGCGCGTGCCGCCCTCTGTGAGGCGGTTGTGCGCCCGGCTCATCCGCCGCCGGCCGCCGGCGCCACGCAACTCCCCCATCCGGCGCGGCATGTCAGCCGGATTCCCCGCCGAGTTCCTCCAGGATCAAGTCCCGCAGCACCGCCGCTTGGTTGTGCGTCTCATCCTTGGCACCGTAAAGCAGGCACAGCTTCGGATGCGCGCGGGCCAGCTCCAACAAACGCTTCAATACCTCGGAACCGTCCAGCTCCTTCCGGTACGCCACAGTGAACGCTTCGAACTTCTCTGGCTGGTGGCTGAACTCCTTGCGCAACTCGGCGGATGTCCCCGCTTCTTTGAGCCAGAGGTCCAGCCCCGCGTCCTCCTTCTTGATCCCACGCGGCCAGATCCGGTCCACCAACACCCGGTAGCCGTCACCGTCGTCGGCCGGTTCGTAGACCCGCTTGATCTGAACGTCCGTCATAGCCGCATGCTACGCGAGCCGGACAGGGGCAGGAAGGGCGGGCACCGCCGTCGTGCGAATCGGCAGTCCGGGTGAGGCGCGCCGATGCAGGCAGGCGGGCACCGCCGTCGTGAATCTTCATTCCGTGCCCGGCATGAAAGAATGGCGAGCATGGCAGAACATACCCCGGGCACAGACACGCCCGTTTCCGTAAACGTTCCCGACAAGCCCGCCCTCGAAGGCCTTGAGGACGCCCTGACCCGGCGCTGGCGTGGGGAGGGAACCTACAAGTTCAACCCCGAGACCACGCGGGAGCAGGTCTACTCGATCGACACTCCCCCGCCGACGGCGTCCGGCTCGCTGCATGTGGGACACATGTTCTCCTACACACAGACCGATGTGCTGGCCCGCTACAAGCGGATGCGCGGGAAGAACGTGTTCTATCCGATGGGCTGGGATGACAACGGCCTGCCCACCGAGCGCCGCGTCCAGAACTTCTACGGCGTGCGCTGCGACCCGTCGGTGCCGTACAACCCGGACTACCAGCCGCCGGCCACCCCGGCGAAGAACCAGCGCGATTTCGACGTCGTTTCCCGCCGGAACTTCATTGAGCTCTGCGAGACCCTGGCTGTGGAGGACGAGAAGGTTTTCGAGAACCTCTTCAGCACGCTGGGCCTGTCCGTGGACTGGGACCTGACCTACCGGACCATCGACGACGTGTCCCGCTCGGTCTCACAGCGCGCCTTTCTGGCCAACCTGACCGCCGGCGACGCCTACATGGCCGAGGCCCCCACGCTGTGGGACGTCACGTTCCGCACCGCCGTGGCGCAGGCCGAGCTGGAGGACCGGGAGATGCCCGGCGCCTACTACCGCTACGCCTTCGAGACCGCCGACGGCAAGAAGGTCCACATCGAGACCACCCGCCCCGAGCTGCTGCCGGCCTGCGTGGCCCTGGTGGCCCACCCCGACGACGAGCGCTACCAGAAGCTGTTCGGCACCACCGTGAAGTCCCCGCTGTTCGGCGTGGAGGTTGAGGTCAAGGCCCACCCGCTGGCCAAGCCGGACAAGGGCGCCGGCATTGCCATGGTCTGCACCTTCGGCGACCTGACCGACGTGACCTGGTGGCGCGAGCTGCAGCTGCCCACCCGCTCGATTGTGGGCCGAGACGGCCGGATTGTGGCCGAGACGCCGGAGTGGATCAGCACCGAGGCAGGCAAGGCGAACTATGCCGAGCTGGCTGGCAAAACCGTGTTCTCCGCCAAGGAGAAGGTGGTGGAGCTGCTGACCGCCGCTGGCGAGCTGGACGGCGAGCCCAAGAAGATGTCCCACCCGGTCAACTTCTACGAAAAGGGCGACAAGCCGCTGGAGGTCGTCACCTCGCGCCAGTGGTACATCCGCAACGGCGGCCGCGATGAGGACCGCCGCGAACGGCTGATCGGCCGGGGCCGGGAGATCGACTTCCACCCCGCGTTCATGCGCTCGCGCTACGAAAACTGGATCGAAGGCCTCAACGGCGACTGGCTGGTCTCCCGGCAGCGCTTCTTCGGTGTGCCGATCCCCGTCTGGTACCCGCTGGACGCCTCCGGCAACCCCGACTACGACAACCCGGTGCTGCCGAGCGACGAGATGCTGCCGGTCGACCCGGCCGCCGAGCCGGCCCCGGGCTTCGAGGAATCGCAGCGCAACCAGCCCGGCGGCTTCATCGGCGACGCCGATGTGCTGGACACCTGGGCCACCTCCTCGCTCACACCGCAGATTGTGGGCAAGTGGAGCCGGGACGAGGCATTCTTCAACAACGTCTTCCCGTTCGATCTGCGCCCGCAGGGCCACGACATCATCCGGACCTGGCTGTTCTCCACTGCGGTGCGCGCCGACGCGCTGAACGGCTGCGCGCCGTGGAAGCACGCTGCGCTCTCCGGCTGGATCCTGGACCCGGACCGCAAGAAGATGTCCAAATCCAAGGGCAACGTGGTGGTTCCCACCGACGTGCTGGAGCAGTTCGGTGCGGACGCGGTCCGGTACTGGGCGGCCTCCGCCAAGCTCGGCGCGGACACCGCCTACGAAGTCGCGCAGATGAAGATCGGCCGCCGGCTGGCCATCAAGATGCTCAACGCCTCCAAGTTCGTGCTGAACCTGGGCGCCACCGAGGCATCGGTGCTGGCCGACGACGCCGCTGTGGTCACCAACCCGCTGGACATCTCGCTGCTGGGCCAGCTGGCCGACGTGGTGGAAACCGCCACGGCGGCGTTCGAGAAGTACGACCACGCCCGGGCGCTGCAGGTCACCGAGAGCTTCTTCTGGTCCTTCACCGACGACTACGTCGAACTGATCAAGGACCGCGCCTACGGTGCCGCCGGCCAGGCGGAGCAGGACTCGGTTTTGGCCACCCTGGCCACCACGCTGGACGCGCTGCTGCGCCTGTTCGCACCGTTCCTGCCCTTCGCCACCGAAGAGGTCTGGAGCTGGTGGCGCGCCGGCTCCGTGCACCGCGCTGAATGGCCGACGACGGCGGGGCTCGCCACGGTTGCCTCGGCCGCGGACAAGGGTCTGCTGGGGACCGTCGGGCTGGCGCTCGGTGGCATCCGCAAGGCCAAGTCGGAAGCCAAGGTCAAACAGCGCACCGAGGTGCTCACCGCGACCATCAGCGGTTCGGCCGCCCAGGTCGCGCAACTGGAGGCCGGGTTGGGCGACCTGAAGGCCGCCGGCAATGCCCGCGAGGTCATGCTGGCCGAGGCCGAGGGCGAGCTGACCGTCACCAAGGTGGAGCTTGCCGCCGCGGAGGCCGCGGCCGAGTAACCGCTGCCGGGCCGTTCAGACGGACCCGTTAACGAGGGGAAGCCCCATCAGCGTTTCGCCGTTGGTGGGGCTTCGACTCTTTTGATCCAAAGGTGACGGCTTTGGGTCTCGCGAACTCCGCTGATTTTCAGGTCTTCCTAGCCTCGTCACTGGCTGGCAGTTTGTGGAACTTGTCCACTACTTGTCACTGAATCTTTGGTGTTCGGTCCCGCATCTTTTGGTGGATGCGTATAGATATTTATACTCCTGCGCAAGCCGACACGCCATAGCTGTGCCGAAATTCTTTCCGGCCGGCCATGGCGCGTCGGTTTAGCGCAGATGCTCGCCGGAGCAGTGTCCGGCGGAACCGATCAGTCGAACTTGGGGCTGGTGGTCCGGGAGCGCTTGATCTCGTAGAAGTAGGGGAACTCGGCCAGCGCCACGGCGCCGTCGAAGATCTTGCCGGCGTCCTCGCCGCGCGGAATGCGCGTCATGACCGGTCCGAAGAAGGCGGTGCCGTTGAAGGCCACCACGGGTGTTCCTACTTCGTCGCCGACCTTGGAGATGCCTTCCTCGTGGCTGGCGCGCAGCTGCTCGTCGTACTCGTCCGAGGTGGCGAAGCGGGCCAGATCCGCGGGCAGCCCGACCTCTTCCAAGGCGGCGGCGGTGACGGACTCGTAGTCCTTGTTGCCCTCGTTGTGGATGCGGGTGCCCATGGCGTCGTAGAGCTTCCCCACGTAGGCGTCGCCGTGCAGCTGCTGGGCGGCAATGATCACGCGCACCGGTCCCCAAGCCTGCTTGAGGAACTCCTTGTATTCATCCGGCAACTCATCGCGGCCGTCATTGAGCACGGCCAGGCTCATCACGTGCCAGTCCACCTTCACGTCGCGGACCTTCTCCACCTCCAGGATCCAGCGGGAGGTGATCCAGGCGAACGGGCAGGCCGGGTCGAACCAGAAGTCAACGGTTGACGGTGCAGCGTTTTCAGACATAGGGCAGTACTCCTTCAAGAGACCGGTTATGGGTGCTGTTGTGCGTAACTACGCGGCCGGAGGATTTGTTCCGCCGCAGCCCAGAGGGCCGCATGTCAGCGCGGCGACGCTGGCTGCGTGCTCAGGCAGAGTCGCGGCGGCGGATGGCTTCCACATCGTGCGGGATGAGCGTGGGCTCGGTCCCGTTCAGGACCGCCGCCGCGGTGATCACGGCGGTGGCAATGTCGTCGCGGCCGGGCAGGTCGAACATGATCGGCTGCAGCGTCTCTTCCATGATCGCGCGCAGTCCGCGGGCTCCGGTTCCCCGCTCAAGCGCCAGGTCGGCGACCGCCTCCAGCGCGTCCTGCTCGAAGGCCAGCTCCACGCCGTCCAGCTGGAACATCTTCTGGTACTGCCGGAGCAAGGCGTTCTTCGGTTCGGTCAGGATCTTGATCAGCGCCGGCTTGTCCAATTCGGACACCGTGGTGATCACCGGCAGGCGGCCGATGAACTCCGGGATCAGCCCGAACTTGAGCAGGTCTTCCGGCATGACCTCACCGTAGTTGTCCTGCTGTTGGACGGCGTCCTTCAGCGGGGCGCCGAAGCCGATGCCCTTGCGGCCGGCCCGCGAGCCGATGATCTCTTCCAGCCCGGCGAAGGCGCCGGCAACAATGAAGAGGATGTTCGTGGTGTCGATCTGGAGGAACTCCTGCTGCGGGTTCTTCCGTCCGCCTTGCGGCGGCACGGAGGCCACGGTTCCTTCCAGGATCTTCAGCAGGGCCTGCTGGACGCCTTCACCGGAGACGTCCCGGGTGATCGACGGGCCGTCACCCTTGCGGGTCACCTTGTCGATCTCGTCGATGTAGATGATGCCGTGCTCGGCCTTCTTGATGTCATGGTCCGCAGCTTGGATCAGCTTGAGCAGGATGTTCTCCACATCCTCGCCCACATAGCCGGCCTCGGTGAGCGAGGTGGCGTCCGCGACCGCGAACGGCACGTTCAGCTGGCGTGCCAGCGTCTGCGCCAGGTAGGTCTTGCCGCAGCCGGTGGGACCGATCAGCAGCACGTTCGATTTGGCGATCTCCACGTCCTGCAGCTCGCCGGCGGCGGACAGCGCGGCGTTGCCCGGTGCGGCGTGGCCGGAGCGGATGCGCTTGTAGTGGTTGTAGACCGCCACGGCCAGCGCGCGCTTGGCGGGCTCCTGGCCGATCACGTATTCCTGCAGGAATCCGAAGATCTCCCGCGGCTTGGGAAGCTCCAGCAATTCGGCGGCGACCGCCGCGGTACCGAATTCTTCCTCCAGCAGCTCGTTGCACAGCCCGACGCATTCGTCGCAGATGTAGACGCCGCCGCCGGCGATCAGCTTCTTGACCTGCTTCTGGCTCTTCCCGCAGAACGAGCAGGTGAGAAGCTCCGCGCTTCCGGCGGTCCGGGCCATAGTGTGTCCCCTTGTCTGGTCCTCGTGCGGTCGTGCGGTGGTCGTCGGTGGTTCGGCGTGTCAGGCGGACTTGTTCCGCCGCTTGGCCACTACGTCGTGGGAAATCAGCGTCGGTTCCGCCTTGTTCAGCACCGCGTCGGCGGTGATCACCACGGAGGCGATATCCTCGCGGCTGGGCAGCTCGAACATCACCGGCTGCAGCGTCTCTTCGATGATGGCCCGGAGCCCGCGGGCACCGGTGCCCCGCTCCAGCGCGAGGTCAGCGACTGCTTCCAGGGCATCCTGCTCGAAGCTCAATTCCACGCCGTCCAACTGGAACATCTTCTGGTACTGCCGCAGCAGGGCGTTCTTCGGTTCGGTCAGGATCTTGATCAGCGCCGGCCGGTCCAGGTTGGACACCGTGGTGATCACCGGCAGCCGGCCGATGAACTCCGGGATCAGCCCGAACTTGAGCAGATCCTCCGGCATCACCTCGCCGTAGCTGTCCTTTTCCGCTGCCGCGTCCTTGAGCGGGGCGCCGAAGCCGATGCCCTTGCGACCGGCCCGCGACCCGATGATCTCCTCCAGCCCGGCGAACGCACCGGCCACGATGAACAGCACGTTGGTGGTGTCGATCTGGATGAATTCCTGGTGCGGATGCTTCCGTCCGCCCTGCGGCGGGACCGAGGCCACGGTTCCTTCCAGGATCTTCAGCAGGGCCTGCTGGACGCCTTCACCGGAGACGTCGCGGGTGATCGACGGGTTCTCGCTCTTGCGCGAGATCTTGTCGATCTCGTCGATGTAGATGATGCCCTGTTCGGCCTTCTTGACGTCATAATCGGCGGCCTGGATCAGCTTGAGCAGAATGTTCTCCACATCCTCGCCCACGTAGCCGGCCTCGGTCAGCGCGGTGGCATCCGCGACGGCGAAGGGAACGTTCAGCCGGCGGGCCAGCGTCTGCGCCAGATAGGTCTTGCCGCAGCCGGTGGGGCCGATCAGCAGGATGTTGGACTTGGAGACTTCCACGTCCTCCAGCGGACTGGCATCGGACAGGTTGGCGGTGCCCTTCGGGGCATGGCCGGACTGGATGCGCTTGTAGTGGTTGTAGACCGCCACGGCCAGCGCGCGCTTGGCGGGCTCCTGGCCGATCACGTACTCCTGCAGGAAATCGAAGATCTCGCGCGGCTTGGGCAGTTCGAAGCTGCCCAGGTCCGATACCTCGGCCAGCTCCTCTTCGATGATCTCGTTGCACAGCTCGATGCATTCATCGCAGATGTACACGCCGGGGCCGGCGATCAGCTTCCGGACCTGTTTCTGGCTCTTGCCGCAGAAAGAGCACTTGAGCAGGTCAGCGCTCTCACCTATGCGAGCCATATCCGTCCCCTTACTTGGTTCTACGTCGGCACTTGCCGCGGCAGCCGTAGCCTCAACCCCGCCGAGAAATGCCGGGCTGGTGCTGCGTTGCCGAAGCTAGCTGACACCAACTCTAATTCACTGCGCCGACAGTTTCAGTAACCACACTGCCCGTGGTGCGATATGACGCGCCACGGGCAGTGAAGGCAATCCGGCTATCTTACTCGGTATTACTTGGTGATCGCCGGTTTGTGGATCTTGCGGGAGTCCAGGACTTGGTCGATCAGCCCGTATTCCAGGGCGCCGTCGGCCGTGAGGATCTTGTCGCGCTCGATGTCCTTGTTGACCTGGGCCGCGTCCTTGCCCGAGTGCATGGCCAGGGCGTTCTCCAGCCAGGCACGCATCCGCATCACTTCGTCGGCCTGGATCTGCAGGTCCGAGGCCTGGCCGCGTTCGCCGCCGCCCAGCGCCGGCTGGTGGATCAGCACGCGGGCGTTCGGCAGGGCCAAACGCTTGCCCGGCGTACCGGCGGCCAGCAGCACGGCTGCGGCGCTGGCGGCCTGGCCCAGGCACACGGTCTGGATCTCCGGGCGGATGTACTGCATGGTGTCGTAGATCGCAGTCATCGCGGTAAACGAACCGCCCGGGGAGTTGATGTAGATGGTGATGTCGCGGTCCGGGTCGGTCGACTCAAGCACCAGCAGCTGGGCCATCACGTCGTCGGCCGAGGCGTCGTCCACCTGGACACCCAGGAAGATGATGCGGTCCTCGAACAGCTTGGTGTAGGGATCCTGGCGCTTGAAGCCGTACGGCGTGCGCTCCTCGAACTGGGGCAGCACATAGCGGCTCTGCGGCATGTTCGCGGCGAAACCGCCGGCAGCGGCACCGAAGTTGTAGTCCATGAGATTCTCCTGCTTGTATTCGGGTCGGTGGCGCGTGGGCTCAGGATTCCGTGGCCGGGGCGGAGTCGTTTCGCGTCCCGCCGCCGCCGGTGACACCGCCGGCGTGGGCGGAGATCTTGTCGAAGAACCCGTAGGCCAGGCCTTCCTCGGCCGTGAACCACTTGTCGCGGTCGTTGTCGATCAGGATCTGCTCGACCGTCTGCCCGGTCTGCTCGGCAGTCAGCTCGGCCATGACCTGCTTCATGTGCAGGATCAGCTCGGCCTGGATCCTGATGTCTGAGGCCGTGCCGCCGATGCCGCCGGAGGGCTGGTGCATCAGGATCCGTGCGTGCGGCGTGGCGTAGCGCTTGCCCTTGGTGCCCGAGGACAGCAGGAACTGGCCCATCGACGCCGCCAGGCCGGTTGCCACGGTCACCACGTCGTTCGGAATGAACTTCATGGTGTCGTAGATGGCCATGCCGGCAGTAACCGAGCCGCCGGGCGAGTTGATGTAGAGGTAGATGTCCTTTTCCGGGTCCTCGGCCGAGAGCAGCAGCAGCTGCGAGCAGATGGCGTTGGCGTTATCGTCCCGCACCTCGGAGCCGAGCCAGATGATGCGCTCTTTGAGCAGGCGGTTATAGATGTAGTCTTCGCGGCTGGCGGCCTCGACCGTTGCCATCTTCGGAGTGGCGGATTCATTCGACATGCTGAAATACCTCTCGCTTCTTCCCCTGGCCAGTCCGTCATCCGGCGGCCCTCGGGTCGTTTATCTACTTGGACAGTAACGTGTTCGGCTGCCCGATTCCTCCCTGACGACGCACTGTTCGCTGACGGCGCATCAGGCCAGTGTTGGCGCGGGAAAACCCTCTGCCTGCAGCAGAATTACGACGCCGGAGCTTGCCTTCCGCAGGGCCGTTCACCATGCGCTCGGCGCGTCTTTTCCGGCGGGACGGAGGTCACGCGGCCGAGACGGGCGCCGCCGTTGTGGCACCTATACCGCCCCAAGCCAGTCACCGCCGTCGTGCAACCCATCCCACCCGGGCCAGGCACCGCCGTCGTGCGCGCATCGGCTCCGCTCGTGCCCGGGCCAGGCCCCGCCGTCGTGCGCGCATCGGCTCCGCTCGTGCCCGAGCCGGGCGCCGGCGTCGTGCGGCAGTTAAAGCGGCGAACCGCCGGTCCCTGGTGGGAGTCCGGCGGTCCGTCCTGCGGCAGTGTGCTGCCTACTTCTTGTCTTCCTCGGCGGCCTCTTCGGCAGCGTCGGCGTCCTCGATCGACTCGGTGTCGGCGGCGTCTGCTTCGGCTTCATCGCCGCTCTCAGCGCTGCCGGCCTCGGCAGCCTGGATCATGTCCTCGATGTTCGGCTCTTCTTCGCCGGCGGGGCGGACGAAGTCGCTCAGGTCCACCTCGGCACCGTTGGAGTCGGTGACCTTGGCCAGCTCCAGCACCTTGGCCAGGGCCTTGCGGCGGCGGACTTCGCCCACCATCATGCCGACCTGGCCGGACTGGTCCAGCAGCTGCGCGAACTGGTTCGGGTCCATGCCATACTGGCCGGCGGAGGAGACGATGTAGTCGATCAGTTCGGCCTGGCTGACGCCCAGCTCTTCCTTGTCGGCCACGGCGTCCAGCACGATCTCGTTCTGGAAAGCCTTCGCGGTGTTCTCGCGGACCTCGGCGCGGTGCTCCTCGGTGTCGTGGTCTTCACCGTGGCTGTTCTCCGGGCGGAAGTGCTGTTCCATCTGCTCTTCGACGACGGAATCCGGCACCGGAACCTCAACCAGCTCCATGAGCTTGTCCAGCACCTTGTCGCGGGCCTCAATGCCCTGCTCCATGACCTTGGCGTCGGCAGCCTGCTTGGCCAGGTCTTCCTTCAGCTCGGCGATGGTGTCGAACTCGCTCGCCAGCTGGGCGAAGTCGTCGTCGGCCTCGGGCAGCTCGCGCTCCTTGACGGCCTTGAGCGTCACCGTGACGGTGGCGTCCTGGCCGGCGTGCTCGCCGCCGGCCAGCTTGGTCTCGAACGTGGCGTCTTCGCCGGCGCTCAGCGCGGTGACGGCCTCGTCCAGGCCCTCGAGCATGGTGCCGGCGCCTACCTGGTAGGACAGGTCGGCGGCGGAATCAACCTCTTCGCCGTCCACCTTGGCAGACAGGTCCATGGTGATGAAGTCGTCGGCAGCGGCCGGACGGTCAACGGTCTTCAGGGTGCCGAAGCGGCCGCGCAGGTCGTCCAGCGCCTTCTGCACGTCTTCATCGGAGGCCTCGGTGGCTTCCACAGTGACCTCGAGGCCGGCGTACTCGGGCAGCTCGATCTCGGGGCGGATGTCAACCTCCACATGGAAGGCCAGCTGGCCCTCGGTGGCGGTGGGGTCCGGGACCTCGGTGATTTCAACCTCGGGGCGGCTCAGCGGGCGGATGCCGGTCTCTTCGATGGCGCCCTGGTAGAAGCCGTTCAGGCCTTCGTTGATGGCGGTCTCGATGACGTAGCCGCGGCCAACGCGCTGGTCGATCAGCTTGGCGGGAACCTTGCCCTTGCGGAAGCCGGGAACCTGGATCTGGCCCGCGATGGTCTTGTACGCCGCGTCGATGCTGGGCTTGAGTTCCTCAAAGGGGACCTCAACGTTGAGCTTGACCCGGGTGGGGGTGAGGGTTTCGACAGCGCTCTTCACAGCGTTAGGACTCCTGATAGCTATAGGGGTTGAATCTGCACCAAGAATACAGAGTCGGGGCGACAGGACTCGAACCTGCGATCTCCTGCTCCCAAAGCAGGCGCGCTAGCCACTACGCTACGCCCCGTAGTGCACACGCAAGTCTACGGGCTATCCCGGCTTGCTGCACAATTGCGGTCCGCGGTGCTGCTGCGCCGATGAAACCCTGGCACTGCAGCCGCTAACAGAAAAGGCGGCCCTTCTGGACCGCCTCTCACTGCAGAGGGGATGACGGGAATCGAACCCGCGTAATCAGTTTGGAAGACTGAGGCTCTACCATTGAGCTACATCCCCGAGGACGTTGAAACTTTAGCACGACGGCGGCCCCGTTCAACAAATCGGCGCTGCTGCGGGTCATCGCGTCCGGTCGGCCCATCCGGCTACCCCGCGCCACTCCCGGGCCGCCTCTCGGCCCCCGCGCGCAACGCTCCGGTGAGGACAGGGTTCGTCGCCGAGGGCAGGGTTAATCGTCGAGGACAGGGCCTATCCCTCTCTGTCAACCTGAAATGAGACGATTCCGTTTCATGAGGGCTGATGGAGAGATGTAGGAAATGACCAAATCAGCTCGTCGTGGCCCTTTCCGGACTGTTGTTGAGAAAATGGAGATCCTTGCGGAGTACGAGGCAGCGCCAAACGGGTCGAAGGGCGAGGTGCTTCGCCGGCACAAACTTGGCTCTTCCACGATCGGCAGGTGGGCCTATGCTCGGGACCATGATGAATTCGGACCCGGCCCCAAGGGCAACAGGCCACGGACCGGGAAGTCAGCTGTGACGCCGAATCGGCAGAGCGCCGAGATCGCGCGGCTGCGCAGGGAACTGGCCAAGGCACAGGCCGACCGCGAGGTCCTGAACGCCGCACTTGAGTCCATGGGAAAAGCGCACGCGCTCTTGGAGAAACTTGCCGAGAGCGCGGAGCCGGAACCGCTGAAAGACACTTCCGAAACGACGCAGTCACCGGACTCGTCGACGCCGGAGTAGGCGTTGACCGGGCCTGCAGCCTGCTCGGTGTTGCCCGGGCCAGTTGGTACCGGTACCGGAATCCGCCACTGCCCTGCCCGACGCCGGTCCCGCACAAAGACCGGCGCCAGCCGGCCGCGCTGACGGAGACTGAAAGAGCGCTGATCCTGGACCGGATCAACCGCGAGGACACCGCGGACCTGAACATCGCCCAAATCCGCGTGCAGGCGAT